>NZ_BAIN01000086.1 GCF_000613285.1 Acetobacter papayae JCM 25143 | reverse complement strand
GCAATGTGCCCGGCGGGCTGGCCAGCGCCTTTATCGCCCGCGCGGAAAACAGCGCACCTGACCAGACGCTGGACGACATGGAAGCGGAAATCCGCACCATTTACGATACCGGCCTGCAGGACCACGATACGGGCCATACCTCCGCCGATCTGGCCGCCCTGCTGCAACGGGCAACGGCTGTGGCTACGCAGGCCGATACACTGATGACACGGCTGAAGCCCTACCACGCCATGTACCAGAATTTTCTGGACATTCTGGGCAAGCCCCCAGCCGCGGGCGACCCAGCCGAGGCCGCCTCCATTACCGAGCAGCGCAACACGCTGACACGCCGCCAGAAAGAGGTGGATGCACGCATGATGCGGCTGAAGCTGTATCAGGCCGAAGCCCAGCAGCTTATCAGCGCTCTGCGCCAGCATGGGAGCGCCATTCAGCAGGCGACACTCTGGCAGCGTTTTCCCTCACCCTTGGGTATCAATTTCTGGTCCGGTCTGGCGGGGGCGTTCCGGCAGGACAGCACCCACCTGCATGAACTGGCCCAACAGACCGTAGCCCTGACAGGCGTTGCCTTTAGCGGCTCGCGCGTCTTCATCACGCTAGGGGGGATTGCGGGTACGGCCCTGCTTATGGCCATGTGGCTGTGCTGCCACGGCCCGGTGCGCAGGCTGGTGAGCCGCTTTGTGCCTTTTGGCCGCCTGCGCCCGATTACCGCGACGCTCGCCTGTGCCGCCATAGCCACGGCGGCATGGGGTTTTTCGTGCCAGATCCTGTGGAATATCCTGTCTTTCGACAACCCGGCGGCACAGGGTGATCTGGCTGTTCTGGCCGACATGGTGGCGACACAGGCCCCCTTATGCGGTTTTGTGCTGGAACTGGCTGGTGCCTGTTTTCCCGCGCGAAGGAATGGCGGGTTTTCACCATACCCGACGAACTGGCCAGAAACCTGCGCCTGTTCCCTGCATGGCTGGCCGGGGCCATGCTTGTGCGCGGCGCGTTGCGTTACATGGATACCCATAGCGGCCTATCCCTGCTTTCCGTGCAGTTGATGGATGCTGCCTTTACGCTGGCTGTCAGCCCGCTACTGTTTGCCATCCCGCGTGAGTTGCGGGTAACGGCCAATACGGAAGACGAAGACAACCCGCCCCTTGCGCAGTTGCTGCGCAGTCTGGCCATGACGGTTGCAATCGTCTGCTGGCTGGCGGTGTTTTCGGGTTATATTCCACTGGCCTATACCATCATCTCCTGGCTGAGCATGATGAGCATCACGCTGGCGGGCCTGCTGCTGGTCTCACTCCTGTCCAGCACGCTCTGCGCTACAACACTGTGCGCGCATGGCAGTCTGGGCCAGCGCCTGACAGCACTTGGCATACCGGCGCGGCTGGTCAACCAGATCAGCGTGCTCATTCCCGGCGCGATCAACCTGCTTTTACTGGTAGTGCTGTTTGCTGTCGCGAGTTCGGGAGGCGGGTTCGATCCTTCGCAGGTCTGGACGCAGCTTGGTTTCCTGTTCAACGGCCAGACCAATGCCGACACACATTTTGTCTCGCTCAACGCCGTGCTGCTCTGTGTCGGGCTGCTGATTGCCGGGCACTATGTCATCAATCTGGTCAAAAGCTGGTTCAGCCAGAAATTCTTTCCCACCACCCGGCTGGATACGGGCGCTCAGGCATCCATCCTTGGCATTCTGGGCTATTCGGCATGGATTCTCATCGGGCTGGCCATGCTGTCGGTGCTGGGGGTTACGGTCAAAAGCCTGACATGGGTTGTCAGCGCCCTGTCAGTGGGGATCGGCTTTGGCCTGCAATCCATTGTGCAGAACTTCGTCTCCGGTATCATCCTCATGGCTGAGCGCCCTGTCTCGGTTGGAGACACGGTCACGATCGCTGGGGTAACGGGCAAGGTCGGACGGATTAGCGTACGCTCGACCGATATCCTGCTGGACGACAAATCCATCATGATCGTGCCGAACTCGCAGTTCATTACCTCAGCGGTCAAGAACGCAACGGCTGCTCAGAAACCCGGCGTGTTTACTGTAACACTCGACCTGCCGTTCACCTCCGATCTCGACCGGGCAATGCAAGTCATGGCCGATACACTGACCGCCTGCGACGCGGTAGATGGCATGGCCCCTGTTACGGTGGACATGACCTCGGTAGAAGATGGCTCCGTGCTGCTGACCGGCACCGCCACCGCACGGGCCGACCTGACAATCAAGCTGGCCAGACCCGTAGCCCTGCGCGCGCTCTGGCAGGCTTTTCATGAACAGGGGATTGCCGTCGCATCACGGCAGTTACTACTGGTACGCGACACGGAAACACCAGCAAGCTGAAAAACACCCTTACCCTGTCTGTCGTCTTGTGTAGAGCATGACTACAGACAGGGCTTACAGGGCACGCCCTTAATGGTCGTGCATGGTATCCAGATCGGCAAAGCGTGTGTATTCGCCTTCGAAAAACAGATTGATGGTGCCGGTAGGCCCATGACGCTGTTTTTCCAGAATCAGCTCGGCCTTGTTATGGACAAGCCCCATACGGCGCTGCCAATCTTCCATAGCCGCCTGATATTTATCCATGGAATCAAAGGCTGTTTCCTTGGGCTGGCGCTGCTGGAGATAATATTCGTCGCGGTAGACGAACATCACCGCATCGGCGTCCTGCTCGATCGAGCCGGATTCACGCAGGTCCGACAGCATGGGCCGCTTGTCCTCGCGGCTTTCAACCTGACGCGAGAGCTGGGACAGCGCCAGCACCGGAACCTCAAGCTCCTTGGCAATGGCCTTGAGCCCCTGTGTAATCATAGAAATTTCCAGCACGCGGCTTTCAGGACGGGTGCCGACTGACGGGCGCATGAGCTGGAGATAGTCCACCACAACAAGACTGAGCCCCTGCGTGCGCTTAAGCCTGCGGCAGCGTGTACGCATGGCCGAAAGGCTGATGGCGGGGGTATCGTCAATCACCAGCGGTAGGGATGACAGCTCGTGGCTGACCCGCACAAAGCGGTCAAATTCCTTCTGCCCGATATCACCCCGTCGAATCCGCTCACCCGAAACTTCGGCCTGTTCAGACAAGATACGGGTGGCAAGCTGTTCGGCCGACATTTCGAGCGAGAAAATAGCGACACTGCCTTTAGGCTTACCGCCCTTGTCGGAACTGTCTTCCATAATGGCGCGGGCGGCGGAAAAGGCCATTTTAGTTGCCAGCGCCGTTTTGCCCATGGCGGGACGCCCTGCGAGAATCAGCAGATCGGAGGGGTGCAGGCCACCGGTTTTCTTGTCCATATCCCGCAGGCCCGAGGTCAGGCCCGTAACATGGCCATCATTCTCGAAGGCTTTTGCCGCAACCTCGATCGCACCGGCCAGTGCGTGATTGAAGGAGACAAAATCCCCTTCCTTGCCTTTTTCGGTGGCAAGCCTGAACAGGGCCTCTTCCCCGGCCTCGATCTGGTCTGGCCCGGATAGCCCGCCCGATATGCCAAAGGCGTTGTTGACGACGGTTTCGCCAATATCGATCAACTGGCGGCGTATCCACGCATCATGAATGGCGCGGCCATAGTCACCCGCATTGATGATACCCACCATGGAGCCCAGAAGCTTGGCCATGTAGCCCATGCCGCCAACGCTTTGCAGCACACCTGAATGTTCAAGCTCGGCCCGCATGGTTACGGGGTCGGCCAATTGCCCGGCTTCAACCCGTCGGGCTATGGCCTCGAAAATCTGGCCATTTACCCGGTTAGCGAAATGCTCGGCGGCCAGAAAGTCCGAAACCCGGTCATAGGCACGGTTATTGGTCAGCAAGGCGCCAAGCAGCGCCTGCTCGGCTTCTATGTTGGCGGGGGGCTGGCGCAGGCCAAGAGCCAGAGGCCCTTCTTCTTTCTGCTGGTCGGCTTCGGTCGTGTTCATGCCTGCAACCATAGCAGATTTCCCGCGCCCCCCGTAAGAGTCCGCCGTCATTACGCGGGGGTCTTTTCAGCCCCCCCCTCACGCACCGCCCGATCGAGTTCATCATACGCGGTGACGATATGATACAGGGAACTGGTGGGAATACGTTCGGCCGCGGGCTGGCCCTGCGCGTCAAGCTGGTCTGTCCATGTGGCCTGCGCGCTGGGGCAGGCTTTGGGGCCGTGCAGATAGTATTCAAGCAGATTCTCACCCACGCGGGCAGCCAGCGAGGCATTACCCTGTGCGTCATGGCTGAGGATACCGCGCAGGGCCTCGCCCTGCACCCACAGGCGCGCGGCATTGCTGAGCACCTGACCATTGCGGCTGACCGCATCGCGCACCAGCGCCGTATCATCCTGCACGCCATGTGCGAGGGCAAAGCGGTAGAGACTGTCGGCCTCCGCACGGGTTTCGACACCGCTGCAGGCGGTATAGGCGTGGAGCAACCACACCCATTCAAAATGGTGCCCCGGTTCTGTCCACTGCCCGGCCTCACCCGCTGCCGGAGCCCAGTCCGCCTGAAAATACTCGCCCAGACACCCGGTTGTGGCGTCAAGAAAACGGGTTCTGAACAGATCATACAGCCTGTGGGCTAGTGTCAGGTCATCGGCCTGCCCTGTGGCATCGTACAGGGCCAGCACGGCTTCAAACAGGTGCATGTGCGGGTTCTGCTGCCATGCTCCGCCCTCATCAGGTAGGCAGTTCAGAAACCCGCCCTCGGGCCGGGGCATTTCCGTTTCGATCCAGCGCAGGGTTTCACGCGCGAGAGCCACGGGGGGCTCACCCACGCCGTCCAGCCTTGCGTACCACGCCAGCGCAAACACCACGAACGCCAGATCATACAGATCCGCCGTGCTGTCCAGCACCTCGCCCGAGCGCGTCAGGCGGCAGACCCAGCTCCATCGGCCCGGCGCGCCCTGAGCAGAAACTCAAAAAGAGCATCGGCCCGGGCACGGGCTTCAGGCCAGCCACGCAGGGCCGCCCATGAGAACACAAAAAGCTGGCGGGCCTGCACCCGCACCCGCTTGAAAGCCGGGTGCGCGGGCACCCCCTCGCAGGTCAGATGCTCCTGTGCGCCAAGGGCTGCTGGCATGCCCACAACACCATCGCACCCGGTATCTGCCCAGAATGGCAGCGCCTGCCCGAACAGCCAGTCGGTAAAGCGCGCATGCACGGCCCTGAGCGCCGCCCCCCCACCCTGCGACGATACAGAAGGGGCGTTACCCATGCCCGTCACGGAGTCTGGGCTCGCCCGATAATGGCCGTGGTGGAATGGCCCTGACGCAAATCAGCCAGTACCAGCCGCCCTCCGGCCCCCAGAACAAGATCCGCCCCGACAACGGTTTCAGGCGTGTAATCCGCCCCTTTCACCAGCACATCGGGCATCAGAGCACGGATTGTTTCGAGCGGCGTATCGGCATCGAAGGCAACAACGGCATCCACCATCCGCAGCGCCCCCATAACGGTCGCGCGCGCCTCCAGCGTATTGACCGGGCGGGTCTCGCCTTTCAGGCGGCGCACGCTGGCATCCGTGTTCAGTGCCACCACCAGCCTGTCGCACGCGGCACGGGCCTGTGCCAGCAGGCTGACATGCCCCGGATGCAGGATATCAAAACAGCCATTGGTAAAGCCGACCTTGAGCCCGCGCGCCCGCCAGCGATCCACCTGCGCACGCATGGCCTCGAGAGAAAGCAGCGGAGCCATGGCCCCTTCGCCCTCGCCCGGTGCCTCCTGATCATCCAGTTCGCGCAGAACCTCGCCAATATCCGCTGTGGCCGTACCGAGCTTACCCACCACCACGCCCGCAGCCGCATTGGCCACACGCATGGCCTGCTCGAAGCTCATGCCCGAGCCCACCGCCAGCGCCATGGTGGCGATAACGGTGTCCCCCGCACCAGAGACATCGAACACTTCACGCGCGCGCGCTGGCACGGACAGGGCCGGGCCATTACGCCGCACCAGCATCATGCCTTTTTCAGAACGGGTTGCGAGGATAGCCTGTGCCTCGGCCTGTTCCATAACCGTGCGGGCGGCGGCTTCCACCTGCGCTTCGCTCTCAACCGGCATGGCCGAGGCCGCCGCCAGTTCACGCGCATTGGGGGTAATGCACGCAGCCCCGCGATACAGACTGTAATCGGTGCTTTTGGGGTCAACAAAAACCGGCACGCCAAACTGCCGCGCCTGCGCGAAGAGATGCTCCAGCACGGCGGGCGCACAAACACCCTTGCCGTAATCCGACACCACAACCGCCTGCACCTGCGCCATATGAGCACTTATGGCAGCGCACAGGCTTTGAGCCTCCTGCGTAGCAAGGCGGGTGCGGCTTTCCTCATCCACCCGCACCACCTGCTGGTGGGCTGCGATAAAACGGGTCTTGCAGATTGTGGGGCGCACGGCACTGGCGCAGGTTGCATCCTGCAAGCCCGCCCTGTCGGCCAGCGCGCCACGCAGTGTGGCCCCGGCCTCGTCCTGTCCGGTCAGCCCTACCAGCACCGCCCGCCCGCCGAGCGAGAGAATGTTGCTGGCGACATTTCCCGCACCGCCCGGCATTTCGCGCCGGTTATCAAGCAGGAGCACAGGCACCGGCGCTTCGGGCGAGATACGCTCCATGCGACCGTACAGAAAACGGTCGAGCATGACATCGCCCACGCACAGGACAGTAATGGCGGAAAAATCCATCAGATTTCAGACCCCAAAGGTGCCGACAAAATCCACCAGCCCGGCCTGACGGGGCACCGCCTGACGGGCGGCTGTCAGCACCGCGCGGGCCTCGGCTATGGCGCGGTCCAGTTCGGTGTTGACGATCACGTAGTCAAATTCGCGCCAGTGCGAAATTTCGTCACGCGCGGCGGCCATGCGGCGGGCGATTTCGTCCGGATGGTCTGAGGCCCGGCCATGCAGGCGGCGTTCAAGCTCGGCCATGGAAGGCGGCAGCACGAACAGGCTCACCACATCGCCCGGCAACGCTGCCTGATCTGCTGGTGTCCCTGCCAGTCGATGTCGAACACCATGTCATGCCCGGCAGCGAGCGTCTGCTCCACCGGAGCGCGGGGGGTGCCGTAGCCGCGCCCGAACACGGTCGCCCATTCCAGCATTTCCCCCGCCGCGGCCATGTTTTCGAACTGTTCCATGCTGCGGAAGTAGTAATGCACACCCTCTTTCTCGCCCGGCCGGGGGTGGCGCGTGGTCACGGATACGGAATGCCGCAGTCGTGTGTCCGAAGCCCGCAAGGCATTGGCAATAGTCGATTTTCCTGCCCCTGAGGGTGCGGATATGACAAAACACACACCCCTGCGGTTTATTTTTGCCGGACAGTCTGCTCCGTTTTCCACCATGCCGCCTTCCATGCTCCCCTCAATGCTCCCTCGGTATGCCACCGTATTGCGCTTCCGGTCTTGCCCCTTCATGCCAGAAGCCGCCATGCTGCGCCACAGCCCGCAACACGATGCTGAAGACTGATTTTTCAATGCTCCATCCTTCTGCCCTTATTACCGGCGCTTCCTCTGGACTGGGTCAGGCGCTGGCCCTCACGCTTGCACGCCCCGGTCGCAGGCTCTGGCTGGGGGGGCGCTGCGCCGAACGCCTGAACGACACCGCCGCACGCTGTCAGGCAAAAGGGGCCGAGGTCTCCACCCTTCTGGCGGATGTAACGGACCGCGCGCGTATCGAAGCGTGGGTGCATCAGGCGGGGCCGCTCAATCTGGTTCTGGCCTGTGCGGGCATTACCGGGGGCACCCGCAAACCCAGCGCCACGATACAGGCCCCGCATGAACCCCCCGAACAGGTGCGCCGGATTTTTGAAACCGATCTGATGGGCGTGCTCAACACCGTGCTGCCCGCCATGGATGTCATGCGCCGCCAACCACGCCAGCCCGATGGCATGCGCGGGCGGATCTGCGCCATTTCATCGGTCGCGGGGCTTGTGTCTTTTCCCGGCACGCCTGCCTATTGCGCGGCCAAGGCGGCAGTGGACCGCTTTATGGTCGCCAGCGGCTCCAGCGCCCGGCGCGAGGGCATTCTGCTCAGCTCTGTCGTCTGTGGTTTTCTGGATACACCCATGGTCGCGGGCAACCGCTTTTCCATGCCGGGGCTGACAGACGTTAACACGGCGTGCCATCGTATCCTGCGTGGGCTGGGCCGTAACGAGCGGCGCATTACCTTTCCGCGCTGGCTGGCGGCGGGCTCACGGTTGATGGACCTTCTGCCCCCCCGCGTGGCTGAGGCCTATTACACGAGCCAGCCCACGGGCGCTCCGGGCAGCATGCCCGAGCCCGACCTTTCCTGAACCGAAACCGGCCACACCGGGCCTCTGCTCCTCGCGCTTTGTGGAAACACGCATGACTCAGGATACTCCCCCACCCGTTCAGGCTGCCGCCAATACGCCCCACGGGGGCTGGATGGAGGAACTTTCGGCGGCCTCCGTCAGCCAGCCCGTGCCGGATGCGCTCAAGACCATGAAAATGGACCGGGTGTTCTGGAGCCATTTTTCTCCCAATCTCGGCCCCGGCGGCTGGGTAACGGGCGCGCTGCTGGTCAGCCTCGGGCTAGATTTCCGCGCGGGCGTGGCCGCCGTGCTGCTGGGCAACCTGATCGGAGCACTGCCTGTTGCCCTGGCCGCAGCCATCGGCCACCCACCGGCCTGACACAGATGGAGGCCTC
>NZ_BAIN01000087.1 GCF_000613285.1 Acetobacter papayae JCM 25143 | reverse complement strand
GCCGTGCCATGTGGGCCAGCCCGTGGCCCTGCCCTGCGCGCAGGCTCTGGGCGGTGTTGCGGGCGCGCTGCGGATTGCAGCCAGTGCGCGGCATGTTACGGCAGGAGAGGCCGATGCCGCCACCGAAACCGCCGCCCTCGTGCGGGATGTGGGGCAGGTGCTGGGCAAGCTGGTATTTGTGCTCGATCACTGGGAAAGCATTGCCGCGCGTGACCCCGCTCCGTGTGCCGCAGGCGTATTTCCGCTCTTGCGCTTGAGCGGCGGGGGCCGCACAACAGGCGCATGAGCGATCCTACCCCCGGCAGCGTGGCTCTTGCAGGTGTGCAGGACACGCAGGAGCATTTTCTTGACGGCCCCCGGCTTGAAGCGGGCATTACGCGGTTCTGGCTGATCCGCCACGCATTGGTGGAGGAAAACGCCCGCCTGTGCATGTATGGCAGCATGGATGTGCCGCTCTGCCCCGAGAGTCTGGTGGCGCAGCGGCCCATGTATCGTGCGCTGGCGGCCCGCCTGCCCGAGCACGCGCACTGGCTGGTCAGCCCGTTATCGCGCACGCACCGCACGGCGGAGGCGATTTTTGATGCGGGCTATACGCTGGCCGATGGTAGCCGGCCCGCCCTGCAGGTGGAACCGGAGCTGATCGAGCAGAATCTGGGGCGCTGGCAGGGGCTGACCTATGACCGCCTGCCCGGCCACCTGCGGCTGCCGCCGCATCCTTTCTGGCCGGTAGGGGCGACTGACCGCCCGCCGGAGGGAGAAAGTGTTGCCGATGTCTGCGCGCGTGTGGGGCACCTGCTGGACCGGCTGGCCGCGCAATACGCCCGGCAGGATGTTGTGGCCATAGCCCATGGCGGGGTTATCCGCTGTGCGCTGGCACATGCGCTGCGGGTGCATGCCGAGACGGCGCTGCATTTTTCAGTGCAGAATCTTTCTATCACCATTCTTGAGCGGCTTGATGCGGGCTGGCGTGTTGTTACCGTAAACGAACTGCCCGGCGTCTGAACACCGCGCTACCGCCATACTGTTTTTCGGCCCCTGTCAGGGAAGGTTTTTGGTCATGACGACATCGTTCACTCAGTCAGGCGGTCTGTCGGGCTCGCCGGGGGCGCTGGCGGTTACGGACACGCTGTTTTTTGCCCGCCCCGGCGCAACGCTGAGCCGTGATGAAGCCGAAACCCTGACCCGCAAGGCCCTTGCGGGCATGATGATGGCGAACTGTTTCTTGAATACCGCGAGAGCGAATCCATAGCGCTGGATGATGGGGTGATCCGCTCCGCCTCGTTCAACACCAGTTCGGGCTTTGGCCTGCGCGCCGTGCTGGGCGAGGAAACGGGCTTTGCCCATGCCGATGAACTCAGCCGCGAGGCCGTGCAGCGTGCGGGCAATGCGGTTGAGGCTGTCCGGGCTGGGCGCTCAGGCACGCTGGCACAGGCTCCGCGGCCTACTAACCAGCGGCTCTATACCGATGCCAACCCGCTGGGGGATACGGATTTTACCACCCGTTCGGGCCTTCTGAGCGAGATTGACGCCTATGCCCGCGGGCGGGACAGCCGGGTGGTGCAGGTTATGGCCTCGCTGTCGGGAGAATGGCAGGCGGTGCAGATCATCCGGGCCGATGGCGCACGGGTAGCGGACCTGCGCCCATTGGTGCGGCTGAATGTATCCGTTGTGGTGGAGCAGGACGGGCGGCGCGAAAGCGGTGGCCATGGTCTGGGCGGGCGCTATGCCATCAACCGCCTGCTGGAAGCCGAAACATGGCAGGGCGCGGTGGATGAGGCGCTGCGTCAGGCGCTGGTAGCGCTCGAGTCCCGCCCTGCTCCCGCCGGGCAGATGGAAGTGGTGCTGGGTGCTGGCTGGCCCGGTATCCTGCTGCATGAGGCGGTTGGCCACGGGCTTGAGGGGGATTTCAACCGCAAGGGCACATCCATGTTCTCAGGGCGGATGGGCACACGCGTGGCCTCCCCCGGCGTGACGGTGATTGACGATGGCACTCTGCCCGACCGGCGTGGCAGCCTGACGGTGGATGATGAAGGCACGCCCACCAGCCGCACGGTGCTGATAGAAGACGGGATTCTGTGCGGCTATCTGCAGGACAGGCTGAATGCCCGGCTGATGGATATGGCCCCCACGGGCAATGGCCGCCGCGAATCCTATGCGCATATGCCGCTGCCGCGCATGACCAACACCATCATGCAGCCGGGTTCCGCCACCACGGAGGAGATGATCCGCTCGGTCAAGCGTGGCCTGTATGCGGTGCATTTTGGCGGCGGGCAGGTGGATATCACCTCGGGCAAGTTCGTGTTCGCGGCATCGGAAGCCTATCTGATCGAGGATGGAAAGGTGGGTGCTCCGGTCAAGGGCGCGACCCTGATCGGTAGCGGGGCCGAGGCCATGAACCAGATTTCCATGATAGGCGGCAATCTGGAGTTGGACCCGGGTATTGGCACCTGCGGCAAGGCCGGTCAGGGTGTGCCGGTGGGTGTGGGCCAGCCCACCCTTAAAATGACCGGGCTTACGGTAGGCGGCACGGCGTAAGCACGCCACCGCCCCGGTTCCGCTTGTCTGGCCACCATGCTAGAGCGTGAACCGGACGGGGCCAGCCCTGTGCGGGCGTGGCTTTGGGCGGATGAGAGGAAAACAGGATAATGGACGCAAACGGATTTCGCAGCGCTTTCATGCGGGAGGCAGCGGCGCGCGGCTTCATTTTTCAGTGCACGGACGCGCAGGCGCTCGATGCGTTGATGGAGCAGCAGTCCGTTACGGCCTATATCGGCTTTGACCCCACGGCGGACAGCCTGCATGTGGGCGGGCTAATCCAGATCATGATGCTGCGGCTGTTGCAGCGCCACGGGCACCGCCCCATCGCCCTGATAGGCGGCGGCACGGCCCGGATTGGTGATCCGTCCTTCCGTGAGGAAGCGCGGCGGCTGATGACGGAGGATGTCATCCGTGCCAACATGGCGGGTATTGAAAACTGCCTGCGCCAGTTTCTGAGTTTTGGAGATGGTGGCACACCGGGTGCGCATGATGCGCGTCTGGTCAATAATGCCGACTGGCTGGACAAGCTCTCCTATATCGATCTGCTGCGTGATGTAGGCGTGCATTTTTCCATCAGCCGCATGCTGTCTTTTGATTCCGTCAGGAGCAGGCTTGAGCGCGAGCAGGGGCTGACCTTTCTGGAGTTCAATTACTCCATTCTGCAATCTTACGATTTCCGCGAACTCAACCGCCTGTACGATGCGCGGCTCCAGCTTGGCGGGTCTGACCAGTGGGGCAATATCGTCTCGGGTGTGGAGCTTGTGCGCCGCACCGACCAGAAAACCGTCATGGGGCTGACAACACCGCTGCTGGCAACGGCATCGGGTGCAAAAATGGGCAAGACGGCCGCCGGGGCCGTGTGGCTGTCCGCGGCCCGGCTTTCGGTTTTTGATTACTGGCAGTTCTGGCGCAATACGGAAGATGCCGATGTGGGGCGTTTCCTGCGCCTGTTTACCGAACTGCCGCTGGAAGAATGCGACAGGCTGGCAGCCCTTGGCGGGGCCGAGATTAACGAGGCCAAGAAAGTGCTGGCCACCGAGGCCACAGCCCTGTGCCACGGGCGCGAGGCCGCCCTTGCGGCAGCGGAAGCCGCCCGCCAGACCTTTGAGGAAGGGCGCACGGTTGCGGCCGACCTGCCGGTGCATGCCGTGTCTGCGGCGGCTCTGGCGGAAGGGATTCCCGCTTTCCGCCTGCTGACGGAAGCAGGGCTTGCCAAAAGCAATGGCGAGGCCCGGCGGCTGGTGCGCGGTGGTGGCGCACGGCTGAATACCGTGGTGATCGCGGATGAAAACCACCTGATTGGTGTGCAGGATCTGGTGGATGGCGCTATCAGGCTGTCTGCCGGGCGCAAGCACCATGTGCTGGTCAAGCCTGAAGCCTGAAGGCCCGGTGCTCTGGCTGTGTAACGGCCTCCCCTTTAAAACCCGGCGATACAGGCCGGGTTTTTTTGTGCCCGTCTGTTTGAGGGCGTCGGGCTGGTGCGCTGCGGGGCTGAAAGCCCGTGGACGCCACGCAGGGCCACATGATGCAGGCAGACCCGTAGGGTCTGTGCATGGGGCAAGGCGTAAATTGTCATGAAAAAGCAAGGCTGGTGCTGCTGGACAGGATTGAACTGTCGACCTCTCCCTTACCAAGGGAGTGCTCTACCACTGAGCTACAGCAGCGTTGCCTGCGGGGGGTTCTAGCGGCTCACGCGCCCCGCCGCAAGACTGAGGCGATCAAAAAACGAAAAAATTAATCATTCCACCGGCAAAGTTGGTACCAGCCTTGCCGGTGGCGCTGTAAATCAGTCGTCGCGATGGGTTTTTTCCATCCGCTCATGCTGTTCCTGTGCCTCAATGGACAGGGTGGCGATCGGGCGGGCCTCAAGCGTTTCAGGCCGATGGGCTCGCCGGTTTCCTCGCAATAGCCGTAGCTGCCGTTCTCGACGCGCTGCAGGGCCAGATTGATTTTGCCAATCAGCTTGCGGGCGCGGTCGCGGGTGCGCAGTTCCAGCGCACGGTCGGTTTCGACACTGGCGCGGTCGGTGATATCCGCTTCATGAATACCCCCTTCTGACAGGCTGGCCAGAGTGTCCCCGGCTTCCTTCAGCAGTTCGGCGCGCCATTTAAGCAGTTTCTGCCGGAAGTATTCCGTCTGGAGAGGGTTCATGAACTCCTCACCTTCGGACGGACGATAATCAGGCGGTAAAGTAATCATATCAGTTGTCAGCCTTTGCAACGACAGGAGGCCTGCCCTGAAAAGAATGACGCGGCTTATAACGGTAACGGGTTCATCAGCCAAGAAATTTATGTGATCACGTAAAGAGGAATTTCTTAAATATGAATATAACGTATAGAAATTGATAAGTTTTATGTAACCGGAGTGAAATACTTGTCCGGTTCAAGTGTGGTTTTATGGCCTGTCTGCAACAGTGTGTGCGAACAGGCCACAGGGGCGGGTGGGCAAACAGCCTAATCCCTGTCAGGCCCCTGCTCTGGTGTGGGTCAGACCTGCGCCTGACGGGGTATCAGAACGGGATTTCGTCATCCAGATCGCTGTTGCCCGAGGCATCCCAGCCGCCCGGTGCATTGCCGCCACGCTGCGGAGCAGGTAGGCGTGAGGACGATGACGGGGCAGAGCCGCCGCCATAGTCACCGCCGCCCGAACCGCCATTGTTATAGCCGCCATAGCTGCTGGAGCCAGCGCCACCACCGGCGTTTCCACCGCCGTAGCTGCTGCCACCACCATAACCGCCACCGCCTTCGCCTTCCTGACGGTTGTCGAGCAGTGTCAGTTCGCCACGGAAACGATCAATCACCACCTCGGTGGTAAAGCGTTCCTGCCCGCCCTGATCGGTCCATTTGCGGGTCTGGAGCGAGCCTTCCAGATAGACCTTGCGGCCCTTGCGCAGGAAGCGTTCCGCCACATCGGCCAGACGTTCGTTAAAAATAACGACCCGGTGCCATTCCGTGCGTTCACGCCGCTCGCCCGAGGCGCGGTCGTTCCAGGTATCGCTGGTGGCCAGCGAGAAGGAGACAATTTTCGCGCCGTTCTGGCTGTTGCGTACTTCCGGGTCCTTGCCCAGATTACCCACAAGAATAACCTTGTTTACGCTGCCTGCCATGACGGACTCCTGCTTTCTGATATGCGGCTGAGGGGTTTCTGTTTTGTGCTCTTTAGCGCAGCCACGCCATACTCACCAGCGGAACGGACGAATTTTCGCCCTGACCCGCTTATAGCCGCCAGATTGAAAGCCGCGCGGCCCCGTGCTGGCGTTCCCCCAGAGCTTCGAGCACCAGACCGTTCCGGCGGGGTACCGCAATGGCGGGGGCCTGCCCAGCGGCAGCCTGTGCCATGGGCGCTTGCCGGGGCTGGGCCTGTGGGGGGGTATCCACGGCCTGCGTTTCTTCCTCCGGGGGGGCGAAGGGCAGGGCTTCATGCGCGCGGTTTCGGCTACCACAATGGCCTCTGGTGCCAGCCAGCCCCGGTCGCGCAGGGCGCGCAGGGCGGTGGTGGGCAGGCCCAGACGGTATGGCGGGTCCAGAAAAACCAGCCGGGCCGGTTCCCGCTCGGGGTTGGGCGCGCGGGGGTAGGCAACATCACGCGGGATAACGGTTGTGCGGCTTTCCCACCCGCAGGCGTGGATATTGGCCCGCAGGGCGGCCAGTGCGGCGCGGTCGGTCTCGAAAAACGTAACGTGCTCCGCCCCGCGAGAGAGGGCTTCTAGCCCCAGCGCGCCGGTGCCTGCAAAGGCGTCCAGCACATGCGCGCCTTCAAGCAGGGGCAGGCCACCCCATGGGGCATGCAGCAGCATGTCAAACAGGGCCTGCCGCACGCGGTCGGCCGTGGGGCGTGTGGTGGAGCCGGTGGGGGCGTGCAGCATGCGGCCCCGGCGGCTCCCGGCGATAATCCGCACGCTCAGTCGCCTGAAGGAGCGGGACGGTTCTGCCCCTCTGTGCGGGTGCGGGGCTTGGCCGGGCGTTCTTCAGCTTGGGCAACTGGTCACGCAGCACGCGGGGCGAGACTTCCTCCAGCGCGCCACGGGGCAGCACCCCGAGCTGGAAGGGGCCATAGCTGGTGCGGATCAGGCGGCTGACATGCAGGTTCAGCCCCGACATGACCTTACGGATTTCGCGGTTTTTACCTTCACGCAGCGAGACGGTCAGCCACGCATTGTCGCCCTTGCTGGAGTCCAGCTCCGCGGTAATGGGGCCGTAGCGCACGCCGTCGAACACGCTGCCATTGGCCAGTGCTGCCAGCCGCGCCTCGTCCACCACACCGAACACACGCACGCGGTAGCGCCGCAGCCAGCCGTTGGAGGGCAGCTCAAGCCTGCGGGCCAGTTCGCCATCATTGGTCAGCAGCAGCAGCCCTTCGCTGTTCAGATCGAGGCGGCCTACGCTGATCACGCGGGGCATGTCTTCTGGCAGGGCGGAAAACACGGTGCGCCGCCCTTCGGGGTCGCGGTGGGTTGTTACCAGCGTCCGGCTTGTGGTAGCGCCACAGCCGGGTGCGCTGGGGCGGGGCCACGGGCTCGCCATTGACCTGCACAATGTCGTTGTCGCTAACGAAGGTGGCCGGGTGTGTCACTGGCTGACCGTTCAGGCGGATACGGCCTTCCTCGATCATACGCTCGGCGTCGCGCCG
This sequence comes from Acetobacter papayae JCM 25143, assembly GCF_000613285.1. Lineage (GTDB taxonomy): Bacteria > Pseudomonadota > Alphaproteobacteria > Acetobacterales > Acetobacteraceae > Acetobacter > Acetobacter papayae. The sequence continues at coordinate 1,305 of NZ_BAIN01000087.1, read as the reverse complement.
GCTGGCCACGCCAGATCGGGCCAGCCACTTTGCAATGCGCTCCGCGCGCGGTTCCTGGGTCACCCCTGCTCTCCTGCTGCTTTGATAAATGCCCTGAACAGGGCCTTGTCCACGGGGTCTATGCCAAATTCCGGGTGCCATTGCACCCCAAGGAAAAATTCCTGTGTCGGATCTTCCACCCCTTCGATCACGCCATCCTCTGCTACGGCGTTCACGCGGCCCCGTCCGGCATCGCGCACGGCCTGATGGTGGGCGGAGTTGACGGCGGCCTGTGTTCGCTCCTGCGCAATGCGCGCCAGCAGCGTGCCGGGCATGATCTCCACCGCGTGGCTGGCCTCATCACGCGGGTTGGGCTGTTCATGCGGCAGGGCGTTGGGGAGGGTATCGGGCAGATGCTGGATAAGCGTGCCGCCAAGGGCCACGGCCATGAGCTGCATGCCCCCGCATATGCCCAGTACGGGCAGGCCGCGCACCATGGCTTCGGCCAGAAAAGCGCTTTCGGCGCGGGTGCGGCGGGGGCGTAGGGTAACGCTGGGGTGCCGGGTCTGCTCGCCATACAGGGCGGGGTCTATGTCAAACGCGCCGCCGGTAATCAGCAGTCCGTCCACCTTGGTCATGTAATCACGCGCAAGCTGCGGAAAAAGCGGCAGAGCCATAGGTAACCCACCTGCCGTGCTGACAGCCGAAAGGTAGTTTTCGCGCATGGCGCACCACGCAAAGCGCGAATACTGATCCGCGCCGCCCTCTTCAAGATCAAGCGTGATACCGATAACCGGACGGTCTGCATCATGGCTGTGCCTGCTGTGCTCTGCCTGTTTATGCTCACGGGGCTATATGAGCGCCCCATGGGCTTTCAGGTGCCACAGCATGGCGGTTTTGCCTATGCGCTATCGCAACCGCTGGTGTATCAGCGTGCCAGTACAGAAGGCAGGCTGACCGGCATCATATGGACGGCAGGCTGCGCGGCATTAATGGGCGCATCCGACACCCGATCCGCTACGGCTACCCCGATTCCCAGAGCTGCCGCTGCAAGAATGAGAGAAAGGCTGTTCATGATCCTGTTCTCCATCATGTGGCTACCAGTCCCCCCTGCCAGATTACGTTATGTTACAGAACTGGGCGGGGTTTGTTCTTTGGAACGATGACAGAACGGAGGGCCGTATTGCAAGGAAAAACTTGCCTTCTGGCCGAGTCTGGGCAGTTTTTTCATAGGGCGGGGTGTGGGGCTGGCACCGCTGGTTGAAATATTTCGTGAGCAATGCCCGTGCAGGGATACGGCAGCGGGGTGGAAAGGGTGGCGGGCGA
>NZ_BAIN01000088.1 GCF_000613285.1 Acetobacter papayae JCM 25143 | reverse complement strand
GGAGTTCTGTCTTGGACGGCGCCGGGGCGCTGGACAACGGATGGGGGGCTGGCAGCGGCGCGGACGGCATGGCGGAATGTCCTGTGCGGTGGCAAAAACGGCAAGGCGGCGTGCACCCGGAGTGGTGCGGTCGCCCGGAAACTGGGCGGGGAGAGCATCCCCTGAAAAGGCGGATTATCGCATGAGTGGCGTTGTGCTCAACCTTTCCGATACAGGGCTGGCCGGAACCTTGCTGGTTCTGGGTGGTGCACGCTCGGGCAAAAGCCGTCTGGCAGAGGCCTGCCTGACAGCCCTGCCCGGCCCCCGGCTTTATGTCGCCACAGGCCGGGCATGGGATGAAGAAATGGGGGCCCGCATAGCCCAGCACAAGAGCGCGCGCGCTCATGCGGGCTGGCAGACAGTGGAGGAACCGCTGGATGTGCCGGACGTTCTGGAACAGCATGCGCATATGCCTGTCCTGTTGGACTGCCTGACCCTGTGGCTGACCAATCTTTTGCTGGAAGAGCAGGATGTGGAGGCATACAGCGCGCGCCTGCTCCAGAGCCTGTCTACCCGTCTGGCCCCTACGGTGCTGGTGGGAAACGAGGTGGGGCTGGGTATCGTGCCTGATAATGCGCTGGCCCGCCGTTTCCGCGATGAGGCGGGAACCTGCACCAGAAACTGGCAGCGCAGGTCGGTCGGGTCATGTTTGTGGCGGCGGGGCTGCCCATGGTGCTCAAAGACCACAAACCAGCCTGACCTCGCGTCGCTCCGGCGTGTGGTGTGGGGGTTTGAGGCAGGGCCAGCCTGCTGTTACAATGAAGGACAAAAGGCGGGCTTGTTCCCGCCCTATCTGCTTGAGAGGGCTTTATGGCTGAAACACTGGTAAACACACAGCTTCTGATTGGCGGAAAATGGCGTGACGCGACGGGTGGCCGCACGATTGACGTGCTCGACCCCGCAACGGCGGAAGTCATTGGCCATGTCGCCCATGCGGACAAGTCTGATCTGGAGCAGGCTGCCCTTGGTGCCGCTGCCGGGTTTGAGGTGTGGCGCAGCATGAGCGCGTGGGAGCGTTTTGGGGTCATGCGCAAGGCCGCTGCCCTTCTGCGCGAGCGTGCGCAGGATATCGGGCGCATTATGACCCGTGAGCAGGGCAAGCCCGTAGCGCAGGCAGTGATCGAGATTATGGTCGCAGCCGATGTGATTGAATATTTTGGCGAGGAAGGCCGCCGTCTGAATGACGAGCTGGTGCCCGCACGCGCGCGCGATGTTGAGCAGCGCGTTCTGCGTCGTCCCGTGGGTGTGGTGGCGGCGTTTACGCCGTGGAACTTCCCCATCAACCAGATTGCCCGCAAGCTGGGTGCGGCCCTTGGGGCCGGGTGTGCGGTTATTGTAAAAGCACCGGAAGATACCCCGGCTTCTCCCGCTGAACTGATCCGCTGCTTTTGCGATGCGGGTATCCCCGAAGGGGTTGTGTCGCTCGTTTATGGTGACCCGGCCGAGATTTCGGAATATCTGATCGCCCATCCGGTGGTGCGCAAGATTTCCTTCACGGGGTCTACGCCGGTTGGCAAGCATCTGGCCTCTCTGGCCGGTGCGCAGATGAAGCCTGTCACTATGGAACTGGGCGGCCATGGCCCCGTCATCATCTGCCCCGATGCGGATCTGGATGCAGCGGCCGAACGGCTGGCCGGTGCCAAGTTCCGCAATGCGGGTCAGGTGTGTATTGCTCCCACCCGCTTCCTGCTGCACCGCGATATTGCACCGGCCTTTTTGGAAAAGTTCAAGGCGCAGGTCAGCGCGCTCAAGATCGGCAGCGGCCTGCAGGATGGCGTGACCATGGGGCCGCTGGTTAGCGAGCGGCGCGTGAAAGCCCTGACCGAACTGGTGGAAGATGCCCGCCAGAAAGGGGCCGAGCTGTGGCAGCCCGATACGCCCCTGCCCAATACGGGCTTTTTCTTCCCGCCCACGCTCGTGTGCAAGCCCACGCTGGCTATGCGTCTGATGAACGAGGAGCCGTTCGGCCCCATCGTTATTGTGGATGAATATACCGAACTGGCTGACGCGGTGCGTGAAGCCAACCGCCTGCCTTACGGTCTGGCGGCCTATGTCTATACCCGCAATGAGCGGACCGAACGCCTACTGGGCGAAGCGCTGGAAGCGGGCATGGTGGCGGTGAACCATCATGGTATCGGCGCGCCGGAAACACCCTTTGGCGGTGTGAAGGATTCCGGGTACGGCACGGAAGGTGGGCCGGATGCGCTCAAGGCGCACACCATCATTAAACTGGTGAGCAGCCAGCACGTCCCTGCGGCGTTCTGAGCCTGTGTTGTCCCCCTTCGCCCGGTCGGGCGGAGGGGGTACCCTGCCGGTAAAACCGCCTAGCGGGCCGGAAGGGACGTATCGTGGGGAATACGATACAGGGCCTGAGCGCCCTCGCGCCAGACCTCGGTCATGCCATCCAGCCCGTGTGGGTTAAAGGCAGGCGGCGTAATCAGCCAGACAAAATCGAACCGTTCGCGCGGCAGTTCAGCCAGCGACCTGTCTAGTGACCATGCCGGGCCACAGGGTTGGGCCATCACGATCTGTGATGGATCCTGACCGTAATGAAAACCGGGGTCGGTGCTGGCGAAATAGATAGGCTGCACAACCTGTGTGCGCCCGATATTCCATTGATCATTCACGAACGCATCGCGGCGGAGCAGGGCCAGAGAGGGCAGGTGATCCAGCCTGTGAGGATTCCAGCCCGTGCGGCAGCCCCGGCCCACAAAGGCCGCAACGCGCTGGCCTTGCGGAATATGGGCAACGGCATGCAGCGCTTGGTTATAGACCGTGGCCGACAGCGCGAAGCTGGTCGTTGTGCCAAGACAGCGTAGGGCGAAAAAACCAACCGCCAGAACAGGCAGAAAGCGCAGGCGTGAGGCAGCGCTACCGCTGACAGCCACGGGGCGGGGACGAAAGGACAGAAAACCCAGTGCGATAATATACGGTGTCATGCGCATATCCGCGTAGGAGCCGCCACCAAAAGCCGAGGGTACAACACAGTATAGTGCCAGCATGGCGATGGCGGGGTAGCCGAGCCGCGGGTCTGGGCGCATGAGGCGGGATCGAAGCAGAAAAATCAGCATGCCAACAAGGAAAACGGCGCTGGCGATGTCAAAAAACATCCAGCGGTCGCAGACGAGCTTGGCAATCCAGACCAGCTTGTCAGACCAGTTGTAGTTCCAGTGTTCGCTACCACCATCGCCGCGCCAGAACGCCATGATGACGAACGGTGGGGTAAGAGGTAAAAGCCTGAGTAGCATGCGCGCTAGTGAAGGCCAGCGCCGGTCGCTCAGGCGGGCACACTCGGCACAGGTGGCGCACAGCCCGAGTACCAGCCACCCATAAACATGACAGAGCCAGAGCAGGGACGACAGAATAACAAAAAGCCCCGCGCGTAAGGCTGTGCGGTTGCTCTGGCCAAGGCGTAGCCAGAGGGCAAAGGCATTGAGCATCAGCGCCATGGACAGGCTGTAATTAACAAAGCCAAACAGGAAAGGCGTGTTGAAAACCAGCGGCATGGCAAACAGGGTTGCCGGGGGTACGGTGCCATGCACCGTGCGCGCCAGATTGAAAAAACCCAGCAGGGTTAGGATCGGCACCAGCATGATGAGAATGCGTGTAGCTGGCTCAAGACCCAGCAACTGGCCCAGCGGCAGAAGAATGAGATCCGCCCCCAGATTACCGTTTAGGTGCCAGTGCAGGGCATAATACTGCTGGAGCGCGGGGGAGAGCGCATGATCTGCTTCCACCCGGTATTGTCCCATATGGCCGGGTAAATCGGTCAGCGGTGGAATGGCAGGGTAGAGAAAGGGCAGCATGATCAGGATAAAAAATCCGATCAGGCCGTGCGGAGCATCCACCACGGCCGGGGGGCCTGAAAGGCGTGCGCGGGGGCATCATGGGCTGGGGCAGGCATAAGGCGGTCCGTAGTAATGAAGACGCGCCTATACCATAAAATCCCCCTCGTGCCTTCCGGGGGGAGCATGGCTGCCTGTCCCGGAAGGCTGGGGCTGGTTGATCAGGCCTGTGTGCGTTCAGCCCAGTGGTGCGGTGTTTCGAGCAGCACACGCGGTTGGGCTGGGCGTTGATGATCTGCTCGCTCTCGCGTCCGTCTGTGCTGACGGGGGTATCGCCCACGAGAGTGACACGCTGGAGCAGGCGCGGGAAATCACCAAAATCGGCCACGGCGCGGTGCAGCGCTGCCCTGTTGTCCCACATGGCGACATCACCTGCCTGCCAGTGCCATGTCAGCGTGTTTTCCGGCCGGGTGGCGTGGGAGAGGAACAGTTCCAGCAGGGCATTGGAATCGGGCAGGTTAAAGTCCGCCAGACGCTTGATGAAATTGCCCAGAATCAGGCTTTTCTCACCCGTTTCGGGGTGAATGCGCACCAGCGGGTGCCGCGCTTCGAAAACACGTGCCGCGAACACATTGGCCGACCACTGAACGAACTCCCAGTCCCGTTCGGCAACCAGATCGGTGTGGTCGTAACCATCATTGGTGTGGATGGCCCACAGCTTGTCCGCCAGTTCCTGCAAGGGTTTGGGCAGGCCCTCATAGGCTGTGACGGTATTGGCCCACAGCGTTGCGCCACCATACGGGGCAGGCTGGATGCAGCGGAGGATGGAGGCCTTGGGGTAGGACGACATGAAGGTCATGTCGCATGCCATGTATTGGCGGCCCGGCCTTTACGGGCCTTGAGCTCGAAAATGTGGTTGGTGCCTTTGGCGCTGGCAACGGTCGGGTGCGAAACCAGCGTGCCAAAGCGCGTGCCAAGCTGTTCCTGCTGGCTGCTGTCGAGTGTCTGACGGCGGAAGAAGATGACCTTGTGCTCGAGCATCGCCTTGTAAATGAAGTCGATATCCTGCTCCGGCAGGTCGGGGGAGAGGGTAATGCCGTGGATTTCGGCACCGATATTGCCCCCCAGTTTGGTCAGGGTGGGGTGAGCGGGCGCTGCGAGCGGGCTGAGAGACATCTGAGCAAATCCCATAATAACGAATAAAAAGCGTTAATTTCGCTCATGAGGGAAGGCCACAAAGACTCTCAATAAAACTGTTATAAAACAGTAAGTTAAAGAGTTTTCCGTGACACCCGTAGGCGGTTAAGGAGGTCTGGTTCCGCATGGCATAAAACCGCCCGGAGCGAATCACCCCTCTGAGGTGTGAATATAATGAGAAATGAAAAAATAACAACATTGACTTTTAGTTATTTTATGACCGATAAAACGATTCGTTATCGGACTTATGTAAAACACTTTTTTTTTCGGTGAATTAGCGATGTCAGTCATGTCAGCAGGTATGCGACGAATTGTTTGGACCATGTCAGCGACATCGCTTGGTTGTGGTTTGGGTGGTGGGCTTGATACGGGTCTGGCCCATGCGGCGGGGGCGTCACAGCCTGCTGCCAGCGCGGAAGAGGTAACGGTCAGCGTGCGGCGGCGTAGTGAGCCGCTGCAGAAAGTGCCTGTGGCTACAACGGTTTATACCGCCAGTCAGGCGCGGCGTGATAACGTGCATGACCTGCAGGGTATTTTCGAATTTATTCCCTCGGCCAATTTCCGCGCCAATTCATCCTCCAAGGATCGTGCGGTGTTTATCCGTGGTATTGGCACTATTTCCACATCGCCGGGGGTGGAGCCGTCGGTTTCGACTGTGATCGATGGCGTGGTGATGGCCCGCCCCGGCATGGCCACAACCGATATTGTGGGGCTGAGTCAGGTAGAGGTCATGCGCGGCCCGCAGGGCACGCTGTTTGGCAAGAACGCCTCGGCTGGCGCGGTGAACATCAGCACCAATAAACCCACGGCGGATTTCCATGCTATATGGAGGGCGGCTATTTCTCGGGTAACGAATACCGCCTGACAGGGGGGGTATCTGGCACGCTTGTACCGTCCAAACTGGTGGCCAACGCCGATTTTCTGGTTGGCGGGTTTGACGGCAATGTTACAAACATCGCCAACAATACCATGGTGAACGGATACGAACATCGTGGCGTGCGTTCGAAATTCCTCTGGACGCCGGATGATGAAACAAAGGTAACCCTCGCTCTGGACTACATGTACCAGAACGATCTTGTGCCAACAGGCGTATATTCCTCTACCTCGCAGGTGGCGTTCCCCACCAATATATCGACACCCAATCCGTCTTTGGCAGCAACCCTGAATGCTCAGGGCATTAGCCTTCACGGAACAACACGCAGGTGAGCAATAATATCCAGAGCCGCTCGGTGGATCATACCGGCGGGGCGGCGGTTACGGTCGATCGTGATCTGGGGGCGGGTTACAAGCTAACCTCCATCTCCGCGTACCGGCGGTGGCAGAACACTCAGGATCAGGATTATGACGGTCTTGGTTCCACCCCCGCAGGGTGACAGATGTGCGCGATCATGGGCAGCTTAATTTCTGGCAGGCATCGGAAGAACTGCGCATTGCCTCACCGCGTGGGCATTTTTTCGATTACGTGGGCGGGTTCTATTACCTGCATGACGTGGATTCGGAAGTCTATAGCCGTAACGTGGTGACAGGCAGTGCCGCCAGCCCCAATCCGGGTCGGGGTGTTTCCAATTATGGTATTGCCAACAACAACTATGCTATTTTTGCTGAAGGTAACCTGAACTTCACAAAGCGTTTCCGCGCCATTCTCGGCTTGCGTCTGCTGCGTGATGACCTGTCTTACAACATGGCGCGTAATTCAACGGCTACGGCGTCCAACCCGGTTCTGGGTGTTCGTCCGTCTTATGCCTCGACCGGTTCCACCTCGCAGAACGGCTATGTGGATCGTATCGGGCTGCAATACGATATTACGCCTGACATGCACGCCTATTTTACCTATTCGCATGGGTATAAGGGGCCTGCGTATAATACGTTCTTCAACATGCAGTCCACCGATTCACAGGTGCTCAAGCCCGAGCAGAACAACAGCTATGAAATCGGTCTTAAATCGCAGTTCTGGCACCGTCGTGTGACGGCAAACCTTGCGGCGTTCATTGAAGATTTTTCTAACTTTCAGGCAAATTTTCTGGATAACGTCAACGGTGGCGCCGTTTACCGTATGATCAATGCCGGGTCTGTTTCCTCCAAGGGTGTGGAAGCGGATGTTTCGGCTCATGTGCTGCATGATCTGACACTGGGTGGGAATTTCACCTATAATTACGCTGTGGTGGATCAGTTCAACTGCCCTGCTGGCGCGCCGGCTTCGTGCAATGTCAACGGCCAGCAGCTACCTTTCGCGCCGCGCTGGAAGTTCGTGCTTAATGCGGATTACACCCATGCGCTGAGCGATCGTTATTCGTTCTCGGTCGATAGTGATTACACATGGCAGAGCCGCACGCAGTTTGCCCTGACGGAAACGCCCGACACGGTGCAGAAGGCTTATGGTATCTGGAACATGAGCACGACTTTGCGTGATACCAAGCTCAAGCTGCAACTGTCGCTGGTGATGCGTAACGCTATCAACACCCATTATGCGTCCTATATCAGCTACGGCGCTGTAGGCGGCACGATGGACTCCATCCCGCGTGATTATGGGCGGTATGGCGGCTTTATCCTGCGCAAGGATTTCTGAGCCATGTCGCGCGCGCCACGAAAGGAAAGGGCTTTTCCCTGGGCGGCTATGCTGCTGCTGTGTCTGATTATCGTGGTCTCCACCGCGGACCGGCAGATCATCGCCTGATCAAGCCTGTTCTGGATCAGACCTTTGGCTGGAGTGCGCGTGATTACGCCCGGATTTCTTTCTGGACGCAGGTTGCCTCGGCCTGCAGCCTGCTTGCATCGGGCTGGCTGGTGGACAGGCTGGGGTCGCGCCGGGTGCTGGGCGTAGCACTGGCAGGCTGGAGCCTGATGACCGTTCTGCACGCGGTGGTGACAACGGTTAGGGAGTTCATACTGGTGCGTGCCACGCTGGGCGCACTGGAAGGGGCTGGCATGCCCAGCCTGATGAAACTGATCGCGACGGGTGTGCCGCGTGCAGAGCGTGCCCGTGTCATAGGTATGGTTAATGCCGTGCCGAATGTTGCGGCTGTCATTACGCCGGTTCTGGTTGGGCTGTTGCTGCCATGGGTCGGCTGGAAAGCATGGTGGTGGGGCTGGGCCTGACGGGTGTGGTGCTGGCCGGGCTCTGGTTGCGTGACCGCTCGGGGCCGTGGAGTGCTCAGTCTTCAGGCGTGAAACATGAACCGGCTCCGTCAGTTCCCGGAGCGGTAGTAGGCGAAGCGCTGCGCAGCGCGCCGGGTTTTGCGCGGGTTGGTGTGTGGCGTTTTGTGGTCGTGTTTTCGTTGTGCAAGGTGCTGTCTGATGCAACATGGTGGGTGCTGCTGTATTGGCTGCCCGATATCCTGCACACCCATCTGGGCCTGAGCCTGCGGGGTGTGGGTGTGGCATCTGGCGGGGTGTATCTGGGGGCGGGTGTAGGCGCTTTTGTGGGCGG
>NZ_BAIN01000089.1 GCF_000613285.1 Acetobacter papayae JCM 25143 | reverse complement strand
TCCACATTCGTTATGCTGCTCAAGGAGCCGTTAGTGCAATCATTGCACCCATCGTGAAAATAGCAACAACCGTTGACAAGAACACTGTCGACGCTGCTTCTTGTTCGCCTTTTTTAATCTGACTGGATAGAATTACAATTATAGAGGCTGAAGGCATTGCGAATGTAATAACAGCTTCCCTTAAATAAAAAGACGGAAGATGCAATGCCAACGCCAAACCCCACGCACATAGTGGAGATACAATATTCCTAATAAAAACCGAAGTTATAACCATTTTATTTATTACAGGACGCATAAGGCATAGAAGAATACCTGCCGAAAACATCGCCACGCCACCGGTAGATTTTCCCAGCATAACAAAGGATGTGTTTAGTATTTTTGGAACAGGCACACCTGACAAAACCAAGAAAAAAGCAACCAGTGGTGCCAAAACAACTGGCTGCTTAAACGCCTGCTTAAGATGCTCGAGCCATCCACCAGACCCGCCCATAGTTTCTTCATTATCACCAGCCAAAAGAAAAAATACTATTGGAATCAATACAACATTAATAGTCATACTGGCTAGTGAGACCGCCAGCGCACTCTTACCACCAAACAAAAAACCAAGAACTGCAGAGCCTACGAAAGGCACTGAAGGATTACCAACAGCAAGAGCCTGAAGTGTAGCTAATGACACTGAGCGTTTAAAAATAAATCTCGACAGACAGTAAGTTAATAAAAAGCTTACAATCATCCATCCGATAATAACCGCAGCAAAAGCTTGTGAATTCAAAATTTGTTGACGATCAATCCTGGATATTCCAACAAATAAATCTAAAGGCAAGGCAAACTTTAGAACCATACGGTTCATAGCTGTCGCTTGATCTCTATTAAACATTCCCGCAGAAGCTGCCAAATACCCGAGAACCATTGATAAAACAATCGGAAATATTGCGCCACAAATAGTCTCTAACATACTGCCTCACAAGAAATATCTTGGTCAATTTTTTCCAAAAAACCAAGAACGGACAAAAGGTCTGCACTACCGCCTGGGCTAATATTAAGAGCCACAAACTCACCATTCATCGCCCATACATCTTTTACAAAATCCTCGTACCCCTTGCCTTCCAAGATCGACAGCGCCCGAGAAGCTCTGCCACGAGCAAAATCAAGGCCATCCAAACCCGCTCTTGCGATAATATTGGAATCATTATTCCGCGATATTAAGCATATTAGAGCAATAAGTTCAGATTTTTCGCGTGATTTATACTTCATTATGGACGTCTTATACGTTGGCCATGCATGTAAACGTACCGTTTCGAAACCAGAAACAGCCTCCCCTCTTGCCCCTGTAAAACCATACTGTCGATATATTTTTTCTCCAGATGTCTGATGAGTGTTTGCTGTAGACAGATGAAAGTCCGTCTCGATTATCTCTCTACATATAAGCGAGGTTTCTCGACAAACATTATCTATATCGCAATCTGTCCACGCGCCTCCAAGCGGCCAACGCTACAACACAATAATGCCAATGAAAAAATAGCGCCTTTATGAGTATTTACACGACCTGTTGCCGCTAACATCTGTCTTTCGCATTTTATGCCGATCTTCCGAAGCCCCGGGAGCGTAGTATGTGCCACACTAAAAGCTGTCTCACGACCGTACTGACAAAAAATACTAAAAAACGGGGTTATGGTTTCAATACTAATACAGAACAGATTGTAATCCATATCAGTATGAGACCCATTATTGTTCCGATCCACTAATCCGGGTTTCGGTGTAAGGTCTATTTCACGCAACAGCGCATTTCGAGCGCACAGGCGAACTCTATCATTAAGCATCACCGCTCACCTTCGCTCTCAAACGCTCTAACAATCTGTTTGATTTGAGCATTTAGCGTACCAAGTGAATGCGTTCGATTACGCGCACAGATAAGGGCGTCCCTCGAGCAGGCCAAGCAACGACGTGGAGGCAAGTCAAGCTGAGCGCGTGAAACAACCATCATCCCAGGAGTAATTACATCCAAGTCCCAAAGCCTTCCTAATGGATGCAGATCCTCAAGAGCCACAGTTACCCTTTTGACACTGACTGCGTCCTCAGATTGTATTACGTACTGGCTTCCGGACCGGACGCCGAGTATGAGATGCTCTGGCTGACTACCTGAGGACCATCACGGTTAAACCTAGCGTTTATTTCTCTGAGTGCGACATAAAAAACATTTTTATAAATTTCTGTAAGTTTTATCGGCCCAGGAGAAACCGTAGTTACAGAAATTATCGGAAGATTGTATCGTTTCAACAAATTATATTGTCGAGTTACTCTTGATTCACGAGACAATAATATGGAATCAAAAGAGGCAGGACTTCCAATAGAACCATCAGAATCGAAGACCCGCCCCGTCATTACCGCTTAACCTGCCGAACTACATCCAACACGGTGCCATCTCGATAACGTACAATGGCAACCACTTTATCAAGGTATTCAATCGGTTTAGGCGTCCCGGCTCTAGAAATAGCAATATCACGTAAGCTATTAATATTTGTCACTGGCAATCGGGCATCTCGGAGTTTCTTCTCAAGGAGAGGGTTGTTCGGGTTCACGGCAATACCATGATCGGTCACCACGACATCCACGGTTTGTCCTGGTGTTACGACTGTATTGACACTGTCCACAACGCAAGGAATTCGAGAGCGAAGCAACGGCGTTACGATAACAGTCAAATTAGCTGCCGCCGCCACATCGCAATGTCCGCCAGAAGCACCGCGCAATACGCCATCAGAACCCGTCAGAACATTGACATTAAAGTCGATATCAACCTCCAATGCGCTTAATAGAACCACATCAACACGGTCCACATACGTACCTTTAGACGAAGCATTCGCATATTGGTTTGCGGATATTTCATTATGTGCTGGGTTGTCACGCAATGACTGAGCGGCATCAATATCAAAGGACTGAACATCGGCGATCGCTCCAATCATGCCTTTTTTAAGTAGATCAACGATGGAACCAGTTACGCCTCCTAGAGCAAAGCCCGCTTTGATATTTTGTTGCGTCATTTTGTCTCCCAGAAAGATAGTCGTCGCTGTTGCAGCTCCCCCCGACCCCGTCTGTAAAGAAAAACCGGTCTTGAAATAACCTGAGTGCTCAATGACGGAAGCTGCAATCCTTGCGAGCAACAAGTCCCGTGGGTTTTTGGTAAGTCGCGCGGCACCTACGCTAATTAATGAAGGGTCACCAACTTCCTCTACCGTCACCACAGCATCGACCTGATCCTGGGAAAGGCTGGCCGGATAATTAGGAAAATCGACCAGTTCCTGTGTCAATACGACGACATACCTCGCATGTTGTGCATCGACTTTGGCATATCCCAATGAACCACAGCTGAGTTCTCCATGCTACCATTAGCGTTGCCAAACTCATCGGACGAAGCAACACCTAAAAACGCCACATCGATTGCAAGTTCACCAGACTGGATCAAATGCACTCGGCCACCATGAGAATGGATTTGAACCGGTGTCTGCATCAATCCGTTTGAAATAGCTTCGCCGAGTTCTCCGCGAAGTCCGGAGGTGAATATCTTAGTAATAACGCCTGTTTTTATATACTCTATTAGACCATCATGACAGTTTAACAATGAGCTCGAGGCAATTGTTAAATCTTTAAAACCCAGATCAGACAGAACTTTTACAACCTTCATCAGCACCTTATCGCCCTCGCGAAAGGCATGATGGAATGAAATGGTTCCACCATCTTTTAAGCCTGAGGCTGCTACGGCGCTCTCTATTGAAGAAAATATCTTTCTATGGTGCTTTTCTTCGTTACTTGCTAACTGTGGCGATTCTGCAAACACACCACGAAATTTTTTATACCCATTTTCAGCGGAAAAGCTTTCCACATGTTTTTTATCGTATGACACAGTCTATACCTCAAGAATAATCAGCTAGAAGAATAACGCGCTGGGCGGCCTGTATGACAGGCGGATCAATCATCTTGCCATTCAGGGACACAACGCCTAGACCTTTTTCTTCTGCAGTTTTTGCAGCCTCAATTACTTTTCTTGCATGATCAAGTTCAGGCTGCGTCGGCTGATACGCTTTATGCAGCAACTCAATTTGCCTCGGATGAATGAGAGATTTTCCATTAAAACCAAGATTTTTGGCAATATTTACTTCTCTCATAAAACCTTCTTCGTCGTTTACATTGCCGTAGGCAACGTCAAAAGCGTCAATCTTAGCTGCTCTTGCCGCATGCAAAACCGTCGCTCGAGCAAAAAACAACTCAGGTTCTGTACCTGAACTACGTTCGGTTTGCATATCAACAAGATAGTCAAATCCGGCGAGCGCTATCGCTACCATTCTTGAGCTACACGCTGCAATTCCAACGGCATTTACAACACCACTAGCAGATTCTATAGCAGTTATTATTTTAGTGCTGCCAAACTCTCTTCCACACTCTTTTTCTATTTTTCCAATTTTAATTTCAAGTTCTTTTACTTCATTAACATTTTCGGTTTTAGGCAACCGAATAACCTCAGCGCCACCACGGACTGCCATCTCCAAATCAGCTTCCCAAAATGGGGTATCCACACCATTAATTCTTACGACGGTTTCAATATCTCCATAAATTTTGGCTTTCAAAGTATTGTAGACAAGAAGCCTAGCTGTATCCTTTTCAGCGATACTAACTGCGTCCTCAAGATCGAACATTACTGAGTCAGGCAAATAAATATAGGAATTAGACAACATTCCTGCATTATCTCCTGGAACGAACATCATACTCCGTCGCAGCTTCAAGACAACACCTCATAATTTACTTTATCGACACCTGCTGCTCGATAGACAGCAGCTTGAACACGAGCCGCGATAACGCAATCAAGAGCTCCTTGGTCTTTGACATCCACAACGACATCGGTAACGCCAAGGGCTTCTAGTTTTTCTACAATCACCCTGCGGATTGTGGCTCCAAACTGCTTCTCTACTTTACTTTGTATTGACAGTTGAACTCCTCCACCTGCTTGTGGATTTACGATAACCAGAATATCGCTGGATTCTAATGTTCCTGCGATACCTTTTTGTATAAGATTCATTACAGAAACTCCTTTTGTTTCTGACTGGTCATAAGATATTTCTCTATGAACACAAACGTATTTTTCGGAACTAAGGCCTCTATTGGTCGAATAGATTCCGATTTCATAAGTGCTCGAACACGAGACGCGGAGATTACTGACCCGCAGCACTCCAATCTTTTCATCTCTCTCAACTCGACGGGTGGCGCACTACCCGTCGACAATTCTAAATACTCTTTAAGAACACAATTATACATTGATGTTGTTTCATCAATTGGTTCACTACCAACGTAACGAACGGAAATCCCCAATGCTGGAGCGATATACTGCCTGAACATCAGGGCATCAACAGCAGAGGCCTGCCGGTTCACCTGATGTTTATCTTTAATAAAATATTGAGGAAATGTAGCGTGTGACACAATGTAGTCAGAACCAGGATGTAAAATTACATTATTTAGATCCTGAAGACCATCTTTTACTAATTTAAACCTATCCTTATAACGGAAAAAAGAAACGTCCTCTTTGACCATGAACACATGGACACAATCACACTCGGCCGCAGCCCGCTCTACAAGATAGCGATGACCTTTTGTAAACGGATTTGCGTTCATCACTATACTACCTATGCATTTTCCACTTGTCCTTTTAGACCGCAGAGACTGCAAATAGTTTTCTAGTTTTCTCTTATTGTACTCCATAAATGTTACTCCCCCCTTAGTAACAACAAGAGGAGAAAACCCCCATCCATTAAAACGCTGCTTGTTTTTTTCTTTTGTATACAAAAAAAGATCATCATGCCCGTCCTGAAATGCTTGCTTCACAAGCTCCGTTCCAATAACGAGACTTAATTCCGAACCCCTATATGTTTGATCAACACAAACACATTTTACAATATTCCCATCTAATCCAGCGCACGCGACGATGTTTGCGTCACAATCATTCATAGCAACTACAAACTTTGCAATACGGGCATCCATATCCAAGCCGTTATTTTGCAAAAATTTCTCTATTCTTGTACGGTAGTCAATCAGATCCTCGCCGCTGATCACAATAATAGAAACTGCTGCAAAATGTGTTTTTCTAACGAAGCGCAACATCATTGTGTCATTACGCGCGAGTAAATTTGATAATACTTCGTGACATTTGATTTTTCGCCCAATTAGGCATTTTCCTCCATGGGGTAACAACTTCCGCTATATCGCCAGTTATAGTCACGTTACGCCGTTGCTCAGTTCCCACCCACTCTGGTGCCCATGCGGTTTCCACACTAGTAACCCATTGATTTCCCTCTATTCTGTAACGACCAACATAGGCTACTAAGGTCTTCATGAGGCTAGCACGATCTTCTTCAGTATTAGCAGGTTTACGATCACTACCTTCCAAATTGAAGGCGACCCAACCATCACCGGTGAAAATAACTCGCCCACGCGGATGGCTACCCATTGCGTTGATAAACTCACCAGAAGCCTGCAGTTCAACGCGGTAAGACATAAGCTTCCACGTACCAACAATCTTCTGTGCGAGGTTGACATCGGGCTCAGTGATTACAGGCAATGAAATGCTCACTCGTGGGTCCTCAACAACAATTTTTGAATATATGTTTAAATATACACTGAAGAAAAAATAACCAGACCCATGTGACGCAAATGACTATTGCGGCAAACGCAATAAAAATGAATGGAACGGTATCTACGTAACGATTATAAGTCCCTCCTTTACGTAATCGGGGATGCGTTAGATGGCTCTTGATGATCTAACTGATATTGCGTTTTTTGTGTCTTTGGTTGATGCAGGAAGCATAACTGCAGCCAGTAGACGTCTAAGTGTGTCATCGGCTGCGGTTTCCAGAAGATTAGCTAAACTTGAGGAGCGCCTTGGTATTGGCCTTATCATACGCAATACTCGTCATTTCCACCTAAGTGATAGTGGACAGATATATTATGATGGTGGACTTAAGATTGTCGAGGAAAATGAGCGACTTGAGTCCGAGGTTATACAGTCTGATCAATCGCTCAAAGGTTCACTTAGTATCGGTGCGCCTTTAGAGTTAGGACGACACAAGCTAGCGCCGTTTATTGCGAGTTTTTCGAAAACACCCGCAACTACAACTCAACTTGGCCGTAGCGTCTGAAGGATCTTATGATTTTGATGACTATCTGGATATAATTATTCGTTTAGGTTTGCCTGACTCAAATGGGTCCATAGTGACAAAAATTGCGACGACAGTTAAAGTCCTTTGTGCGTCGCCGGAATATATAGAAAAAAATGGTGAGCCACTTACACTTGAAGACCTTCAAAAGCACACGTGTCTATGCTTGCGTCGTTACAAAAGCATGGAATTAATAAATCAATGGGTACTTGAGAATGAAACAACTTCACATGTAGTTAGCGTACAGCCGGCATTAAGTAGCAACAATGCGGAAATAGTACATGATTGGGCTTTGTCGGGGGAAGGTATTGCATATAAACTATACAGTGACGCGTATGAAAGTTTAAGAAATGGGAATTTGATAAGAATTTTACCACAATATAAAGGTGAGTCTGTACCACTTTATGCAGTTTTACCATCGCGGAATCATATAAAAAAAAGCGTTCGATTGCTACTTGAAGAGCTAAAAATTTATATTAAAAACACCGTAGAATTTTATCAGTGATATTCTGGTATTCAATTGGAATCACGGTAAATATAAGTTTCTAACGAAGCAATGATTAAAAATAACCATAAATACCTTTCCATCTTTATTTTAGAGGGCTTTCTGCTCTCAGTGGATCGTGAAAGATTCCCAAAGGGGTTGTAATCTGGAGGTATCGAAGAACCCTTGATTGATACGCTTGGCGCGTAATTTCTGGCTTTTGGCGCTTTGATTGACGGTTCTTTGAGTTTTTTTTCGGTCTGCGTTTTGAGCAGATCGAGTGTTGTCCCCCGCTGAATGACC
>NZ_BAIN01000090.1 GCF_000613285.1 Acetobacter papayae JCM 25143 | reverse complement strand
CTTCGATGCTCAGCCGGGCTGCACGGTCGCACTGGTGGGGGCATCGGGGGCTGGCAAATCCACCGCCCTGTCTCTTGTGCCGCGCCTGCATGATGTCACCAGCGGGCGTATCGTGCTGGATGGGCTGGACTTGCGCGATATCCGGCTGGCCAGCCTGCGCGATGCCATTGCCTATGTCAGTCAGGACCCGCTTCTGTTCGATTTTTCTGTGCGTGAAAACATTCTGGTAGGCCGCCCTGAGGCTTCGGAAGAGGATGTGTGGCAGGCCATTCGTGCAGCCTCGGCCGAGCAGTTTATTACAGACCTGCCGAAGGGGTGGATACGCAGGTAGGGCCGGGCGGCAGCGGCTTTCAGGTGGCCAGCGCCAGCGTGTGGCACTAGCGCGCGCTCTGCTGCGCAACCCGCGCCTGCTGCTGCTCGATGAGGCCACCAGCGCACTCGACAGCCAGAACGAAGCCGCAGTGCAGGACGCATTGGCTACTTTGCGGCGTGGTCGCACTACGCTGATTGTGGCGCATCGTCTCTCGACCGTGCGGTCGGCGGATATGGTGGTGGTGATGGAGCACGGGCGCGCGGTCGAATGCGGCACGCATGACGGGCTGATGGCGCATGACGGTCTTTACGCGCAACTTGTGCGAACACAGGGCTTTGAGCGTTAGACACCCGCGCTGACAAGGGCGTCTTTCCAGAGCGGGTGTAAGGCCACGCTTGAAGCGAAACGGCGAACGTGCCACATACTGACCGAACCGGTCGGTCAGCGCAGTGCTGCGCGTGGCGGATTTTTATGACACGGTGTTTGCAGGGCAGGGATAAAGCATGGCGGACGAAAACCACGAACAGTCTCCCGAAACATCCGGCGCGCAGGGTGACGGGCAGGCAGGTGCAACCGGCAAGACCGAAGGCAAGAAGCCGTCACGCCTGAAACCGATTCTAACGACTGTTATTGCCATTCTGGTTGTTGCAGCCGGGCTTTACTGGTTTTTTACCCGCAACGACATTGACACCGATGATGCCTTTACCGCTGGACGTGCCGTTAGCATTGCCCCGCATGTCGAAGGCTACGTGGTGGAATTGCTGGTGAATGACAACCAGTTCGTGCGTAAGGGCCAGATTCTCGCCCGTATCGACCCGCGTGACTGGCAGGCCTCGCGCGATCGGGCTCTGGCCTCGCTCGACGCTGCCAAGGCAACGGCGCAGGCCAGCGAGATGATGCACGCCGTGGCCATGCTCGAATATCCCGGTGCGTTGATGCAGGCGCAGGGTCGTCTGGCCGAAGCCCGCGCGCAGGAATTCCGTGCCCAGACAGATTATCGCCGCCAGCATAGCGTGGCCCGTGCAGCCACCTCGCAGCAGGATATGGATTACGCACAGGCTGCACTCGATTCAGCGCGTGCACAGGTGACTGCTGCACAGGGTACGGTGCAGATGGCCATGCCCGTGCAGCCGAACATCCATAACACCGCTATACGCGTGACCCAGGACGAGGCCAATGTGCACGGCGCTGATGCCGATCTGGTTAATGCGGATCTGAACCTTGGCTGGACTGTTCTCCGTGCCCCGTGTGACGGCTGGATCAGCCAGCGTAATATCGAGCAGGGTGACTACGTCCATAAGGGGCAGGCGGTTTTCTCCATTGTTGAACCCGAAGTCTGGGTGGTGGCCAACTACAAGGAAACCCAGATTACCCACATGAAGCCGGGCCAGAAGGTGGATGTGCGTGTTGATGCCTATCCGAGCCTGAAACTGCGCGGGCATGTTGATTCCCTGCAAAAGGGCACAGGGGCTACGTTCAGCGCTTTCCCGCCTGAAAATGCCACCGGCAACTACGTCAAGATCGTGCAGCGCGTGCCGGTGAAGATCATTATTGACGAAGGGCTGGACCCGGATCAGCCGCTGGCCCTTGGCCTGTCCGTCGAGCCCGTGGTGCATGTGGATACGCAGGGCCGCTCCGATGCGCCGCCGCCCCGCGCCCCGGCCGATGCAGCGGCGCAGGACAGCCAGCAGGCGCATCCCTGATGGCCTCGGCAGCCGATAACGTCGCTCCCGGCGGGTGGAAGCCCAAGCATAATCCATGGACGGTCGCCTTTGTGGTTACACTGGCGGCGTTCATGGAAATTCTGGACACCACCATCGTCAACGTGTCGCTGCCTCATATCGCGGGCAGCCTGTCCAGCACGTATGACGATGCGACATGGACACTCACCGCCTATCTTGTTGCCAACGGCATCGTGCTGACCATTTCCGGCTGGCTTGGAAAAGTCTTCGGTCGGAAAAACTATTTTCTTATCTGTATCATCATGTTCACGGTTTCGTCCTTTCTGTGTGGCACGGCCACCAGTCTGGGCGAACTGGTGGTGTTCCGGCTGATGCAGGGCTTCTTTGGTGGCGGGCTACAGCCCAACCAGCAATCCATTATTCTGGATAGTTTTCCCCCGGCCAAACGCGCGGCGGCTTTTGGGCTTACGGCCATTGCTGCGGTGGTGGGCCCGGTGATCGGCCCGACACTGGGCGGGTGGATTACGGATAACTTTTCCTGGCGCTGGATTTTCTTCATCAACGTGCCGTTCGGCATTCTGACGACAACCGGCGTCATGGCTGTGGTGGAAGACCCGCCATGGGCGCGCAAGCAGAAAGCCCCGGTGGATGCGATTGGCATCAGCCTGATCACCATTGGCTTTAGCTGCCTTGAAATCATGGTTGATCGCGGGG
This sequence comes from Acetobacter papayae JCM 25143, assembly GCF_000613285.1. GTDB lineage: Bacteria > Pseudomonadota > Alphaproteobacteria > Acetobacterales > Acetobacteraceae > Acetobacter > Acetobacter papayae. Next base: position 5,275 of record NZ_BAIN01000090.1, on the reverse strand, counting down.
AGGATGCGGACTGGTTCGGCTCCACCTTTATCCGGATCATGGCGGTTCTGGCTGTTTTCGGTCTGGGTAGCGCTGTGCTGTGGCTGCTGCATACGGATAAACCGGCTGTTGATCTGCGGGTTTTCAAAGACCGTAACTTCGCTATGGGTACGGCCCTTATGGGTGCCATGGGTGCGCTGCTTTATGCCTCGGCTATTGTGGTGCGCAGTTTGCCCAGCAGGTCATGGGGTATACGGCCACACTCTCCGGTCTTGTGCTTTCACCCGGCGGACTTGCGGTGATTGTGCTGATCCCCATTGTAGGCAAGCTCATGACAATCATGAGTGTGCGCAGCGTGATCGCCACAGGGTTTGCGCTCATGGGGTGCTCGCTGTTCTTTTCAGCCCAGCTTTTGCCTCTGCTTGATTTCAGGCATCTGGTGCTGTTCCGTATGAGCCAGACCGCCTGTTTGGCCTTCCTGTTCGTGCCGCTTTCCACCATCGCATACGCCACAATTCCCGAACGCCTGAATGCCGATGCCTCGGCTCTGTTCAGTATGTCGCGCAACGTGCTGGGGTCTCTGGCGATTTCGGGTGCTACGGCCCTGCTGACCGAGCGCAGGCAGGCCCGGCAGGCGCATATGACACATTGGATGACGACCTATCACCAGCCGTTCAATGACTATCTGGATAGGGTGCGCAGTGTAGCGCTGGCGCGTGGTACATCGCCCGCACTACTGGATAACGTAGCCCAGCATACGATGTTCCAGCAGTTTACCAAACAGGTATCCATGCTGGCGTATAATGAGGTTTTCATGATTTTGGGGATCGGGGCTTTCCTGTGTGTCCCGTTCTGTTTCCTGTGCTCACCCATGCGGGGTGATGGCAAGGTAAAGGCCGCGCATTAACCCTGCGCGGCCAGTAGGCCACGCTCTTTAGCGGGGTGTGGTCAGGCCTGCGAAGTCGCGGGCCAGCCGTTCATATATCGGCTTTTTGAATCCGACATTACGGGCTGGCAGGGTGTTCAGGTCCACCCACATCCACGCATCGAATTCGGCAGGCAAATGTGTATCCAGCCGGATATCGGCATCCTGTCCGGTAAAGGCGAGCGCAAACCATTTCTGGGTCTGTCCACGGTAACGGCCACCCAGCGCCTTGCCGATCAGGTGATCGGGCAGGTCATAGGCAATCCATTCCGGGTGTTCTGCCAGAATATGCACGGCATGGGTGCCGGTTTCTTCCCATACTTCGCGCAGCACGGCTTGTGCGGGGTCTTCCCCTTCATCGATACCGCCTTGCGGACACTGCCATGTGCCTTCACTCAAAGGGCCACCGGCCCCCGGCATGTCCGTGCGGCGCGCAATGAATACCCGGCCATCAGGATGAAAAATCATAGCCCCGACATTGGGGCGGTAAGGCAGGGCCGAGGCAGGGGGAGCGGTTTCTGACATAACGGTTATCGGCTTTGTGTAGCTTGGGGAGCGGCCAGATTGACCCGCATGGCTCCGTTTGGTGTTGTGGGCGTAACGTCGGCCGGGTCTGGCGGCAGGATAAGCTGGCTTACCGGCACAAGGGCAATGCCGACATCTTTCAGATGGGCAATCCATGCTCGCAGGCAGGCCAGCGCTACGGGCCGGAGCGGCTCATGACACCAATGGCATGGCCGTTGCGCCGTGCTGCCTGCTGGAGTTTGAGAAGCTGGATATCAATCCCGACGATATCCGTATCCGCATTGATCTGCACATCCGCCTGTCCCAGCAGTCCTGCGCCGGTAATGGGCTGATCCACTGTGCCGTTCACGTAAAGCAGGCCACGCTTGTCCAGTGTGCCTAGAATGGTGGTGAAATCCTGTGAGTGCAGCAGGGTATTTGCATTCGGCCCAACAGGTGCCCCCACTACGCCAACATAACCCGCCATGCGTGAGAGAACCCAGTTCAGGTTATCTGTGTTCTGCTGTGAGGAATTGAGCAGGCTGATGGCGCGTGGCCCGGCATCGTCTGCCGGGGGTGTTTGGGTGGTGGTGGGTTTGTCCTTGCTGGCCTGCATGGGCAGCACCAGCAGGGTTTCATGCTGGTACTGGCGTGCAGTTTCCATGAGCGTATCCGCACCCGAAAGATAGGGCGAAAACGCAACCGATACCGCACCGGGCAGCGAGGCCATAGCATCGGTCGACTGCTCATCCGGCTGGCTGATACCTTCTAGTAGCACCGCCACCATGGGGGTGCCGGGCGGTACATCCACGGTCTGTGCAGCGTAAATCTGGCGAGCGGTCTGCCCGTGCGGGCCTGTCAGGGGCAGGGGAAAGCCGCCGGTGCCGTTATGCTTTTCCAGCAGCGCCATCTGGGGCGGCAGAATGCCGGTGTGGTCGCCCTTCAGGTGGTGGCGGGCCACATCCGCATTCCATTGGGCAATGGAGGGATGTGGCGGCCTGATAAAGTGCAGGGTTGCCCCCAGAATGGCGGCAACCGCCACAACGGCAAGCCAGAACCAGATGAACAGTCTGCCGCGGGTGGTAAGCCGCCGCCACAGGGAAGGGGTACGCATGACCGCTCTCGTGCTCGCTTTACGCTGTTACTGGTGCTGCGCGCCGTCCGTTTTTGCCGGGGTTTTGGGGGCGGGGGCGGCAGGCACGGCCGGAGCAGGGGCCGGCAGCCCGGCCATGGAGCGGACAACCCGCAGGCCTTCTTGCAATTGAAAGTCGGTGGAAGGCTTGGTGTAATCGAACTCGGGCCAGTTGGCGGGCGGTTCGTTGGGAATGTCCGCGGCAATGGCAGGCAGGTCGGTACGGGGCTGGGGCTTGGTGGTGTTGCCGCCCTGATTTTTGAGAATATGCTCAAGATCGGCTTCACGCAGGCTCAGGCCGGGGTCGTCACGCGTTTCCTTGACCGTGATGTCGGGCATGATGCCCAGTGCCTGAATGGAGCGACCCGAAGGTGTGTAGTAGCGCGCCGTGGTCAGGCGCACAGCACCATTGCCCGGAATGGGGATGATGGACTGCACCGATCCCTTGCCGAACGAGCGCGTGCCCAGCAGCACGGCGCGATGGTGATCCTGCAACGCACCAGACACGATTTCAGAGGCAGAGGCCGAGCCACCGTTGATCAGCACCACCATGGGCAGGCCATCGGTAATGTCGGTGCCGTGGGCATCCCAGCGCTGGCTGTCCTTGGGGTGGCGCGCCCGGGTGGACACGATCTCGCCCGAACGGATGAAGCTGGAGGAAACCTCCACCGCCTGATCAAGCAGCCCGCCGGGGTCGTTGCGCAGGTCCAGCACAAGGCCCGCAAGCTTGCCGCCTGCCTGCTGGCGCAGGGTGTTGTAGGCCTTGAGCAGTTCTTTTTCCGTGGTTTCGTTAAACTGAGCGATGCGGATATAGCCGATCCGGTCGTACAGGGCGGATTTGACCACGTCGATATGGATGATTTCGCGGGTGAGTGTCACCACGATGGGCTTGGGCGTTTTTTCGCGCACCAGTGTCAGCGTGATCTTGGTGTCGGGCTTGCCGCGCATTTTCTTTACGGCTTCATCCAGCGGCATGCCGTCCACGGTGTGGCCATCCACGGCGATGATGTAATCACCCGCCTTGATCCCGGCCCGGAAGCCGGCGTGCCGTCAATGGGGGAGACAACGCGGATATGGCCGTCCTGCTGCTGGAGTTCCAGCCCAAGGCCGCCAAACTCGCCTTTCATCTGCACCATCATGTCTTCGTACTGCTTTTGCGTCATGTACGAACTGTGCGGGTCAAGGCCGCTGAGCATGCCATTAAGCGCATTGGTGATCAGATCACGGTCGGATACGGGCTCGACGTAATCGGAGCGCACCAGATCCAGAACCGTGCCGAACAGGGTCAGCAGGCGGTAGGTTTCGGCGTGGTTTGCGGTGGGCGCGGCATCGGGTGTCGCGGTCTGCGCCTGAACAGGGGCAGGCAGAAGGATTCTGGCAGGGAAGTGACCTGGAGAGAAAGCCAGGGCAAGGCCGGTCATGGCGGTGGCACCGAGCATCAGACCTGTGCGGAACTTCATGCGATCTTGTCTCCTGTCGCCAGAACCGGGAAAAACCCCGTGGCGCGTGTTCGTCCTGTCTTTTTTCCGGCCTGCCATAGCCCCGCCCAAGGGGAGGCATGGCGTGTGGCAGGTCGCGTTGCGGGCGAGACTAGCCTGTTCCGCAACGCAGGGAAACCGCCCATGCCGTCATGGCTTTACGCCCTACAGGAAGGGGGCCGGGTTGATGCTCTGCTGCCCGTGCCGGAGTTGTATGAACAGTCTGGCTGAACTGCCCGCATTTCCCATGTGTCCTATGGGTGCGCCCTTTGTCAAATCCTGCCCGGTATCGACTGAAAGCTCGGAAAGGCCTGCCAGAATGAAGCGGTAATGGCGGCCGCAGTTGAGAATGACCATACGCCCATATGTGCGGAACACACCGGCAAAATCGACCCCGCCGGTGCAGGGGGCGCGCACGCTGGCACCCGGCGGGGTGCGGTAGGTCATGCCTGTGGCGGGACCGGATTCGGTGCTGGCCCCCCATGCGCTGAGCAGTGTTCCGGCCACGGGCTTCAGCCCGGGAGTTGCCCCGCTTTGTTCGTTCAGGCCGGGGCCTTCCGCTGTGTTGGCCTGTACGGTGTCCTGCTGGCTGGTTGTGGCCTGTGTATCGGCCGGAGATGTAAGGGTGTGTGTTGTGCGCGGGCGGGGCGGCGGAGCGCTCAGGGCTTGGTGCAGGCGGGTTTCAGCGGCGGTTTGCAGGGCTTCAAGCCGGTCTACGGCATCCTGCAGGCTTGAGGCGCGCTGCATGGCGTTCTGCAGCGCCTGCGTTGCCACACGGGCGGCACTATCGGCCGTTTTTGCGCCTTGCGCGCCTGATCAGCCTGCCTGCGCACGGTTGCGCGCTCGCTGGCCTGCTGCTGCTCCAGCGCTTCCAGTCGGGTTTTCTGGGCGGTGAGGTCGTGATCCAGCACGGCCAGCCGGGCCTGTTTTTCACGCAGGTCACGCGCTTCATCCTGCAACTGGCGTGACAGACCCCGCAGAACCAGAAAGCCGGTTACGGCATCGTTCTGGGGCAGGGGGGCTGCCAGCAAGGTATCGGAGGGATAGACCGAAAGCCGCACCGCCAGCGGCAGGATAGGGGCTAGTGCCTGTTCATGCCCCAGCAGGCTTGCAGACAGGGCCTGCTGCTCCTGATGGGTTGCATCCATACGGTCCGACAGATCGGCAATCTGCTGTTCCGTATCCTGTAGCTGCGCTGTAGCGCTGAGGGTCGCCGCAGAGAGGGCGCGGGCCTGAGTGCGGGCTGTGGCCGCCGCG
>NZ_BAIN01000091.1 GCF_000613285.1 Acetobacter papayae JCM 25143 | reverse complement strand
GAAGCCGGGTGGAGCCGCAAGCCGGTGAGTCGCAGGGCGGTGTGTCGGGGCCTGCCGGGTTGAAAAATGCCGGGCCGGAGCCGATCTGGGCGGGCGCGCGGTTCTGTTTTACCCCGCCCGCATCCCTCAGCGGCGGCGGGTTATATGGCTGTCTGTCTGGTGATGAGGGGTATAATATTTGCCCATGGCCCTAGGAATGGCGGCGTTCGTACCCATTTACAGGGAGGAGAGGTTGCTTTTTCTGAGCATGGGCGGGCAAGATACAGCACAGGGCGCGCTCTCGCTCTAGAACTATGGATACTCGGGCACGATGAATAATTTAGGCCGCAATCTGGCGCTGTGGGTCAGCATCATTCTGGTGCTCCTCCTGCTTGTGAACATGTTCCAGCCCGGAAGTGCTCAGCACGCCGCGCAGCAGCTCGCCTATTCCGACTTTGTTGCGGATGTGGATGCAGGGCATGTGCGCTCGGTGGTGATGCAGAACCACAATATTTCCGGCACGCTCAAGGATGGCACGGCGTTTGAAAGCTACGCGCCGGATGATCCCTCGCTTGTCTCGCATCTGGTGAGCAAGGGGGTTGAGGTCTCGGCCAAGCCGCTCGATCAGGATGGCAGCCCGCTGCTGCGCTATTTCCTGAACGCGCTGCCCATTCTGCTGCTGGTGGCCGCATGGCTGTTCATGATGCGCCAGATGCAGGGTGCCGGTGGCCGCGCCATGGGGTTTGGCAAGTCACGCGCCAAAATGCTGACCGAAAAACATGGCCGCGTAACGTTTGACGACGTGGCCGGTATTGACGAGCCCAAGGCCGAGCTTCAGGAAATCGTCGATTTTCTGAAAGACCCGCAGAAATTCACCCGCCTTGGCGGCAAAATTCCCAAGGGCGTGCTGCTGGTTGGCCCGCCCGGCACGGGTAAGACCCTGCTGGCCCGCGCCATTGCTGGCGAAGCCAATGTGCCGTTCTTCACTATTTCCGGTTCGGATTTTGTGGAGATGTTCGTGGGCGTTGGTGCCTCGCGCGTGCGCGATATGTTCGAGCAGGGCAAGAAAGCCGCCCCGTGCATTATCTTTATCGACGAAATCGACGCCGTGGGCCGCCATCGTGGTGCGGGCATGGGCGGCGGTAACGACGAGCGCGAGCAGACCCTCAACCAGATGCTGGTGGAGATGGACGGTTTTGAAAGCAATGAGGGCGTGATCCTGATTGCCGCCACCAACCGCCCGGATGTGCTCGACCCCGCATTGCTGCGCCCCGGCCGGTTCGACCGGCAGGTGGTGGTGCCTAACCCCGATGTTTCGGGGCGCGAGAAAATCCTGCGTGTGCATATGCGCAAGGTGCCGCTGGCGGCTGATGTTGACCCGCGTATCATTGCCCGTGGCACGCCCGGTTTCTCCGGGGCTGATCTGGCCAACCTGATTAACGAGGCTGCACTGTCGGCGGCCCGTCTGGGGCGGCGCACCGTGTCCATGCGTGAGTTTGAAAACGCCAAGGACAAGGTGCTCATGGGTGTCGAGCGTCGCTCGCTGGTCATGAGCGATGAGGAAAAGAAGCGCACCGCCTATCATGAGGCCGGGCACGCCATTACTGCCGTGCTGGTGCCCGAGAGCGAGCCTATCCACAAGGCCACCATTATTCCGCGTGGTCGGGCGCTGGGTATGGTCATGCGTCTGCCTGAGGATGACCGCCTGTCCATGAGCCGCAACAACGCCATTGCCCATCTGGTGGTCGCCATGGGCGGCCGCGTGGCGGAGGAAGTGGTTTACGGTAAGGACAACATCTGCAACGGCGCGATGGGTGACATCAAAATGGCCACCCGCGTTGCCCGCAGCATGGTGACCGAATGGGGCATGAGCGAAAAGCTGGGCATGATCGCCTATGTGGATGACGATCAGGGCGGTGGCTTTTTCGGCGGCCAGAGCCGTAACTTCTCCGAGGAAACGGCACGCGAGATCGACGAGGAAATCCGTCGTCTGATCGAGGATGCATACGAACAGGCCCGCAACTACCTGCATGGCCATGTCGATCAGCTGCACAGTCTGGCGAACGCCCTTTTGGAATATGAAACCCTCTCGGGCGAGGAAATCCGCCAGATCATGCGCGGTCAGCCGATCGAGCGGGCTGAGGAAGACGAAAAAGGCCCGATCAACCGCCGCGCTTCGGTGCCGCAGGTTGGGGCGGGGGATGAAACGCCATCCGCTCCCGTGGTGGATGAAGGTTCCCAGACCATGCCTCAGCCCGGCTAAAGCCGCGTAAGGGTCTGGCCTATCTGGTTGACTGAGTAAAAATATATCGGCCCGGTCAGGGTGCTTCATCAGAAGCATGCTGGCCGGGCCATTGTGTTTATGGCGTAAAAAAACGGAGTAACGGACATGGGCCAGTGGCACCGGTTGGTGGAACCCATGGGCCTGCTGTATGGCGATGCAGCAGTGGTGGCCGTAAGGCAGGGCAAGGCCCTGTGGCTTATGGGGGGCACGGCTGCGTTTTCAGTCGTCCGGCTGATTGAGGGCGCGCAGATTTCTGACCCGCTGCCGGTAAGCGATGTGCCTGCGGACTGGCAGGGCGTGCTGGCGCGGCTGGTTGCTCCGGTGCCGGATGCAAACCTGCCCGCAGGCGCGCAGGTCATGGGCATACTCAACGCAACGCCAGACAGTTTCAGCGATGGCGGGCGGCATGACACGTGCGAGACCGCCGTGCGCGCAGGCCGGGCCATGGTGGAAGCCGGGTGCCGGGTGCTCGATATTGGTGGGGAAAGCACGCGGCCGGGCTCGGCTGTCATTACGCCCGCTCAGGAATGGGAGCGTGTGGGGCCGGTTATCACGGCCCTGCGGCAGGAGACCCCGCAGGCCGCCCTGTCGGTTGATACGCGCAACAGTCTGGTGATGGAACGCGCGCTGGAGGCCGGTGTGGCCGTGATTAACGATGTCACGGCCCTGCAGCATGACCCGCAGGCCCTGCCTCTGCTGGCCGGGCATACATGCGGCATTGTGCTCATGCATATGCGCGGCACCCCTCAGACTATGGAGCAGCACGCTGTCTATGCGGATGTGGCCAGCGAGGTCGTGCGGGAACTGGGCGAGCGGGTAGAGGCCGCCGAGGCGGCGGGGATCGCTCGGGAGCGGCTGATGGTGGACCCCGGCTTTGGTTTTGCCAAAACGGCGGCGCAGAACGCGGAGTTGCTGCGGCGCTGCCTTTTGTTGGCTAATCTGGGGTGCCGTGTGGTGTTTGCTCTTTCACGCAAGCGCATGATTGGCGATATGACGGGCGAAGCCACCCCCGCCGCGCGTGATGCGGGCACACAGGCGGCGTCGCTTCAGGCCATGCCGCTGGGCCAGCCCGTGCTGCGGGTGCATGATGTGCCGGGCATGATGCAGGGTGTCAGGGTCTGGCAGACCCTTTATGCGCCTAAAGCGTGATTTCTTCGTCATGATACGGTTTCACTGGGGGCTAAACCGTTTTAGGAAAAGGAAGGGACAGGGCGGAGCGCGGTTTGCGCCGATACAGGCGGGCCTGCCCGGCAAGCTGGGGTTGGAACACGCGGCATGAGGCATTTTTTCGGAACGGACGGTATTCGGGGTAAGGCCAATCAGCCCCCCATGACGGTGGAAATCGCCCAGAAACTCGGACAGGCAGCCGGGCTGCACTTCCGGCGGGGCGAACACCGGCATAGCGTGCTGTTGGGTAAGGACACGCGGCTTTCGGGCTATATGATCGAAAGTGCGCTGGTTTCGGGATTTTTGTCCGCGGGTATGGATGTCACACTGGTTGGTCCACTGCCCACACCGGCTATTGCCATGCTTACCCGTTCGCTCCGGGCTGATCTGGCGTCATGATCTCGGCCTCGCACAACCCGTTTTACGATAACGGCATCAAGCTGTTCGGCCCCGATGGTTTTAAGTTGTCCGATCAGGATGAAGCCGTAATTGAATCCCTTATGGAAGCCGACCTGCATGACCGTCTGGCCCCGCCCGAGCAGATTGGCCGTGCCTCGCGCCTGAATGACGCGGCGGGCCGGTATGTGGAAAGTGCCAAGCGTCTTTCCCGCGCGGCTTGCGGCTTGATGGCATGAAAATCGTGATCGACTGCGCCAATGGCTCGGCCTATCGCGTGGCCCCTACTGCTTTGTGGGAACTGGGGGCTGAGGTGGTTCGTGTCGGCTGCGAGCCTGATGGCGTGAACATCAATGCAGGGTGCGGTTCCACCCAGCCTGCCGCGTTGTGCGAGGCCGTGGTGCGCCACGGCGCGCATCTGGGGATCGCACTGGATGGCGATGCGGACCGGGTGCTGATTGCCGATGAAACCGGCCACCTGATTGATGGTGACCAGCTTCTGGCTCTGATCGCCCAGTCATGGGCGCGCGAGGGACGGTTGGTGGGCGGTGCTGTTGTGGCCACGGTCATGTCCAATCTGGGGCTTGAGCGTTTTCTGGAAAGCCTGAACGTCGGGCTGGAACGCACCGCTGTGGGCGACCGCTACGTGGTTGAGCGCATGCGTGAGCGCGGGGCCAATGTGGGGGGCGAGCAGTCGGGCCATATGGTGCTGACGGATTTTGCCACCACGGGCGATGGGCTGATTGCAGCGCTACAGGTGCTGGCCGTTCTGGTGGAGCAGGGCCGCCCGGCCAGCGAGGTCTGCCGTCTGTTCGAACCCTGGCCGCAGGTGCTGCGCAATGTGCGCTATTCGGGTGCCTGCCCGCTGGAAACGCCGAGCGTGCGTGAGCGCCAGAAAGAGGTCGAGCAGTTGCTGGCCGGGCGCGGGCGTCTGGTACTACGCCGCAGCGGCACGGAACCGCTGGTGCGGGTGATGGTCGAGGCGGAAGATAGCGCGCTGGTGGAGCAGGCTGTCAGCCAGATGTGCGAAAGTCTGGAGCAGGTGACGCTCCCTGCCTGAACCCGGCCTGCCGGTGTTATGGCCCTAGCCTGCGCCGTTGATGAAAAACTGATGGAAAGCCCCGCTATGTCATCCGCTGTTCCTGACAATACTGCTGTCGTCTCTGCTGCTCAGGGGCATGGTGGCCTGCGGCGCGCGCGGGTTTTGTCCATTGCCGGGAGCGATTCCGGCGGTGGTGCCGGTATTCAGGCCGATATCAAGGCCATAACGGCGCTGGGTGGCTACGCCATGACGGCCCTGACAGCCCTGACAGCCCAGAACACGCTGGGGGTACAGGGTATCCTGCCCGTGCCGCCGGAATTTGTGCGTCAGCAGATCCGCAGCGTGCGCGACGATATTGGCATAGACGCGATCAAAACCGGCATGCTGGGCGGTGCGGCTGAAATCCATGCTGTGGCGGACGAGGTGGCAACCATCAGGCACCAGACCCCCGGCCTGCCGATTGTGGTGGACCCGGTTATGGTGGCCAAGGGCGGTGCGGTGCTGTTGCAGGCCGATGCACTGGAAAGCCTCGTGCGTGAGTTGCTGCCGCTTGCAACCGTCATGACTCCCAACCTGCCCGAAGCCATGCAGCTTGTCGGGCGGGAGCTTGTGACCCTTGCGGATATGAAAGAGGCTGCCCGCACCTTGCGTGAGCGCACGGGTGCGGCGGTGCTGCTCAAGGGCGGCCACATGCAGGGCGAGACCATTGTGGATATTCTGCTGGATGACAGCGGGCTGACGGAGTTTCCCGGTCTGCGTCTGCCGGGGCGGCATACCCATGGTACGGGCTGTACGCTGGCCAGTGCTCTGGCTACCCGGCTTGGGCAGGGTTTTTCCCTGATTGAGGCTACGGATCAGGCCCGGCGCTATGTGCAGGCCGCCATTGCCCATGCTCCCGGCTTTGGGCAGGGGGCCGGGCCATTATGGCATGCCCATGGCTGGCATGGCGGGGTGGCCTGACAAGCAGAACAAGGCCCGCAAGCATGTTGCGGGCCTGTTGTGTTATTCACCCACCACGCGCAAAGCCTGAACAGGGTGAGAAGAGGCATGGGCAACAGTGCCCAGCGGCATGACAGGCGGTACTGTAGCCGCCAGCCTCTGAGGCTGGGGTTCGTGCAGGATATATCCTTTGCCCCAGACGGTGGAAATCAGGTTCCTGATACCCACGCGTTCAAGCTTTTTTCGGAGCTTGCAGACAAAGACATCAATGATCTTGATATCCGGCTCATCCCGCCCGCCATAGAGGTGGTTGAGGAAGGTTTCCTTGGTCTGGGCGATACCCTTGCGCAGAACCAGCAGCTCCAGCACGGCAAATTCCTTGCCCGTCAGATGCAGGATCTGATCCTTGACGGTCACGGACTGGCTGTTCAGATCAAGGCTGAGATCACCCACCTGAATGATGGGGTGAGCAAAACCGTTCGAACGGCGCAGGATTGCTTGAATACGCGCCACAAGCTCGGCCATGTCCGGCGGCTGGCGCATGAAGTCATCCGCACCCAGCGCAAAGGCGCGGAGCTTGGTTTCGGCTGTATCAATACCTGAAAGAATAATGACCGGCGTCGTGATCTTGAGCGAACGCAGGGCGGTCAGGATTGCAAAGCCGTCCAGACCGGGCAGGCGCTGGCTGATGATGCAAGGCCGTAATCGTAATTGCGGAGCAGCTCCAGGGCGTTCTGCCCCGAACGCGCCAGATCGCAACTCAGACCAACTTTCTTGAGTGTTGATAGAATGGCGCGGCTGGAGGCGAAATGATCCTCGACGAACAGAATGCGCATGGTTGCACCTCATAGAAAAGCGGCAATTAATTTTTTGCACCCTATGGTTGCAAATGGCTAGAGAAATTATAGCGTAACGCGTCCTTTCGGGAAGCTGGACCCCATAATTCATATCCTTCTGGTTGTGGTCTTGTCAGCCGCATGAGAACCTCGATCGTTGCAGTTTTCCGCAGTGAAGCGGTTTAGTCTCTGATATCTACAGGAGCGGTGACGCATGGTTCGCGCGTGGGTTGCGTTGGAAATGGTTTTTTTTGTGGCAAACCTGTCCTGCGTGCCATTTTTGTCGCGCTCTCATAGGTTGTATGGCCATTGACCCCGTGTGGCAGAACCGCTTTGAAAGAGGCTGGGCATGGCGCTTCAGTCTGGACTGATCAGGCCGGATGAACGCCAGCCGTCCGGGTTGGCGGGTGAGCACATGATTATTCTGGAAACGGAAGAGACCACACGGGCACTGGCGGCCTTTCTGGCGCGGCAGGCCGGGGCGGGAGACGCCATTCTGCTGTCCGGCCCGCTGGGGGCAGGCAAGAGCGTGCTGGCCAGAGCCTTCCTGCGCGCCTTCTGTCAGGATGCAGCGCTGGAGGTTCCAAGCCCTACTTATACTCTGGTGCAGCCTTATGCGGCACCGTCCTGCACCGTGCATCATTTCGACCTGTGGCGGCTTGGCGGGCCGGATGAGTTGGACGAACTGGGCTGGGATGATGCGCGCGACGGGCTGGTGCTGGTGGAATGGCCCGAGCGGCTGGAAGACATGACCCCGCCCGATGCACTGCATGTAACGCTGGATGTCCGGCCTGATGGTACGCGGGTGGCCCATCTGCAAGGCTGGCCCGAGCGGTTCGATGTCCGGTCTTTAACGGCTGCGGGTTTTGAGCCTGCTCCGCCCGGCCCGGATGGAGCGCACGGCTGATGCCCCCGCATGGTGGGAACCCAGAAGCATGGCGGGACAATACGCCCGATCTTATGTCCTTTTATAATAGGGAGGACGCAGAGCCCCGGCTGCTGAGTATTCCCGCGCATCTGCCTTTTCTGGATCAGTTGGCCGCGCGCTGGATGCAGGCTGCCGGGTATGACCGCGAGACCATGGGGGAAGGGCTGATTGTCCTGCCGGGCCGCCGGGCCGCCCGCGCTTTGACCGAGGCCTTTCTGCGCCGGATGGATGGCGGGGCCATGCTGTTGCCGCGCATCCTGCCGATTGGCGCGCTGGACGAGGCCGAGCTTA
>NZ_BAIN01000092.1 GCF_000613285.1 Acetobacter papayae JCM 25143 | reverse complement strand
GGCGGGGTTTCTCTGCTTAAACGGTAGCGTGTCAAACCGAATGGAGTTCTGCAACCATGACAGCCGGCGCAACCCTTCAGACCCTTGGTGTTATCGACCCCGGCGCGAATGTGCTGCTTGAGGTCATTCGTGCGGCCAGCCCTATCGAGGCGGTGCGTCGTATGGAAGAAAAAATGCGTGGCCCGGATTATGTCGCGACCCGTCAGTATGAAGAAGGGAGCGAGGATTCGCTCGATGGGGCGGATCAGGCCTACTTGGTTTACGCGCTCGATGGCAGCGGGCTCGATGCCGAAGGGCTGGGCGGCGAGGATGCAGGCACCGTGCGGGCAACGGCCCCTCTGGCCGCGATTGTTGTTGTTACGCAGCGCTAAAACGGGGTGAACCTAAGGGTGGAAAGTTTCAGCGTTTACGGGCGGGACGCGGGTGGTCCCTTTCTGCTGGTCAGCGACCATGCGGGGCAGGCCATCCCTGACACGCTGGGTGATCTGGCGTGTCGGCCACCGAGCGTGCACGCCATATCGGGTGGGATATCGGTATTGATGGCGTAGGGCGTGGGCTGGCCGAGGCGCTGCCCGCGCTGCTGATCGAGCAGGTGTTCTCCCGGTTGGTGATCGACTGCAACCGCGCGCCGGGGCACCCCACCTCCATCGTGCGCGAGAGCGACGGCACGGCGGTGCCGGGTAACCAGAGCCTGTGCGAAAAGCAAAGTGGCTGGCGCGAGCAGGCCATTCTGCACCCCTATCACGCGCGCATACGTGCCGAGCTTGATGCCCGCAAGGCGCGTGGGCAGGCCACCTGCCTGATCGCGCTGCACAGCTTTACCCCGGTTATGCGTGGCTATGCCCGGCCATGGCATGCGGGCATCCTGCATAATCGGGATTCCCGGCTGGCGCATATCATGCTCGACCTGCTGCGGGGCGAAGGCCTGTGCGTGGGCGACAATGAACCCTATGCCCTGACGGATACCTCTGATTACACCGTGCCCGAACATGCCGAGCGGCGCGGCCTGCCGTATATTGAAATCGAAATCCGGCAGGACCTGATTACCGCGCCAGAAGGCAGGCGGAATGGGCCGCGCGTCTGGCGCGGCTGTTGCCCGCCGCATGGCAGACTTTTGGCGAACGCTATGGAGATGCCGCATGACCACCGCCACCGACCCGCAGGCTTTGCCCGCACAGCGCATTACCGGCAAGGCGCGTCTTGCCGGGGTGCTGGGCTGGCCGGTCGGGCATTCACGCTCACCACTTTTGCATAATTACTGGCTGCGCCGGTACGGGGTGGATGGGGCATACGTGCCGCTGCCTGTCCACCCGGAAGGGTTCGAGGCCGCGGTGCGGGGGCTTCAGGCCGCTGGTTTCCGGGGGGCGAATGTTACCATCCCGCATAAGGAAGCCGCTTTCCGGCTGGCCGATGTGCTGGACGACTCCGCTCGCGCAACAGGCTCGGTCAATACGCTGGTTTTTCAGGATGATGGCACCATCAGGGGCCTGTCCACCGATGGCGATGGCTTTGTAGCCAGCTGCGTGCCGCTGGGGTGGAACTGCCTGATGACTCTGGTGCTCCTGACACGCAGCGGGTTCTGCTGCTGGGGGCCGGTGGGGCCGCGCGCTCCGTTGCGGTTTCGCTGGCGGCGGCGGGCATGCAGGTGTGTATTACCAACCGCACCCGTGCGCGGGCCGATGAACTGGCGGCCAGCCTGCCGAGCGCATCTGTCTGCCCATGGGATGAGTGGGAAGCCACGCTGGGTGACTACGCGGTGCTGGTCAACACCACATCGCTGGGGATGGAAGGCGGGCCGGAGCCGGGGTTCTGCCCCGTGCTGGATCAGGCCTCCACTAAGCTGGTGGTGGCCGATATTGTCTATGTTCCGCAGGTAACGCCCCTGCTGGCTGAAGCCCAGCGGCGCGGGCTGCGTACGGTAGGGGGGCTGGGCATGCTGCTGCATCAGGCCCGCTTCGGGTTCCACGCGTGGTTTGGAGTTGAACCACAGGTGGATGCCCAGACAGAAGCCTATGTAATGGCGGGTTTCTCCGGCTGAACGGAGGGCTTTTGTGGCGCGTATGAAAGTTCTTGGGCTGACCGGCGGCATGGGTATGGGCAAAAGCACGGTTGCCACCCTGCTGCAAAAGGCGGGGCTGCCGGTGTTCGATGCCGATGCCGAGGTGCGCCGCCAGCAATCGGTGCCGGGGCCGGTGCTCGATGGTATACAGGCCATGGTGCCTGGTGCGGTTTGTTCTGGCGTGCTGGATCGCGGGGTTTTGCGGCAGGCGGTCATGGAACAGGCAGGCCTCCTGCCTCGGTTGGAGGCGCTTATTCACCCGCATGTGCGCCGGGCGCGGGCGCGTTTTCTGGCGTTCTGGCGCGCTCGTGGCGCGCGTTGGGTTGTGCTGGATATTCCGCTACTGTTTGAAACCGGCATGCAGCGGCAGTGTGATCATGTGTTGGTGATATCCGCCCCACGCTGGGTGCAGGCGCGCAGGGTGGCGGCGCGGCGCGGGATACACAGGCGGAAGCCCGTGCCCTTATGGCGCGGCAGACGCCCGATGCCTGCGGGTGCGCGGTGCGGATACGGTGCTGCGCACGGGCCGCTCCATGAAGGAAACCCGGCGTCAGGTGCGCCGCTTTGTCAGGATGTTGCGCGTATGAAGCGTTCAGTGCTGTTCGATACGGAAACCACCGGGCTGGACCCGGCCACGGGCGACCGCGTGATAGAAATTGCGGCACTGGAACTGGTGGGTGATCTGCCCACAGGTCGAGCCTTCCACGTGCTGCTCGACCCCCAGCGCGATGTGCCGGAGGAAGCCTCGCGCGTGCATGGTTTTACGATCGATGATCTGCGCGGCAAGCCCCTGTTTGCCGACAAGGCGGCGGAGTTTCTCGAGTTTATTGGTGAGGACCCGCTGATAGCCCACAACGCACGGTTTGACTTTGGCTTTCTCAATGCCGAGCTGAAGCGCGCTGGACGTCAGCCGCTGGACATGGCGCGCATGTGGATACGCTGGACATGGCGCGGGCGCGCTTTCCCGGCATGCCCAACAGCTTGATGCGCTGTGCCGCCGCTTTGGTGTCGATCTGTCAGCCCGAACAACCCATAACGCCCTGCTGGACTGCAAGCTGCTGGCGGAAGTTTATGTGGAGCTTATGGGGGGGCGGCAGCACGGCCTTGGCCTTATGGCCAACGGCACGGAAGCCCCGGCCGTGCAGTATGAGGCCCCGGTGGAGCGGCGGAGTATCCGTATCTGCCCCACACCGGCGGAATTGGAAAAACATGCGGCGTTTGTTGAAAAACTGAAAGAACCTGTCTGGAATAGCTGAGGCGCGGTTTTTCGCGCCAGTGCGTTATGACCGGACGGCCCGTGCTGGAAAAAGGCTTTGCAGGGCATGGTGGCTATGCCATGCTTGACCGGCGAGCGAATGAAAATACAAGATTGTTCCGTTATTTGTACGAACTGGCTGCTCCTGTAAGGGAGGGTGTGCATGGTGCGGGCGACAAGGCCGAGATTGTAAGATCCGGCGCAGGACAGGGGGCTTAATCTGATGCGTTCAGCATATTGGCGTTCCGTTGTGGCCGTGGCCCTGTGCAGTGCGAGCATCGCACCCGCCATGGCGGAGCAGGTACTGGGGCCGGTTTCGGGTGAGGTGAAATTCATCTCCCATTCGGCCGATCTCGGGGTGGGCTATACATGGGGCAAAGGTGTGCTGACCTATGCCGGCAAACAGTATCCGTTTGAAGTGAGCGGGGCTTCGGCGGCGGCTATCGGTTTTTCCTCGGGCGACAGCATAGGCAAGGTCTACAACCTTCAGCGGGTTGAGGATTTCGAGGGCACGTACTGGGCTCTTTCGGGTGAGGCCACCATCGGGCAGGGCGTTTCAGGCTCCCTGATGGAAAATAACGATGGCGTTCGTATCCGTCTGGAAGAAAACCGCACGGGCGGACGGCTGGCGGCTTCTCCCTCGCGGTTGAGCATCCGCTTTATCAAGCCGAACAAAACAGCCCAAACGCCCAAAACCCCTTCCTGATCGGCTGGGGTTTTACCCCCGCCTTTTCAGGCCTCTATCAGCGTCAGGCCCCAGTGAATGGTGCGCTGCGTTGTGGACGCGGCGGGTGCTGCGGGGGCATGCGCTAGTTTCGGGCGCTGCGGAATTTCTGTTGAAGGCGCATCCGGCTCAGGGGCCTGTTCCGGCGGCGTTGTTGCGATTTCCGCACCGTTGATGTCCACGCTTTCCGTGCCGGGTAAGGTGACGTTGGCTTCGCCTTCTGCGTCCTGCGAGGCAGAAAGGTCTTGCGCGTTTTCGTCCTCGGTGGCGGTGCTCTCGGTTGGGGAGAGGGCCTCCTCTGCGAGGGCAGGCGCGGTTTCGGTGCGGGCAGTCAGCACAATCTGACGCGAGGGCTCAACTGTGCCCCGGCCCAGATAAACGCTGTCTTCCACCGTTATTTCGGCATCGGACTGGAACAGCCAGGTTTCTTCCGCCGTGTTCAGGCGCAGGCCTTCAGGGGTTTCTTCCAGCGTCACGGAGGGGTGGAGGTGAAAGCGGATCAGGCTCGGGGTTGGCTTTTCACAGGGGCCGAAATGTTCCTCGCCCCGCAGGGTGTGGCCTTCGCGGCCCAGATACAGCTTGCGGCTGTAAACCCCGCCACCCTGACGGGCATAGCCATCATGCGACATGTCCAGCCAGTGCGCCCCTTCATGTGTCGCATGCGCGCGGCTAACCTGAGGGATATGGCTGAGCGTGCCATCGGCCTCGATAGTCAGTGGTTGCAGGCCGGGCACTTCCAGAACGGAGTGGGCGGCCGGGTAGCGTAGTGCCTGTGTCCAGCCTTTGCGGGTGCTGGAGCCACAATTGACGATCAACCTCTGCTTGCCCGATGAAAATTCGAAAGACAGCATGCCTGCATGCGCCATTTCGGAATGGGCGACTGGGGCCGCACTATCGGCCAGCAGCATGGCACGCCCGCTGGTCATGCGGGTAAAGCCACTATCATACAGGCTGGCAGCGACTACACGGGTGCGGCAGGCCCGATTGAGCACGAGTTCAAGAAACGCGCTATCGCGTTCAAGGCTACCGTTGAACAGCGCCAGACGGCCATCGCCATGGCGCATGGCGCGCAGTACGGGGGCCGCGCGGTTGGCTGCATCCAGCAAGGTTGTGGGCTGGGGGTGGCGGGCTGTCTGGAAAATGGCGAGCATTTCCGCCAGTTCCCGCACGCTCTGGAACTGGTCTTCCGGGCTGCGGCTGACATGGCTGCCATCGGGGTGAAACTGCTCGGCCAGCACGCTATCGAGCAGGCGCAGGAAGCGTTCGAGAAACTCCGGGTAGTCCGGCATGACCACGCCCACGGCCAGCAGGCCCTTGAGAGCGGAAAGTGCGCGCCAGCCCGAGATTGCCTCGGGCATCAGGGCAGCAATGGAGCGCGCCTCCATAATCAGTGCCGTCATCAGGTTCTGGCGGAACCTGTCATCCGCGCTGGCGGCAAAAAATTCATAACAGCCCAGCCACGAGGCCAGCCGCATGCCGGTTACGGCAGGGTCTGACAGGGTGCGCTCCATCGGGGGAATGCGCATCCAGTGCGAAACCAGCGTGCGCGCACGGATACGGGCGGATTCAGCCCCCAGTTCGCGCAGGTCTCGTAGCCAGGTAAAACCTTGCAGCCAGCGGCAATAGGCTTCAGGCCAGTCTGGCGCGTCCCACTGACCGGGTTGGAGCTGGCGGGCTACGCCGTCATGACTGGTCTGGTTACGAACAAGCCGTTCACCCGCAAGGGCATCGCCGGGCCACAGGTCGCGCAGCATAAGGGCCGGGGCATCCGGCACGCGGGCAAAGCCGCCACGGGGGTTGCGCAGCGCGTAGGAGAGGCGTGTTCCTTGTGTCCATCGGCGCAGCGACATGGGCGGATCAGCACTCCTGAGGCTGGCGGCGGGGTGCGGCCCGGCCGGGCGAGCCATGTGTTCGGGTCTGCTCAAAGATTACAATGCAGTAAGCCGCTTTGGCTAGTCTGGATTATGACCGGAATTTTATACACCTCTGAGAGCCGAGATGGCGGCGGCATAATCAGGCCTGCCGTAAACGGCGCTGCCCGCGATCAGCACATCGGCCCCTGCCTGTATGGCTAGCGGTGCGGTGGTGGGGTCTATGCCGCCATCGACAGCCAGATGAATGGCGCGCCCGCTTTGCGTGATCATGTCGCGCAACTGCGTGATCTTGGGCAACTGGCTGGCCAGAAATTTCTGGCCGCCAAAACCGGGATTGACGGTCATGACCAGAATGACATCCACCAGATCCATTACCTCGGCAATGGCGCTGGCCGGGGTGGCAGGGCACAGGACGATACCGGGTTTGGCGCCAAGGTCGCGTATGCGCTGGAGCGAGCGGTGCGTGTGTGGCCCCGCCTCGATGTGGATCAGGATCTGATCGGCCCCGGCCTGAGCAAAGGCTTCCAGATACGGGTCAACCGGTGCGATCATCAGATGCACATCGAACGGGATGTCCGTGCAGGGGCGCAGGGCCTTCACGACAGCCGGGCCGAAGGAAATATTGGGCACGAAATGCCCATCCATGACATCAAGGTGCAGCCAGTCGGCCCCGGCGGCGGCTATGGCGCGTGTTTCCTCGCCCAGTCGGGTAAAATCCGCAGCCAGCAGGCTGGGGGCGATCAGGGTGCGGGGCGCAGGTGTCATGGTCTGTTTGTTCCGTAATCCCACAGGGTGATGTGTGGCCGTGTGGCGTTATGCCGGGCGGATGAAACGGGCCGCAAAGAAGCCGTCCATACCACCCAGATCAGGCCAGAAGCCGGGATGCGTGCGCAGCCAGCCTTCGGGGGTCAGGGCTTCGGGGAGCATGGACAGCTCATCAGGGGTGAAGGGGGCCGGTACCAGCCCCATGGCCTGTGCCGCGCGGGCGCGGGCGGGGCCTTCTTCTTCCTGCAAGGAGCATACGGCATAAATCAGGCGGCCACCGGGGCGCAGCATGTCGCGTGCGGCGGCCAGAAGGCGATCCTGTGCGGCGGTCAGGGCTGTCAGGTCACGCGGGCGCTTGACCCAGAGCACATCGGGGTGGCGGCGCGCCGTGCCGGTGGCCGAGCAGGGGGCATCAAGCAGGATGCGTCCAGCGGGGCATCGGGCTGCCATGTGCAGGCATCGGCCTGCACGGTGTTCACGGACAGGCCCAGTCGCTCCAGATTTTCCTGTAGCCGGGCCATACGTGCGGGGTTGTTTTCAATAGCCGTGACCTGCGCGCCTGTTACGGCAAGCTGGGCGGTTTTGCCGCCGGGGGCCGCACACAGGTCAGCCACTTTTTCACCTTCGCGCACTGCCAGCAGGCGGGTGGGCAGGGTGGCGGCGGCATCCTGCACCCAAAAGGCACCTTGCTCGTATCCGGCCAGATCCACCACGCGCGTACCGGCAGGGTAGCGCCATGAACCATTGGGCAGCAGCACGCCGCCTTCAGGGGCTGAGGCGCCGGGGCGCAGCGTGATGTCCAGCGATGCTTCGGTGCTGATCCCTGCTGCTATAGCGCGGGGCACGCCTGCGCCAAGGCCAGACCATGAACTCCACAGCCATGCGGGAATATCGAGCCGGGGTTGATCCAGCCCGTCCAGAACGCTGGCACCGCTTCCCGCGATCTTGCGCAGCACGGCATTGGCCAGCCCGGCAAAGGGGGCAAGTCCGCGCCTGCGGAGCAGGTCGACCGTGGTGCCTACGGCGGCATGGGGCGGCGTTTCAAGGAACAGGAGCTGTGCGGCCCCCAGCATCAGGGCTGCGCGCACGGGTTCGGGCGGTTCCTTGCGCAGGAAAGGTTCCAGCACGG
>NZ_BAIN01000093.1 GCF_000613285.1 Acetobacter papayae JCM 25143 | reverse complement strand
GGCGCGGCCTTGCCCGCCCGCCCAAGCTGCGACCGCGCGGAAAACATCAGGAGATTGATAAAAAGAGCAGATCAGCTCTGACGCAATCGCCTGCCAGTTTTCCCCATGATCAGGAGCCTCTCCATGGAACTGCGCGTCGTCGATCCGAAAACCCTTCTCGACAATCCCGAAAACCCCCGCACCTCGGCTCCCAATGTCGAGGCCGACCGACGCCTCGCCCATAATATCAAGGTGGTGGGCCTGCTGCAGGCGCCACTGGTGCGCGAACTGCCTGACGGCCAGCTGATGATCGTGGCAGGCCATCGCCGCCGCCGGGCCTGCGTTCTTGCGAAAATGCGCGAAATGCACGTCATTGTCACATCTGCTGATGAAAAACTGGATGGGCTGGCGGCTGGTTCCGAGAACATTATCCGTGAGGCGATGACGCAGAGCGAGCAATGGCGCTTTGTCGATAAGTCCCGCCGCGAAAAAGCATATACGGACGCACAGATTGCCCGCGCGTTGATGGTCACACCCGCCTATCTGAAACGCCTCTCACTTCTGGCGGGTCTGCATGACCCGATCCTGCATGCCATCGACATGGGGCGCGGCCCGGACTTCAACGATCTGAAGGTGATTGCCGCCGCCCCAGTGGAAGAGCAGCGCGCCGCATGGGCTGAAATATTTGAGGATATGGTCGAGGAGGATGCGGACCCGGCCGAGTATCGTCTGAACGCCGAAGACCCCGAGGACACCGTGCCCTGGCGCGAGCTTGCCCGGTTTCTGAGACAGGCACGGTACATGGCGTGGATGCCCGCTTTAATGACGCGACGGCCAAGCCTGCGGCGTGGTGTGGGCTGAAGACCTGTTTGGCGAGGGCGGGAAGGATAACCGCTTTACCGAGGATGGCTCGGCTTATGCCGCCGCACAGGAACAGTGGCTGGCCGAGTGCGTGCCCGAGGGTGGGGTCAAGATGGAAGCCGGCGAGTATGGGCAGGCGGCTACGCCAGATGGCTATAAGCGGGTGACGAACTGGATGGCGGCCGAGGAAACCGATGTGATGGGGTATTTCCTCAACCCCAATACCTTGAAGATCGACGAGATCCCGTTGCGTCCGCTGGGAACTGAAGAACAGGGAACGGCTGCGGCTCCGCGCAGCCTTGCGCCGACCAGTGTAGCGGCGCCCAAAGAGCGGGCGGCCATTTCCGGTACGGGGCTGGCCATGTTGGGCCAGATCCGCACACAGGCGTTGCATGCAGCGCTTGATGCGGTGGTTGAGGATGTAGACCCGTGGGATCTGGTTGCGGCCTTGCTGCTGGCCCTTGGCGGCAAGAATGTCTCAGTGCGTACCCCTGAACGTGAGCCTTATGGTCAGATGAGCCGACAGGAGACCGCTTTGGCTGCGCTCTTCCCCGAAGGTGTGTTGATCCGTGATCCGGCACTCCTACGACAGGAGGCGGTGGCCGTGCTCAAGAATGTCGCAAACTGTACGATTAGCCAGCATAGCGGCAGTGGTCTAACGGCCCAGATCATGGGGCTGCTGTTCGACGCCGATGCGCAGATGCCCAATATGGCGTTCGACGACTTCCTCAAATGTTTCAGTAAGCCCGGCATCATGGAGGCGGGGAAGGCGCTCAAACTCCTGCCTCGCAACACCGGCAAGGAGATGCGTAATGCCATCATGGCGCATGTGGGGCTGATGGTCGGTGGGTGCCCGAGCAGGCCGGGTTTGGGTCTGCTGCTGAGGACTGGAAAGTTGAACTGGCCGCTATGGTGCGTAATGCTGAAAGGCTGGCCTCTTTGAGAGGCAGTCATGAGGGCGACGACGAGGAAGAGGGTGAATTCGATCACCTGCTTCCCGTTGAAGAAGAACTGTATGGAACTGGTCTGGAAGGGCCGGACGAGGCTGAAACTACGCCGTCAGAAAACACTGACGTAGGCGAGGCTCATGACCCTGAAGAACAGAAAGAAGACGCAGCCGAGCTGCAGAACGCTCTGCTTGAACAGGCCGCAGAGGCCCTGACGTCGGACGCTGCCGATGCTGACGCGCGGGCCGCAGTGAAAGCCCATCTGGACAGCCACCTTGAGGTGGTGAGGATCGCCGCCTGACGGCGGTAACTCCCAGACCAAAATCCCAAAAAACACAGACCAGACAGCGCGCCTGCCAGAACGGAGCCGCGCGTTCAAACGGTGGGGCTTCGCTCCCGGCGCTGCGCGCCGCGTTTGAGCGCGCGGCCGCCGTCCCGGCAGGCAGCAGGTATTCAGAAAAGGAGAATGCCATGCGTCCGATTGCCTTCCTGCCTCCCGCGGCCAAAAGGCCCACCCCGTCACGCTGGGCCTGTGTGGACGCTTCCGTAACGTGCCGGCGCTGCCATCACGAATGGCCCGCTGGTGATCCGGCCTACCAGATGGCGTGTCGTGGCTGTGGGGCGCTGTCTGGTCAGCCCTGCTGCCGCCCAGAGGGCGGGAACGAGCGCGTGTGCTTCCAGCGTGATCAGGATGCGCGCAGGGCCGGGCTGCTGATCCCCTGCGAGGGGCTGAGCTGGGACGGCCGCCATGACAAGCCCCTGAAGCTCTCCCTGAGCCGCTCACCTGACGCGCGCGCGGTGCTGAGCGGTGCGCCTCCCGCCCGTCGTTTTGCTGCCTGACCCAATGCAGGGAGGCCCGACCGCCAGCCTGCATCCAGAGAAAACAGACCAAGGACTAAAACTGATGACCGAGACACTGACGATGCTTGAACAGATGGATCGCTACACGCGCCTCAAGCGCGAAACCCGGACTGAAGACAGAGCGACCGTCATGGCGGCCCTGAAGGCGTGTGGCATCACGAAAGTCGTCATGCGCTATGACGGATATGGTGATTCCGGCGGCGTGGAGGAGTGCGTCGTTGAAGGCGGGCAGGGACAGGAAAGCCTGACGACCCCCATCCAGACGACCTTCGTTGACTGGTCATCTGGAGAGAAGACTATCCAGATGTCGCCGTTAAGGGACGTGCTGGAAACGCTCACCATGCAGTACGTGGATGTTGAGCATGATGGGTGGGAAAATAATGAAGGCGGCTCCGGCGATGTCACCTTTGATCCGGTCGCAGATACGATCACCGTGTCTCATACCGAGAACTATATCACCCATGAAGACTTCGTACACACCTATTGAGGCCAGAGAGGGTGATATGGCGCATAGCTATTTCCACGCGGTTATCACCGCGAAAAAATGGGGCGGTATTCCTGAGGATTATCAGGCAATTCATAGCTGGTTCGATGGGTCAAAATCCATTCTGGCCGACATGCGGCACAGAGCCCTTCGCCATCATGCTGAAGGCATTTTCATGGCTGAACAGGTGTTCGGTATCACCATAGTAAATTCGGCCGGGCGCACCGTTCCGGTGCGCCTCATCGGCGAACAGCATGTTCTGGACGATCTCGGTCATATCCCGAGTTTCGCGGACTGGGCGCGGGCGATTGAACCCGCACGATGGATGGTGCGGGTGTCGCCACACGCGCCCTCCACGCCGCCGGTTGCGCCAATGGGGTCGTTGCCCATCGCTGCGTAATGGTTGGTGTCGTGCGCCTCAGACGTTTGCCTGCGCACAAATGGACACAAACGCGCAGAGCAGAACAGCAGCAGAAAACACACAAAAACAGCAAAACGCGCCAGCCAGAACGGAACCGTGCGTTCAAACGGTGGGGCTTCGCTCCCGGCGCTGCGCGCCGCGTTTGAGCGCACGGCCACCGTTCCGGCAGGCAGCAGAGTGTCAAAAAACCAGAAAAGGATACAGGCATGTCTGCAACACTTGAACACACCCAGCCTGCTGCGATCACGGCCGAGGCGCTGGCACAGTTTATCGGCACGACCCGGTATTACCGCTACACGATGGGTTTGCTCCTCACCGATGGGGCGGCGTATCTGCCAAAAATGGCGCAGGCTGGCTGCTGGATATCGTGGCAAGTGCCCGCCTGGTTCCGGCCGTCCGCCGTGCCGAGTTCGAGTTCTGGACCCTGAGGGTGGATCTCACCAAACACTGCGCCGAAGTTGTGTGTACGGATGGCAACGGCGAACGCGAGGCCAACATCCTTTATCGCCAGCGTGTCGGCTATACGGATTTCCCGCTGGCTGAACTGAAACTTTATGCCGTCGCCGATAGCAATCTCGGCAAGGTCGTCATGCTCACATCCGAATACTGAGTGAGGGCGGGGCCGTGCGTGCGCCAAAATGGACACAGCAACGCGCGGGCTCCTCCGGCCTTTCGTTGGGTATGGCCGCGTAAACAACGCCACTCAACAAAAAGAAAACAGCAAAACACAAAAACAAAACCCGCTGCCACGTCTGGGAGGCCGCCACCAGAGGCAAGCTCTGGCCCCGGCCTCCCAGACGTGGCGGACGCGGAAGGGTTGAAAACAAATCATGAAAAGGAAGCCATCATGCCCGTCTGAAACTCAGCGCCAACCGCGCCACCCGTCAGCACGATGATCTGGGATCCTCCACGAGCATGGAGCTGCTTGGAAATTTTTATCCGGCTCAGGACATTGTCGCAACGCGGCTTGATCAGATCCGCAGTGCCGTAATCGAATACGGAGCCCGTGTCGCCGCAGACCGCCCGCAGGAAAGCTTCATGGTCATGATCACCGTGCCGCGTGGGCAGCGCCGCCCGGCAGGTTTTGAGGCCGCGTATCGTGAGGGGTCGCTGGGGACGAACGCGTGGATGCACGAGATTTTCAAGCGCCCGCTGCCGATGCCCGACGATTACGGGGTGCGGATGTGGGGCGGGCCGCATACCCCGTTCCAGTTCGTAGACTGCGCCCCGCTCTGGCCCGATGAAACCCCGGATGAGTTTACTGGCCCGGCAGCAGGCCATATCGGCCTGTATGGGTGGCTGCGGGCAACCAACGCACGGGTGCAGCGCCTGAGCCAGTGCACCCATATGCTCCTCGATGTCGCGACCGTTGCGGAACTGCGTGCGGCTTACGCCGCGCGCCGCCATCCGCTGAATGTGGCACAGGACGCCCTGCGCGCGGCGCCGCAGGCTCTCGCCGCCTGAAGACGATGGGCAGGGGCTTCCTGCCCAATGCAGGGCCTAAGCGGGTGGCCCTGCGGCCTGCCCCGCTGACGCGGGGCTTTGTCCTTTTGCTTCGAGGATTCCGGTCATGCCGACACTCAGTTTGCCCATCGAGCGCATTGCCGATGCGAGTACAGCCCATCTCTCGCCCGAGGACCGGGTACTTCTCACCCGTTATATCGAAACAGAAGGGGCGGATGGTCTGTCCTGTCTCGCTGGTCCGTATGGGTGGCTGATTTACGCCTCATCGGAACTGCGGGCGGCGGAGCACGCCTCGCCTGGCCTCGCGGCCATTCTCGCGGCGGCGCGCGCACAGGGCTGTGCCTACGTCCTGTTCGACCGCGACGGCCTGCCCGTCGATGGCGTTCAGACCTTCGATTTCTAAACCTGCGCTTATTCAGCCCCAAAGGGCGGGACACTCCGGTGTCCCGCCCTTTTTTTTGCACCATCAGGAAAGGAAAACACCCCATGAAACTTCATTTTGACCGCGCTCTGGTGGCGCGTCTGCTCGCCCATGCCGAAGCCGCTAAAACTCATAGCCCGACACTCGATCAGCTTTTTTCGCCTGAATACCAGAAAGAGCGCGTTATCGATCGCGTGCCAACGCATGAGGACATTGATGAGACGCGCATTCCAGCGGGACTGATGCTGGTTGGTGATCAGGGGGTGTACCTCATGTCCAATGGCAAGCCCTGCCTACCTGACCCGGATGGTGCGCCCAATCTTGTGGCTTATGCGAAGGAGGCCGACCCCCGAGGGTCTTCCAGTGATTGGTACGATGCCAAACTGGCTTCTTTTGGTGGGGATGACGGCGCGGAATTTCTGAGTGCCGAGGTGATCCGCCAGGCTCTGGAGGCCACGGGCGACAGGCCAGTCTGGATCGATGTCAGCCCGACTGACATCAGGGCCCCGTGCCTGTCAGGCGCCCAATAAACGGCAGAAAAAACAAAAGAAATAAAAAGGAAAACAAAAAACACAAAAAAGAAGATCGCCTCTCATAGTCCGTCACGCAGGCTAAGGGTCCGTCGCAGGCTCCCGGCGCAAGCGCCGCCCTTAACCTGCGCGCCGGCCGATGAGCCGGCTGAAAGGGTCAGAAGAAAATCCAAAAAGGAGAAAACGATGTCTGATCCTGTCACTTTCAAGAGCCTGCGTGTGGGCACTCGTTTCCGGTTTGCGGCAACCCCGCAGCAGAACTTACAAGAAGCTGGGGCCGAACCAGTATCGGGTGGCCAATCATACCCATCTCTTCCGGGCAGAAAACGAAACGCTGGTAATCGCACTGCCTGACCTGCCCCCGGAAAAACCTTGCGAGTTTCTGCCCCTCGGCCGGGCGGGACGAGGGCGGCATGTGGCGCAGTCCAGTGCGACCGGTAAAGGAGAGGGCGCATGAAACTCTCTCCCCAGACATGGCAGGACATCAGGGATATGGCGGGCTTTCTGTTCGGGGTGGCCGGTCTGCTCGTGCTGATCAGCGGAATCCTGTTCGGCCCGGACGTGCTGAGCGCCATCGCCGCCGACCACCCGATCGCCATGGTGCAGGAGGCCGTTCTGGCCGCGCGCTGATCCTCAACCGGAGAATAACGATGTTCAGACAGTATTATGCGGGGCGCTGGTTTGCGCCCCGCGACAACCCCCTGCGTGTCGGCCCGATTGCGGTCGGTGCGCTGTATCGTCTCCCCGAATATCTCGACCACGGACGCCCGGTGCGCTGGCAGGTGCTGGCGTTCCTCAACGGGGTGTGCGCGGACACACGCTTCAATGCGACAACCCGGCGCTGGGAAGACCGGGTGATCTCGGGCCGTTCCGATCGCGCGCTGATCCGCCGTCTTGCCGATGGCGCGGTGCATGAGATCGCGGTGCGTTGCCTGATCACTGTGGACGACGAGACGCCCGAGCTGGTGCGGCCGTCGCTGCCCGATGTGGTGCGCTGGCACCGGGGCTTTCAGATCCGGCAGGCCGCTTAGGCCTGTTTTTTGGGCTACGTCCCTGCCTTTGCGGGTGAGGGACGTGCGGCCCGCCTGTCCTCAATGCTTTACGGAGAAAAGACTATGGTTCGTCCTACACCATCCAATGTGACTATTGTGGAATTTGGCCCGCGGGAAATGCACCGAGCACACCCGCTGTCGCGCATGAAACCCGTGCGCCTTCTGTTGCGCGAGCAGGCACAACTGGAGAGTGAGGCGGGTGAGGGGCTTTTGCCCGCCGCGACTGTGCCGCCCTGCGTCGG
>NZ_BAIN01000094.1 GCF_000613285.1 Acetobacter papayae JCM 25143 | reverse complement strand
CGGGCTTTGGCAGTGGCGCTGTGCTGGGCGGCGTGGCCATGGGGCTTGCCGGGCAGCGCGCATTAGGCCGCGATGTGGTGATTGGCCTTGTGCTGTCGCTCGCACTCGGTGTGGGGGCTCTATGCCTGCATTTTCTGACCCGTTCCGCAGGGGCCGCCACATCGCTCCTGTTTGGCGATATTCTGGGTATCAGCCCGGCACCCTGTGGGGGCTGGGAGGGTTGAGCCTATTCTGCCTGTCTGGTCTGGCCATACTGGCACGCCCGCTGCTGTTTGCCTCGTTACAGCCTGATGTGGCAGAGGCCCGCGGCGTGCCACTGCGCCTACTGGATGTGCTGTTCCTCTCCCTTGTTGCGCTAGCCACGGCTGAATGTGCCAGATAACCGGGGTGCTGCTTGTATTTACCCTGATGATTGCTCCCGCTGCCGCCGCCCTGCGGCTGGGCTTTGGCCCCATGACGGGCATGGCCGCCGCCACAGTGTTGGCTCTGGCCGAAGCCTGGGCCGGGCTGGCCTTGTCCTGGCAGACAGGTTGGCCTGCGGTCTTCTGGATTGCAGCTCTGGGATGCGTGGCCTTTGCGGCATCCTGCGGCCTGTCACGCCTGTTTGCGGGCAAGAGCACGGCACTCCGCACCCCCTGACCTTCATACAGATTCAACTCTCTCTGGCCCCTTATTCCTGCTCCCCGCAGGGATAAGGAGTGCAGTTCCACGTCATTTTTGATCACTACAGCAGTTATTGTGTATATAATGATATTGTTATATAGATTTTTTTATGCCCTCACCCCTCGTCATTTTTCAGGCACTGGCTGACCAGACACGCCTGCGCATTCTGGCTCTGCTGCGGGATATGGAATTATCCGTAGGGGAACTGGCTCAGGTGCTGGGGCAAAGCCAGCCCGGCGTTTCCCGGCATGTCAAAATTCTGGTGCAGGCCGGCTGATCACACGACGCAAGGAAGGCAACTGGGTTTTTCTGGCACTGGACAACCCCGAAAAAACCGCTCCGCTCTACGCCATGATAGACCAGTGGCCCGCAGACCCGGAACTGGCGGCGGATGCACAGCGCCTTGGCAGCGTACGTGCCGCCCGCACCGCCGCAGCGGAAGACTATTTCGAGGCGCATGCCGCCCAGTGGGATGCAATACGCTCGCTGCATGTGGCGGAACAGGATGTGGAAAGCGCAATCCGCCGCCTTATCGGCCCGCAGGCCGTGGCACATCTGGTCGATATCGGCACGGGAACCGGGCGTATGCTCGAACTGCTGGCCCCACAGGCTGAAACCCTGACAGGGTTTGACCGCAGCCCGGCCATGCTCCGTGTCGCACGCGCCAAGCTGACCTCTGCCGGGCTGGAGCGCGCGGCCCTGCGGCAAGGCGACCTGTATGCCCTGCCTCTGCCCGCAGGCACTGCGGATCTGGCCATCATGCATCAGGTGCTGCATGCGGTGCAGCACCCCGCAGCCGCCATTACTGAGGCAGCGCGTATTCTAGCCCCCGGCGGGCGCCTGCTGATTGTGGATTTTGCCCCCCATGCGCGTGAAACCCTGCGCGATGCCCACGCCCATGTGCATCCCGGTTTCAGCGATACCCAGATCCGTGGCTGGTTCCATGATGCCGGGCTGGCCTGCGCGCAAACCATCCGGCTGGAAGGCCCCCTGACTGTCCGGCTCTGGCTGGGCCGCCGTCCCTGACAAAAACGATTTTCATCAACGGAGCCAGAACCACCATGCCGTTCCTGCCGGGTGGCGGACTTTCCGCCGAACTGCGTAACCTTGGCCCCCTCGGCCCTGACCTGTCCACAGGCGGGCCGGATGGGGCGGTTGCGGTCTCTTTCGAGTTTTTCCCGCCCAAAACCGATAAAATGGCCGCAGCCCTGCACCAGACCGCGCAGGAGCTTGCCCCACTTGGCCCGCGCTTTGTCTCCGTCACATACGGGGCGGGAGGGTCAACCCGCGAGCGCACACTGGCGGCCACGGCCGTTCTCGCGCATGAGGCCGGTGCGCCTGTAGCCGGGCACCTGACCTGCGTAAACGCCACCCGCGCACAGGTGGATGACGTGGCCCGCACCTACTGGGCGCAGGGTGTGCGCCATATCGTAGCCCTGCGCGGCGACCCACCGACCCAGAACGGTCAGGCCCCCGGTGCGGGCTTTACCCCCACCCCCGGCGGGTATGAAAGCGCCGCAGCCCTTGTCCGGGGCTTGCGCCAGATCGCCCCTTTCGAAATTTCGGTCGCGGCCTATCCCGAAACCCACCCCGAAGCAACCAGCGCGCAGGCGGATCTGGACAACCTAAAAGCCAAGCTGGATGCGGGGGCCACACGCGCTATCACGCAGTTCTTTTTTGAAGCGGGAACATTCCTGCGCTTTCGCGATAAGGCAGTAGCGGCCGGCATTACGGCAGATATCGTGCCCGGCATCCTACCCGTGGCCAATATCGCGCAGGCCTATACGTTCGCCGCCCAGTGCGGCGCCCATATTCCGCTCTGGATGCGGCGCATGTTCAATGGGCTGGATGCCCATCCCGAAACCCGCGCGCTGGTTACAACCGCTGTGGCAGGTGAGCTATGCCGCCAGCTACGGGCGGAAGGGGTGAACCATTTCCATTTCTATACGCTGAACAAATCCGCCCCCAGCGCCGCCCTGTGCCGCCTACTGGGCAGGCACCCCAGCCTTGAAAGCATGCCTGCCTGAAAAACCGGGCGGCGGACACGGGCCTGACGGCGCGATAATCCGGGCAGGCCATGCGCGCAGGCCGCCTGATACTGCCCCCTGCGCGCCGCCCTGAAAAACCTTATGCGCCGGGCAGCGGGCGCAGGGTGTGCACTGCCAGCGGCGCGGCCAGCTTGCCTTCAAGCCGGGCAGCCATAGCTTTGAAATGCGGTGTTTCCATATGGTCGGCCAGAGCCTGCGGGCTGGCCCATTTTTCGGTAAAGACGAAGGTCTGCGGGTCTTCCAGATCCTGATGGGGAATGTACTGGCTGTTGGTCGCCTCCGCGCGGGAAGGAACCACGCAGTCGCTCATGGCCTGCGCCACTTCGGCCTCATACCCCGGCTTGACCTTGACAATAGCCACGACTGTAATGACATCGCTCATGAAAATTCATCTCCTCAGGGATTGATACCAGCTATACTAGGCAAGCCTGTCTGCTGTGGCTACACGCCAGCGGGCGGATTTGCCGTCTTGGAGCCTGTATGGTCTGCCTTTATAGTATGCTTCCATGATCATCATTACGGGTGGGGCCGGGTTCATCGGCTCATGCCTGCAGGCGGCCCTGGTCGCACGCGGGCACGAAACGGTTATTGTCGACTGGTTGGGGACAGAAGGAAAATGGCGCAATATCGCGGGGCATGCGCCAACGCGACTGATTACCCCGGACGAGCTACCCGCCTTTCTTGAAACCGAAAGCCGGGTGGAAGCCATCTTCCACATGGGAGCGATCAGCGAGACCACCGCACGCGATGGTGATGCGGTCTGGCGCACCAATGTAGAGCTGTCGCGCATGCTGTGGCGCTGGTGCACGCAGGCCCGGGTGCGCTTTTTTTACGCCTCTTCCGCCGCAACCTATGGCGGGGTTGATACGCCCGAACATTTTTCCGACGACCCGCAACGGCTTGACCAGCTTGAACCGCTCAACCTCTATGGCTGGTCCAAGCATGTTTTTGACCAGCAGGTGCTCCGCGCGGTGGAACGGGGCGAGCCCACCCCGCCACAATGGGCCGGGCTAAAGTTCTTCAACGTCTACGGCCCCAACGAATACCACAAGGGCCGCATGATTTCGGTCGTGAAGGTCAAATACGACGAACTGCGCGCAGGCAACCCTATGCGACTGTTCCGCTCAAGCAGGGCGGATCTGGACCACGGCATGCAGGCGCGTGACTTCATCTGGGTGGGGGATACCGTCAAAATCATGCTGTGGCTGTATGACACGCCCTCGGTCAACGGGCTGTTCAACTGCGGCACGGGGCAGGCCCGCACCTATCTGGACATGGCCCATGCGGTATGTGACGCAGCGGGCATGGAGCGGGATATTACCTTTGTGGATATGCCCGACAGCCTGAAAGGCCAGTACCAGTCCTATACGCAGGCAGACCTGACCCGCCTGCGGGCCGCTGGCTATACCGAGGCGTTTACCCCGCTCGAAGAGGGTATCCGCCACTATATACAGGACTATCTGGCCACGCCGCAGCCCTATCTCTGATACACAGGGCCCGACACTTCGGGCCTTGCCTGTTTACCGTAACCAGTTCACTGGCCTGCCCGCCGGGCCTGCCATTTTCCCCGGCCTTGCCAGGCCATTCAGCAATCGGATCGCTTGCATGTTGCCTGTTCTGATGTTCCCGCAGTTTGACCCCGTTCTGGTGCATTTCGGGCCGCTGGCCGTGCGCTGGTACGCCCTGTCCTATATTCTGGGCATCATACTCGGCATTACAATGCTGCGCCGTCTGGTGCTGCTGGCCCCACGCGCGGCCACCACAGAACAGGCTGATGATTTTCTGACATGGGTAACGCTGGGCGTGCTGCTTGGCGGGCGGCTGGGCTATATCCTGTTTTACCAACCCTCGTATTATCTCAGACACCCTCTGGCCATGCTCGAAGTCTGGCATGGCGGTATGTCCTTCCATGGGGGGGCAATCGGGGTGGTGGCGGCCATGGCGCTGTTTACATGGCGCTACAAGCTCAACTTTCTGGCTTTTGCCGACAGGGTGACCGTGGCCGTACCCATCGGGCTGGGGCTTGGGCGCGTGGCCAATTTCATCAATGGTGAACTCTGGGGCCGTGAAGCCCCGGCCAACCTACCCTGGGCCATGATCTTTCCCGATGGCGGCCCGATCCCCCGCCACCCGTCCCAGCTTTATGAAGCGCTGACGGAAGGCTGCTTGCTTTTCACGGTGCTGTTCATCGTATCGCGCCAGCGCAGTATCCGCGCCCGGCCGGGCTTTCTGGCGGGTCTGTTCCTCGCCGGCTATGCCTGCGCACGGTCGTTTTGCGAATTCTTCCGCGAACCTGATGCGTTTTTGGGGTATCTGGCAGGCGGTATCACCATGGGGCAGCTTCTGTGCATTCCCATGCTGGCGCTGGGTATCTGCCTGATGGTCTATGCTCGCCGCCACCCGGCCTATGCGGGCCTGCCCGCGAGCGGCCCGCAGGCCCCCGCCAACATCACCCCTCCGGCGGATCACTAGAACCGGGTCATGACCATGCGCGCGCCCCCTCCTCATGCCGAACGGCTTGACCACTTCATGGCGCGCGCCAACACCCGGTATTACGCAAACACCCCCCTGCTATCGGACTTCATAACCGCACCGGAAATCAGTCAGGTTTTCGGGGAGCTGCTAGGCGCATGGGCCGCCATGGTCTGGCAGAGCATGGGCAGCCCGGCCTCCTTTATTCTGGCTGAAGCCGGGCCGGGGCGCGGCACGCTCATGGCTGACGCCCTACGCCTGATTACCCGCGCCTGCCCGGCCATGGCGCAGGCCATGCAGGTGCATCTGGTCGAAACATCGCCCCTCATGCGGGCCGAACAGGCCAAAGCCCTGCGCGCCAGCCTGACCACGCCGCCACACTGGCATGACCGGCTAGAAACCCTGCCCGATGGCCCGCTGATCCTGCTGGCCAACGAGTTTCTGGACGCCCTGCCCATTCGCCAATTCGTGCACACACCCGACGGCTGGAACGAGCGTTATGTGGCCGACGAGCGCTTTTACCTAGCACCCTGCCCAGCCCCCGTACTGCCCGATGCCCGCCCGCTTGAACCCGACACCCTTGTGGAACTGTGTGAACCCGCACTGGCCATTGCCGCATGGCTGGGCCAGCGCCTTGCCCGCACACCGGGTGCGGCCCTGTTCATTGATTACGGGCACGCCTCAACCTTGACTGGAGATTCGCTTCAGGCCCTGCGCCATGCGCGCCCAGCCGCCCCGCTTGAAGCCGCAGGACAGGCCGACCTGACCGCCCATGTGGACTTTACCGCCTTTGGTGCGGCTGCCCGGCAGGCTGGGGCCTGCGTGTACGGCACGTTTACCCAAGGCGCTTTCCTGCGCAGGCTGGGACTGATGGAACGCACGGCGCAACTGGCCGCAGCCGCCCCCGAGCAGGCACAGGCCCTGCTAAGTGGGGCGGAGCGGCTGGCCGCGCCGGAAAAAATGGGACACCTGTTCCGGGTCATGGCACTGCTATCCCCCGGCCTGCCCGCCCCACCGGGTTTTGAAGAAGGATTACCGACATGACATCCGGCGTGGACACTCCCCGGCTTTCTCCGCTCACCAGCCCGCTGCTCGGGCAGGCACGGCACGGC
This sequence comes from Acetobacter papayae JCM 25143, assembly GCF_000613285.1. Classification (GTDB taxonomy): domain Bacteria; phylum Pseudomonadota; class Alphaproteobacteria; order Acetobacterales; family Acetobacteraceae; genus Acetobacter; species Acetobacter papayae. Next base: position 802 of record NZ_BAIN01000094.1, on the reverse strand, counting down.
TTCTTCACGCGTGAGGGCGGTGTATCCACCGGGCCTTACGCCAGCCTGAACTGCTCCATGCGCTCGGGCGACACGCCTGAAAACCTGATGGAAAACCGCCGCCGGGTTGCCGGGCATTTTGGCGTGGCCCCTGACAGCCTTCTGGGGGTAACGCAGGTGCACGGGCGCGAGGTTGTAAACGCACAGGCCGCATGGCTGCCGGGCAGCGGCGCACAGGCCGATGCGCTGGTAACAAACCAGCCAGACCTTGCCATAAGCGTCATTACAGCAGATTGCGCGCCGGTTCTGTTCAGCACCACTGATGGCACGATTGTGGGGGCTGCCCATGCGGGCTGGCGCGGTGCGCTGGCTGGCGTGCTGGAAGCCACATTGGCTGCCATGCTCCATCTGGGGGCCGAAGCCCACGCCATTCACGCCGTGGTGGGGCCGTGCATCGCACAGGAAAGCTACGAAACGGCGGAAGACATGCACACCGCCATTCTGACAGGCGACAGGCAGGCCGCGACCTTCTTTGCCCCCGGCCACCGGGCGGGCCATTACCAGTTCGATCTGGCAGGCTGGTGCGTGTTCCGCCTCCAGCGCGCAGGGATTGGGCGAGCGGTTACGCTGGGCATGGATACCCTGCCCGACACCCAGCGGTTTTTCAGCCATCGCCGCCGCACACTGGCCGGGGGTGGCCCCATCGGCCACCAGATTTCGGCCATTGCCCCCCGGCGGGCGGACTGACATGGCCCAGCCCCGTCCAGTTCGCACGCTCTCGCACACAGCCCATCCGCTGCTGCTGGCCCTGCTGATGCTGGGG
>NZ_BAIN01000095.1 GCF_000613285.1 Acetobacter papayae JCM 25143 | reverse complement strand
GATTTTCCCAGCCCGGGACACCCTGCCGCCGGCCCGCTGCACGGAGGCCAGCACCTGCGTCACGAAGGGTCGCGCCTGCCGGGCGCGGGTGGAGCGGATACGCCCTGGCCGGACCCGGAATTTTTCGTCCCTGTTCATGAAAAATGTCCTGCACCGCGCGAAAGATCGCGTCGGATCAAAGAGATGACACCTTGTCGCGAGGTGCGGAATTTCCACGCACCTCGCGACAAGACTTCAAAAACCCCGGAAAACCACCATCCCAACCGAGCCGCGATGTGCGGCCTTTTATCCAGCCCTAACTTTTTCTGCCCTTTTCCGGGGTTTTCACGCCTCACTGGACCTGATCCGCTCCCCTCAGCGGGACCATGCCGGACCTCTCCCCGGCATGCCCTGCGAAGAGGTCGTCGGGAGCAGCAACATGACGTGCCGTGGGTGCTCGAAACGCATCGGGATAGCCAGAAACGAAGAGCGCAGCCGTCATCCAGGAACGAGCCAGAAAGGACAAAAAAGAAATGGGAAGATGGAGGTCAGACGATGGGTTTTTCATCAGCCGTTTGACGAATTCCACGTAGGAAGCCGTCTCGGATGGCAATGGCCGACCAGTCGCCAGATGGTCGTCATAACGACCGGGACCTGCGTTATAGGCCGCGAGAAATCCCGCATCGCCATAGCGGTCATGCAGCCATCGCAGATAGGCTGCTCCGGCCGCAATGTTGTCATGCGGATCGAAGGGATCGCCCCCCAGATTCAGCGCACGCCGGACATCCTTCCATGTGCCGGGCATAAGCTGCATCAGCCCCATCGCACCGGCGCCGGAAACTGCGTGCGGGTCGCCGGCACTTTCGGCATGGAGGACGGCCCTCACCCATGCTGGCGGGATCGCGTTCCGCTCCGCCGCTTGACGCACCAGATCATCCCAATCCTGCGCATGGACCGGAATGGGCGAGAGCGACAGCGCAAGCACGGCCAGCACGCCAGCGGATATAAAAAACCGGGCACTCATTCCCGACCAACTGGACGTTTTACAGGCCGGTTCCAGACCAGTTGCCACTCACGCCCGCCCCGCCCGACCTGGAACAGCGTAGCACGGATTGGCTGCACGAAACTGGGATCGTCGAGCACGATGGAGATATATTCACCGGCGCGCTCCCCGGTACGTTTCCATCCGGCTCCAATCTCGGGTGCTGAATCACCATCACCGAGATGGATGCGATAATCCGGGGCATTTTCCGCGCCATTGTTTTCCACTGGCACGAAGGTCAGTTCGGCATCCAGCGACAGGGTGCGCACGCGACCAGCAAATCCATCGACGGTGCGGGTAAAAAATCCGATCTGGCTCATGAGAAAAATCCTTTCGGAAATGATAGGGATGATGGAAAATCCGTGTGCTTTACGATCATCATTGGATGGGGGGCTCGCTCTCTTTTGCGGGCATCATTGGCGGTCCCAGAAGCGGCCGTTTCCGCACCGGATCGCGCAGATCCGGGAGGGGATCGAAATGCGGAAGCGGTTGCTCTGCCTCGCCCGTGCGGACATGAACCGGCACCGCACGCCCGATGACGGTATCCATCGACAGGAGGCCGAAATACCGCCCGTCCAGGCTGGTCGGCACGGCGGCGTTCATGACGAACACCTGCCCCGGCCCGAGACGTTGGCAGCCCTGCCAGACTGGCAGCTTACGGCCCCGATGATCGATGGTCTTCGCGTCACCGACGGGCTTGCCGTCGATGGTGACATGCGCGCCAATCCGACAGACACTCTGCCCCTCCAGTGCTGCCACAGGCTTAAGCAGCGGCACACCAAACGGCAGGTAGCCGCGTATCGCCAGCAGCATCGCGTCGCGCTCGGAAAGGCGGAGCGCGACGATGTCACCGACATGGATCGGGACGGTGGGCTGGATGCGATACAGACCCACCGGAACGCTGGCCGTTTCATTCCAGACCCAGCGCGGCGCGGGATGAAACACCAGCGAGGCGCCCACGCCGAGCACGGCGAAATACGTGGTGAAGAACCATGCACGCCGGGTCATGACATGGCCCTCCTGCGAAGCCACGCCTCGTGGCGCTCCCGCGTGTAGAGACGTGGCTCCTGAGCCGCCGTGAGTCGATGATGCAGGTGCCGCCAGTGATCGGGACAGGCAGCCGCAGGATCAATTCCCAGCGCCTCCACGCCGTCGATCGCCTCCAGCACGCGCCGCACCTTGGGCCAGCCGCTCTGGCGCAGCAGGCTCTCGCCACCAGGGCGCACGAACGGCACGGTCTGGCAGGCTTCCCGAGCGTCCACGGCGCGCACGATGTCGATGCAGGACACGACGGTCCCGAAATCGTTGGCAGCCCAGCGGATGAAGCGAACACGCTGTCTGGCGTGAAGCTCATCAGCCTGCGCCGACGGTCGAGAATACGATCCTCGACGGGACGGCCGAACCGGATCCAGTGCTCGATACGCTTCTCGATCCACGTCAGTTCAACCATGGTGAGGACAGAGTCGTCCGGCCGGAAAGAACGGGCGGTCATGGGACACCGACCATGCGATCCGCGACCGCTTCCCGAGCCTTTTCTCCACGCCCCGACCGGGCAGCCGGAAGAGGAGCGAAAAGACCGAAATCCCCTACATAATAAGTTATTATATTAGTTATATAAGTTACGGGGCTGAATCCGCTTTTGAAAACAACGCACTGCGACGTTTTCTGCACCGTCGGCAACGGTATTTCCGCACCGTGAGCAATGGTATGTTCCGCATCCTGACCAACGGTAGAATTCACACGGTTATCCACAGAACCGGTGGGTAATACCGTTGGGGAGATACGCAGGACTGGCTGTTTTCCGCCATAAATAACCTTGCAGTCGTAACCTGGGACGACTTGGCGACGGGCAATGCCGGCGACGTCGATCACGAAATTCCGCCAGGGAGAGAGGGTGCCGGACCGGGCATGAAGATCACGAAGATCGAAACGCCATCCATCTTTCTGTCGACCGGCATGTCGGCGCGCCAGACGGTAAAGCCACCGCTCCAGGCCGCCATAAAGACGGAAATAGGCGGGATCGACGCTCAGGACATGAGAGCGATCACAGGCCATCTCCATGAGCCAGTCCGGCAGGGTCAGGGCCACCCCATCCTCACGGGAAATCCGGACGTCACTGATCCAGCGAACGGCTTCTCGCGCCACTCCGGCTCCTGCCGCAGGCTGGTGGTGACGCGCGTTTCCGCCAGACGCGCGAGGGCGCCATAAAGCCGGCGATACTGGTGGGCGCCGTCAGCCCATCCCAGATCCTGGAACAGCCGCCACGGGGTGAAGCGCACATGGCGCGACACCCACAGATCGTGGTTGAGGGCATCGACGATCTGGCCGGTCAGCCAGAGCAGGATATCGGCGTCCCGGATCGTCGCCATGCCCAGAGGAGCCGAGGCTTCGACAACGATTTCCATCTGACGCGAGCGGTAGCGAAGGGGCTCAAGGCGCGCCATGTGCCCCAGCGCGAAAAACGGACGGCCCATCAGATCGCGGATGTCGCGGGGCCGAGCCGAGCCCGTGACCACGAAACGGCGGTCGGGCTGACGCCAGCTATCGGCGGCCGGCATCATCGTCCGTTACTCCGCTGCTGGGCTTTGCGAGCCCTGGCCTGCAATCGGATGATGTAGGCGCGCGGGTCGGATGGCATCGGGATGCCGCCACCGTCTCCGGTGGAGAGCCTGACGTTCAGATCGGCCCAGGCGCACAGGTCTTCGACGGCATAGACGATCCGGCCGCCAAGCTGGCGGTAGAGCGGACCGGTGCCGCAACTCCGGTGTTTTTCGAGGGTGCGGATGGACAGGCCAACGAAATTGGCCGCGTCCGGGGTGCGCAGATAGCGCGGTGGCAGTGTCGGCTGGACACGCATGGGGTCTTCCTCCCGTTGGAGCGGGCCGCGTGCGGAATGTCGCGGCTCATGGGAGGACGCTGCCGGAGAATGGTCTGTGGGGAGGGATGACAAAGTTCAGGCCGCCAGACTGTCACCCCCCTGCTTCAGCCCCTGAAGGAGAGCAATGTGTCCGCCGTTCAGATAGAAACCGGCACCGTCGAGATCGCGGTAGAAAGCCCGATGCCATGAGCTGGCACGCCATTCATTGCGGGACAGGCGCAGGATATGCTCACCGTAGATGCCGGCCGCGATCCGTCGGACCGCCACCCCCATGCGCCGGCCTTCGGCAATGCAGAGCATGCGTATCTGCCGCAGTTTCTGCTGGGGACTCAGGCGCAGCGTAGAGGGAAGAGGACCGGGCATCTGACCGGCAAGCAGGCGGCCGAAGCGCGCAACGCAAGCCAGACGGGTCGTGAGGTGCCTGTCATCGATGATGAACCAGGTTCCTGGTGCGTCGGGCTGTCGATCGACGACAATGACGATGCGCAGCGGGCCTGCCGCGCTGTCCAGCACGAGATGGATGCCGTCGGGACCGTCATGTCGTGCCCGCGCGTATGGCGCGAGACGGGACAGGATGTCACCCCCATCGCCACGCACGGCGACCTCCGGCGCGATGTCCGGATCCCAGAAAGCAGGGGCAAGCCAGGCAGGGAGATCAGGGTCGACAGGGAAAACGCAACCCCCAACGACGGGCGAAGGCGCGCCATGCTTCGGCGTCAACCTTGCCCATCCGAATTATTGCTGCATGATCGTGTCGATAGGCCGGATTATGCCGCAGCCATTCCTGGGCGAGACCGGCAGTGTCGAGCCCGGCGAAGGCGCGACGAAGGGGTGCGGCATCCCATGGCCGGATTGTCGGCACGCCCCCTCCCCCGATATGTCATGGATTCGACCCAGTATCCGGTGCGGAACCGAAACGGGTAGTCCCGAAGACTCAGGGAGGTGATCCCGAAAATATCGGGTGGGATCGTGATTATTTGGAGGGAGATGGAGGATTCAGGCCGTATGGGCGCGAAAGACCGGTTTTTCCGGCATCACGTGATGTGCTTGGCACATCACTCCGGCGAGTGAGAAACCGTCCGTGTATTATAATACGTAGCGCGATAATACACAAATCGTTCCTATCCTGCGGATGGACATCCGAGGACTTTTCGGCGCGAACGTGAGGCGCCTGCGACGCGCCGCCGGTCTCAGCCAGGAAGCCCTGGCGGAACGGATGGGCGTGGACCGCGCCTATATCAGCTGGATCGAGACCGGGCGTCAGAACGCGACGCTGCTCTCGCTGTGGCATGCGTCGCAGGCGCTGGGCGTGCGGCCGGCGACGTTACTGGATGAAAGCCACGTTGTCGCGACAGAAGAGGCACCGACCGGCGGGAAGCCGTAACTGGCCTGAAGAAGAAAACCCCTCCGGCGAACCGGAGGGGCCGGGGGTGGTCAGTCCCCGTTGCGCGGGCGCTGGCGGCTCCAGACCAGATTGTAGGCGCCCCCTTCCTCTTCGAAGAGGCTGGCGAAGATCGGACCGGGAAGGGTCGGATCGTCTAGCTTTACGCTGAGATATTCACGCCAGTCCGTGGTGTGCTTGATCCAGGCTGCTCCGGCTTCAAGTTTTCCGATCTGGACCCGGAAGTTGGGAACATTGTCGCTGGCCCGGTTGGCTTCGGGCACGAAGCGGATACCCCGGATTTTCTGTGTCAGGGTGACAATCTCGCCCTCGTAACCCTCGCCGACCTTTTTGAATGAACCGATGATCATTGTCCTGTCTCCTGGCTTGTATCGGGCCGCGACCACCGTGGCCTCGATGGCCATCGTCAGCCCGGAGACGACCGGCGGCGCACCTGCGTGCAGGCCGGAGCAACGCGGAGGACGGCAGGACCGGAACTTTGTTGCCTCGCGAGGAATGACGGCGCAGCCGGCAGGGGAAGAAAGTTGCGGGCCGCCGTTGCGCCATAGCCGGGCGAGGCGAAGCCGGTCTTCGGGCAGATCGGCCATATCGAGAGGCCATGGTGTGCGGCATCGTCAGCCCTGTGGAGAAACAGGTCAGTCCGTCGTGTTCCATGGCAGGGGCGTGAGATGCCGGGGGATATCCGTTTCTCGACACTATGGAGATCGAACCGTATCCGTCGCCGGGAAAACCCGCTGGCCGGTACCATGTTCCCTGCCCTTCCGGCTCGACAGACGGGACGTTGACGCTGGGCCGCCAGTTACGCCAGCAGAACGGCATGCGTTTTCCGTACTGAAGCTGACCGCCGTTTCACCCCGGTTGGTGTATGTACCGGGCTTCTCTCGCAAAAGGAAAGGTGCTGCCCTCACCTACCCCCTGGTCCGCCAGAGGCCGCGCAACGGGCACTGACCACCCCACGTTGACCTTTGGACCCGGTCGCAGGTATTCTGACACCGGGACTTACGCGGGCTGGATGGTGCAGAGCCGTGTCCATGCCGCTCCACCGACGCACAGCGCGCCGAACGTCGCGAAAAGGTAAGCTGGGATGGTGCCCATATCGCCCATGCCGGAGAAGCCGAGCGTCATGCCGAACCCCGCCAACACAGCCGGCAGGGCGAGCAGGAGCGACACCAATGTCCGGAGCGCGGGATCGCGCGAGGACGCCAGGATGGCGTGAGCGCCAGACAGCAGGCCATGGTCGTAGAGCAGAGTGCAGGCCATCGCCGCCACGAACAGCGGTGCGGCATAGACCGCGCAAAGAAACAGCAGCCAGCACAGGAAGCCGATACCGGCGAAACCCAGGACAATACCGAGACCAAGCAGCATGGATCGTATCCTTTCCACGAGGGGAAACACCGCACACATGCCGCAACGTTTCAGGAATATCCATGAAATATAAGAGTATTTTCCCAATAAATTTTCACGATCAGGACTGCGCGCGGAGCGCGCCGGACTGTGAGCGAGGCACCGTTTGTCGGTGCCTTCCGCTCGCGCCGTGGACGCGGCGCGTTGTCCTGGAAGCATTGGGGCCACGACACCAGAAACGTCCTCTTTCCGGTCATACTCT
>NZ_BAIN01000096.1 GCF_000613285.1 Acetobacter papayae JCM 25143 | reverse complement strand
CTGCTGATCATGCTGATCATCACGATCCCGCTTCAGACCCAGTCCGTCTCGATCGACCTGCCGCAGGGCAACCCGCCGCCCGCGACGCATGAAGTGCCTGTGGTGACGCTGGCGATCGATTTTGACAATGCGATCACCTGGAACGGGGAGCCCGTGGGCTCGGAGGCGGAACTGCAGTCACGGCTGTCAGAGATTGCCACGGGGCCGGAAGACATGCGCGCGGAATTCCACGTCGTGCCCAACAGGCTGGCCGACTACAAAACCGTTATCCATGTCATGGCAGACGCGCAGCGCCTCGGTGTCTCCAAAATGGCTATCCTCGGACACGAACAGTTTCTGCAACCCGGCTAAGGAAACATCATGGTCAAAACAACAGAGTTCCGTGCGGAGGGAGCTACGCCGTCCGCTCAGGCTTTCCGCGATGCCATGAGCCGTCTGGTGGCACCGGTGGCGCTGGTCACGACTAGCGGCCCCGCCGGGCGGCACGGCCTGACTGTTTCAGCGCTCTGTTCGGCCAGCGCGGAACCGCCTTCCGTGCTGCTTTGCCTGAACCGCGACAGCCGCTCTCATGCTGCTTTTGTTGAGAATGGCATTGTGGGCATCAGTCTTCTGGCGCCGGGGGATGAGGCGCTGGCCATGCGCTTTGCTTCCAGCCGGGTAACGCAGGATGAAAAATTCTCTTCTCACGACTGGCAGGAACCCGAAGGCAGACCGCCCGTTCTGGCCAGTGCCGCCGTATGGCTAACAGGCCGTGTGGCGGCTTTCTATTCGGCTGGCACGCATGACATCCTGCTCTGTCATGTTGAGGAGATCGGGGCTCCCGCGCAGGATGTGACTGGGCTGGCGTGGTTCGGGCGTGATTTTCATGCCCTGTCCGTGCAGCCTACCCCTGTTCCGGCCTGAGCGGCCCGCAAGAGGTCATGCTGGTTTTTTTCCAGTATGTGCACTAGCGTTTATCGTATGAAACTCACGCATGGTGGTATGTCATGACTGCTCCTGTCTCTCCCAGAGGGGGCTCGCATGCAGCGCCCTTCATTCTCCAGCGCTGGTCGCCCCGCGCGTTTACACCCGTCGGGATAAGTGATGCGGACCTGCTCGCCCTGCTTGAAGCAGGGCGTTGGGCTCCGTCGGCCTATAACCACCAGCCTGGCGGTTTATTCATGCCCGGCGCGATACCCCGGACTGGGAGCGCTTTCTAAGCTGGCTTATTCCGTTCAACCGGTCATGGGCGGAGCAGGCCTCGGCTATCGTGTATGTGGCGTCACGCCGGGTGACGGACGATACAAAAAATGGTGGCGTGCGCGCCAACCCCACCCATGCTTTCGATACCGGCGCTGCCAGCGTGCTGGTGCAGTTGCAGGCATGGCAGAGTGGCTGGCTACTCATCCCATTAGTGGTTTTGACCATGCTCTGGCGCATGAAGGGCTGGGCCTGCCGGAAGACCATGACCTGCATGCGGCTATTGTTATCGGGCGTCAGGCCCCGGCGGATACCCTGCCGGAAGGGTTGGCCGAGCGTGAGCAGCCGTCTGACCGCCTGCCGCTGGCCGATGTCGTGTTTGCCGGGCGTTTTCCCGTTGGGTAAGGGGCGCTAAACAGCCCGTACAGGAAAAAGGCCCGGCAGTTCAATGCCGGGCCTTTTTTATGGTGCTGAGGCTTTATGCCGCCCTGTGGAGGGCGGCATGGGCATGGCCGGATTACAGGTCCAGACGGGCACTTAGGGTTATGGTGCGGGGGGCACCGGGGAAAATGTTGTAGCTGCCACGGCTCATCCAGTACCGGACCCCGCCGACATTTTCGACATTGGCGCGGAAAGTCAGTGTATGGGAGTCGACCCGTGTGGTGTAGGCAGCGCCGATTTCGCCTACGATATAGGAGGGCATGCGCACAGTATTGGCGGCATCCAGCCAGCTCCGTGAAACATAGTTGAATCCTGCGTTTACGCTCAGGCCTTTTACGAGCGGCACGCGATAATCAGCATTGAAAGCAGCCTGAAAAGGTGCGACAGCTTCAAGCTGGTGTCCGGCATAACCGGCTGCGGCCTTGACGTAGCGCGCATCCAGATAAGCAAGACTACCATTCAGGTTCAGGTCTTTTGTGACCAGCCATGAGGCCGAGGCCTCAACCCCCTGATAGCGCGAAACGCCATCCTGCACGTAATCGTTCTGGATGTTTGTGTAGGCGGCTCCGGTATCCATGCGGAAAACTGCGAGTGTACCGCTGAAAGTCCGGCGCTGGACTTTGACACCCAGCTCATACTGGTCGCTGCGGATCGGGCTGAAGACCTCGCCGTAATTGTTGGTGCCCTGTGGGGCCTGCCCACCAGCCTGTACGGCCTGCACCCAACTGAAATACGCATTGAGCCATGGCGTGGCCCTGTAGCTGAGAGAGACCACGGGCGTTACCGGGTTGTTGCGATGTGAGCCTGTTGTGCTGCCGGTTTTTGAATAATCGTCTTCTCTGTAGGCAGTGTAGCGCGCCCCGGCCATGAGCGACCATTTTCCCAGGCTTATGGTGTCGCTCCAGAAAGGAGCTAGCTGCTGGTAGTTGATATAGCGGTACATGCGCGGGTGAAAATCCGTGGCGCTGGTCAGGCTTGGGCGGTCAGTATAAATATTGCCGTATTCAAAAGGAAGTTTGGCGCCGACATTGGCATCCCAGTCAAAATTCTGTTGCAGCCATGTCAGACCCACCATGACATCATGATGCAGGATTCCGGTATCGAAATGCCCCTGTGTGGTAAAATCGACCTGATGGTAAGTCAGAATCCGCAACTGCTCATAAGCCTGACTTTTGTAATCGCCTCCGGCACTGGTGAAGTAAAGCTGGCTTGCGGGAAACTGCTCGTCCAGATGGGTGTAGGCATAGGTAAGGCTTGCGGTCCAGTTACGGGCAAAGTCCCAGTCCAGACCGGTGCTGAAGCGTTTGAGGTCGTTGGTTTTCCGTGAATTGGGAGCCCCGAGCGGTGTTCGCCCGCTGATAGGCGTGACCGCCAGCCCCGGTGTGGTCAGAATGGTGTTGACCATGCCTTTTTGCAGCGTGTTCATGTAAAAACTGTTGAAACGCCAGTGTAGTTTATCAGTAATGCGTACATTGGTCGTAAAGGACATGGAAAAATTGCGGACAAAGCTCGAGTTATATTGCTCGCCCTCTTCGCTGCCGAAGGAAAGCCGGGTCTGGATCCGATGCGCGGAATCGAGCGAACCGCCGACATCGAGCATCTGGCGGAAAACGGCATCGGAACGATAGCCCGCTTCAAGTGTCAGCTTGCGGTTTTCCACCGGGGCTTTCAGCCGGTAATCCAGCACACCGCCCGGCGAGCCAAAGCCATACATGAAGGCCGATGCCCCCTTATAAACCTGTATGGTATCGAAATTGGCCACGGGCAGGTCGATATACCAGAAAGGGATGGCCATACCGTCTATTTTATAGCCGTTGGTCCAGTCCAGATTGAGGCCGCGCACACGCACACTGGAGCCCGATGCCGTGGCACCGCCGTTGGAGGTAGCCTGCACGCCCGGTTCGTACCGCATGACATCGTTGATATCATTGGCCTGTAGGGCTTCCATACGGGCCGCGGAAATGGAACTGACGGAAAAAGGTGTTTCAAACTCTGATTTGTCGCCAAGCGCACCCAGCGGCACCTTGCGGGCAAGATGCGGCGTATTGCGGTTGGTATGAACCGTTATGGCCTCTGCCGCCCCTATCAGGGGTACGGGTGCCTTTTTGGGCGTTTTGGCAATAATGGGTGAAGTGTTCTTATGCGTTGCGGCGGCGGCGGTGGTCTGCGCGGTGGCGAGACCGGGCAGCGATGCAAGCAGAAGGGCGCGAAACCCTGTGCGGACCATGGCGATGCAATCTCCGTGCAAAAATAACGAATGATGAAGGGTTATGCGGCGTGATGCGCCGTGGCGTTTTCCCGTGCGATCAGTTCACGCACGCGGGGGATCAGTTCACGGCCGAACAGCACGGTGTCCGGCACGGGATCAAAACCCCGAATAAGGAAAGTATGAATACCAAGGCGATAGTACTGCAAAAGGCTTTGCGCGACCTGTTCGGGTGTGCCGACTAGCGAGGTCGAATTCCAGCGTCCGCCCGTGGCCTGAGCAACGCCGGTCCATAGCCGCTCATCATGCCGTGCGCCGCGCGCGGCTATGGCTTGCAGCCTGCGTGAACCTTCATTGGTGGGCAGGGTCGAGGCCGTGGGGCGTGCGCCCGCGCTGTCGAGCGCTATGTTGCCCGATTGTTGGGACTGCTGCTCGCGCTGCTGGCGGGCAATCAGAGTGGCCTCTATGGCGGCGGCGCGTTCCCATGCTTCTTCTTCCGTTTGTGCAAGAATGGGGCGGAAGGAAATGGAAAAACGCAGCGTGCGGCCATGCCGGCTGGCTGCGTTGCGGACGCGGTTGACCAGTTCCGCCGCCTGATCCAGCGGTTCCCCCCACAGGGCGTAGCCATCCGCCAGTTCTGCCGTAACGGCAATGGCCTCATCCGACGCGCCGCCGAAATAAACCGGCACGCTGCCTTCATGCCGGGGCAGAATGGCCGCCTGCGCCCCGCGAATACGGTAAAAGGCCCCGTCATGATCAAAAGCAGGGCCGCCCTGCCACTCCCGCCGGACAATGCGGATATAGTCTGCCGCGCGCGCATAGCGTTCGGCTTTGGTCAGGTGGTCGCCATCGGCCTGAAGTTCAACATCATTACCACCGGTAATGACATGCATGGCTACGCGACCACCTGTCAGGGCGTCAAGGGTTGCAAACTGCCGGGCTGCAAGCGTGGGGGCAGCAAAGCCGGGGCGGTGGGCTACCAGTACGCTCAGCCTGCTGGTGGCCAGCGCTGCATGCTGGGCCACAAGCAGGCTGTCAGGCGAGTGGGAATGAAAAGCCACCAGCACGCGGTCAAAACCACCGCGCTCATGTAAAAGAGCGGCACTTTTGATGTAGGCGGGGTCTACCTCAGGGCCATGAGGGCCGACGATTTCGGTCTGTTCTCGGGCACTGACGTAACCGATAAATTCTACTGACATTTCACGTAAATCCCATAGCGTTCATGACGTGATAATGCGGTATTTTTATGTGAAAATCACATAAGGAATGGCAAAGACTGACTTTGTAAATTATCGATACCTGTTTCCGTGTTCTGGGTTTTTTTTCAGGCATGCACGCCCAGTTCCTCCAGCAGGCGGGTGCGCAGGCGTTCAAAAAGCGGATCGGCATGGTGGCGGGGGCGCGCAAGGGGAATGGGCAGGTCCAGTCTGATACGCCCCTTGTCCAGAACAATGGCGCGATCAGCCAGAGTGAGCGCTTCATCCACATCATGGGTGACAAGCAGCACGGCACTGTGGTGGCGTTGCCAGAGTGTGGCCACAAGGGCCTGCATGCGCAGGCGCGTTAGGGCGTCAAGTGCGGCAAAAGGTTCATCCAGCATCAGAAAATCCGGCTCGCGGATGAGCGCGCGCGCAAGGGCCGCGCGTTGGGCCTCGCCGCCGGAAAGGGTAAGCGGCCAGGCATCCTGCCGGTGCGCAAGGCCTACCTCATCAAGCAGGCGGGTGGCCTGTTCGCGGGTGGCATCGCTATGGGCAAGGGCCACGTTTTCCCACACTTTTTTCCAAGGCAGCAGGCGGCTTTCCTGAAAAACAACGGATATTTCCTTGGGGGTGGACACGCTGCCTTCCGTTACCGGATCAAGCCGCGCCAGAGTGCGCAGTAATGTGGATTTGCCCGAACCGCTATGGCCCAGCAGGGCCACGAACTCACCGGGGGCAATATCAAGGTCAAGCCCGTGCAGCACGGGCGGGCCACCACCAAAGCGGCGGCTAAGGCCCCGCACACGCACGGCGGCTGGTGGGGCTGTGTATAAGGAGCATGCTGCTGCAACAGGGTTTCAGTCATGGTGCTGTGCGCCTCCGTTGTCTGGGGGCAGGCGCCATGCCAGCGCACGGCGTTCGACCATACGCACCCCCTGATCCGAAATGAGACCCAGCAGGCCGTAAACCGCAAGGCCAACGAAAATGATATCAGTGCGCAGGAAATCCTGTGCATCCATCATCATATGTCCGATTCCGCTATTGGCGTTGATCTGCTCGGCCACGACCAGCATCAGCCATGAAATGCTTACCGCCAGCCGGATACCCACCAGCAGGTCGGGCAAAGCACCGGGCACGATGACATTACGGATGGTCTTCCAGCGTGACAGGCCGATGGTGCGCGCCATTTCCAGCAGTTTTGGGTCTATCGCGCGAATACCTTTATGCAGGTTGAGATAAACCGGAAATGTCGCCCCCAGAGCCACAAGCAGAACCTTGGGCGTTTCGCCAATGCCGAACCAGAGAATAAACAGTGGTGCTAGTGCAAGAACCGGCAGCGTGCGCAGAATCTGGATCGGGGCATCAATAATGTTTTCGCCAATGCGCGATAATGCGGCAAGGAGTGCGAGAACAACGCCCGTAACCAGCGCCAGCGCCAGCCCTGCAACAGCCCGGAGCAGCGAAACCCCCAGATTGGCCTGAAGCGAGCCCTCCTGCGCCAGCCCCCACCCCGTGGCGAGAATCTGCAATGGCGAGGCGAATAACCGGGTTGAAATCAGCGGTGGAGCAGGCAGCCTGCCAGAGCAGCACAAGCACCAGTGGCGAGAGGTAGCGCCCCAGCGTGCGGAGCGGGCTCCAGCGGATACGGCGTGCCTGACCGCGCGTTCTGGCCAGCTTGCGGGGGGGAGCGGGCCGGGG
>NZ_BAIN01000097.1 GCF_000613285.1 Acetobacter papayae JCM 25143 | reverse complement strand
TCAGGCGTCAGGGGGGCTTGGCGCGCGCGGTGCCGGGTTGGGGCGAGGAGCAGACAGGGGCAGGGTGTCCTGCCACACAGGGGGCATGCCCGCGCGCAGGCTGTCGATATGGGGCAGGATGTCTGCCGCGCTTTCTGTCAGCACAGCGCCATTGCGGATCAGATTGTTGCTGCCCCGGCAGCGCGGATCAAGCGGGGAGCCGGGTACCGCGAACAGTTCACGCCCATATTCGCTGGCCATGCGTGCCGTAATGAGCGTGCCTGAATGCGGGGCGGCTTCCACCACCACGCAACCCAGAGCCAGCCCCGCGATAAGCCGGTTACGGCGCGGAAAATGCCGCCCCATGGGGGCCGTGCCCAGAGGCGCTTCTGTAATCACGGCTCCCTGTTCGGCAATGCGTTTTTGCAGGGCTGCGTTTTCTGGCGGGTAGGGGCGATCCAGCCCACCGGCAATGGCGGCAATGGTCAGGCCCTGCCGGTGCAGCGCACCCCGATGAGCGGCGGTGTCGATCCCGCGTGCGAGTCCGGATACAACCACAACCCCGGCCTCTACCAGTTCGGTAGACAGGCTTTCGGCCAGTCGTAGCCCGGCGGCGGAGGCATTGCGCGCGCCAACAATGCCGATACCCGCTTTATGCAGGCAGGTCGTGTCGCCCAGTGCGCTGAGCACAATAGGGGCATCGGGCACATGGCGCAGGGGAGCGGGGTAGCCTGCATCAAGCAGGGTCAGAAACTGCCCGCCCATGGCCAGCGTGGCTTCGATCTCGCGCAGGATAGCGGCTTCGGGGGCAGGAACGAGCGTTTTTCCACTGCGTCCGCTTGGGCCGTTCCGCCCGTTGCTCAGGGCCTCAAGGGCCGCTTCTGGGGTTTTGTAGAGGGCTATCAGCCTGTGCCACTGGCGCGGCCCCACCTGCTCAGCACGGGCCAGTCGCAGGCAGGCGACAAGCGTGCCAAAGGGTAGGCTTGCCGGGAAAGGGGATGCGCTCATGGTTTGCCCACCCGTGAAAAAACGCTCACCCCCCACAATGTCAGGAGCCTGACAGGCGGTTAGGTGGTGCCTTAGCGCTTACCATCACCGATTCGGGGCTCCGTACCCCGTAGCAGTCGGCTGATGTTTTCGTGGTGCCGGGCCAGAACCAGCAGGCAGATCAGCAGCGTGGCCATGGGCTTGGGTGAGGCATGGAGCGAAAAGCCGTTCAGGGCGAAGCAGATGAACGGCATGGCCACAAAGGCGGATAGCGCCCCGGCGGAGGAAATACGCGTCAGCCGCGCCATGCCCAGCCAGAGCGCGCAGCCAGCAAGCCCTGTCAGCGGGGAGAGAGCGAGCATGACGCCCAGACCCGTCGCCACACCCTTGCCGCCCTTGAAGCCAAGGAAAATCGGATAACAATGTCCCACTACGGCAGCGAGCGCCGCCACGGCTGCGGCCCGGTCGGAAAAGTCGGGCGGGGTCATGATCCAGGCTGTCAGCACCGCCAGCACACCTTTGGCGGCATCCAGCAGCAGGGTGGCGGCCGCAAGGTCCTTGCGGCCCGTGCGCAGCACATTGGTGGCCCCGATATTGCCCGAGCCGATCTTGCGCAGATCGCCCGCCCCGGCAAAATTGGTCAGCAGCAGGCCAAAGGGAACACTCCCCAGCACATAGCCCAGAAAGGCCATGGACCCGATAAGCCAGAGGGCGTAGCTCGGCAGGGTTTCGGTCATGCCCCGGCCTCTGCCGCTACGCTGGTTCCGGCTTCATAAACCCTGCGGCCCGCTTTCCATGTGCCCAGCACGCGGCCTTCGAGTGGACGGCGGTCGAACGGTGTATTCTGGGCGCGGCCCGGCAACTGGCCTGCGCTTACAAGCCAGCTTTGTTCAGGAGCGAACAGGCACAGATCGGCCTCGGCTCCTACGCTCAGCGTGCCCGCCTTGCTGCCCAGCAGGGTTGCCGGGCGGTGGGTCAGCAGAGCGATGGCCTGCGGCAGTGTCAGTGTTCCGTCATGCACGCGGGCCAGCGTCACGCCCAGCAGCGTGACCATGCCCGTGCCCCCTGTTGCCGCCTGCGCAAAAGGCAGGCGCTTGTCATCCGCATCGCGCGGGATGTGGTCGGAGGCAATGGCGTCAATCGTGCCATCGGCCAGTGCCGCGCAGACAGCCAGCCGGTCTTCCTCGCTCCGCAGGGGCGGGGAGAACTTTGCGAAAGTGCGGAAATCGCCAATGGCGTTTTCGTTCAGGTCGAAATAGGGCGGGGCGGTGTCGCATGTCACGGCCAGCCCACGCGCACGGGCCTGACGGATCAGCTCAATACCTTCACCCGTGGACACATGGCCAAAATGCAGCCGCCCGCCTGTTAGTTCCACCAGACGGATATCGCGCGCGATCATGATGGATTCGGCCGCTGCGGGAATGCCCGCAAGACCCAGCCGGGTGGCCAGCGCGCCAGCCGTGGCGCAGCCTGAGCCCGCCAGCGAGGGTTCCTCGGGGTGCTGGACAACCATCGCCCCGAAACCGCTGGCATAGGACAGCGCCAGACGCATGAGCCGGGCGGGGTCTACCGCGCGGTTGCCGTCGGTAAAGGCGACAGCCCCTGCTTCATGCAGCATGCCGATTTCGGCCAGCTCTCGCCCTTCGCAGCCTTTGGTCAGCGCGCCATAGGGCAGAATGGTAATGGCACCGCTTTCCTCGCCACGGGTGCGGAGCATCCGCACCAGAGCAGGGTTGTCGATGGCGGGTTTGCAGGTGGGCAGCACGGCAATGGTGGTAATACCCCCAGCCGAAGCCGCTCGAGCCGCGGAGGCAATGGTCTCGCGGTATTCAAAACCCGGCTCGCCAATTTCCACGCGCATGTCCACAAGGCCGGGGCTCAGCACGGCCCCATCGCCATTGATAACCTGCGCGCCCTCGGGGTGGCCTTCGGCCCCGGCGGTGTCGGTTCCGGCTATCTTGCCATCGCGCACGAGCAGCCGACCGGGCTGGTCCACGCCGTTTGCGGGGTCAATGAGACGGATATTTTCAAAAAGGATGGTGTTCATGCGGCACGCCTGCTGCGGGTCAGGCGATCCAGCACGGCCATGCGGACGGCCACACCCATTTCAACCTGTTCCTGAATCACGCTCTGGCTGGAATCGGCCACGCTGCTTTCAATTTCTACACCCCGGTTCATCGGGCCGGGGTGCATGACCAGCGCATTGGGGCGGGCCAGATCAAGCCGCCTGCGATCGAGGCCGAAAAAGCGGAAATATTCGCGTGCGCTGGGCACAAGGCCGGAGGACATGCGCTCGCGTTGCAGGCGCAGCATCATCACCACGTCCACATCGCGCAGGCCGTCTTCCATGTTGTGGTGAATGTCCACACCCAGCCGCCCGAGAGCGGAGGGCACCAGCGTGGAGGGGCCGACCAGCCGCACGCTGCTGCCCATGGTGGTCAGCAGGTGGATATTCGAACGCGCCACGCGCGAATGGGCCACATCGCCACAGATCGCTACTTTTAGCCCGCCCAGCGTGCCAAGGTGGCGGCGGATGGTCAGGGCGTCCAGCAGGGCCTGTGTGGGGTGTTCGTGCATGCCGTCACCCGCATTGACCACGCAGGCATCGACCTTGCGGGCCAGCAGGGCGGGCGCGCCTGATTGCGAGTGGCGCACCACCAGCAGGTCGGTCTGCATGGCGTTGAGCGTGGCCGCCGTGTCCAGCAGGGTTTCGCCCTTGTTGACCGAGGACTGCGCCACCGACATGTTAATGACATCGGCCCCGAGCCTGCGCCCCGCCAGTTCAAACGAGGTGCGCGTACGGGTGCTGTCTTCAAAAAACAGGTTGATGAGCGTGCGGCCGCGCAGCACGTCACGCGGGACCTTGCGTGAGCGGTTAAGCAGCGCATAGCTCTCGGCCAGATCGAGCAGCGGCTCGATCTGGTCCGGGGTCATGCCTTCCAGCCCCAGCAGGTGCCGGGAGTTGCGGCCCGGCTCAGCCGGAGCGGGTGCGGGGCTAGCCATGCAGCACGGCCCCGATACGGGCCAGCACCTCGTCGCGGCCCAGTGCGTGGAGTGTGGCATCAATCCCCGGAGAGGAGTTGGACCCCGAAACCGCTGCGCGCAGGGGCTGGGCCACGCTGCCCAGCTTATGCCCGCCGGTTTCAGCAAAGCGGCGCAGGGCCGTGTCGATATTTTCAGCCGTGAAGGGGCTGACCACCGCCAGATCACGCGCCAGTTCACCCAGCAGCGTGCGGGACTCGGGGGTGAGCAGCTTTTCCGCCTTGGCGTTGAAAGGCAGCGGCACACGGCGGCCAAGGAACGCGGCATTTTCCGTCAGTTCCACCAGCGTGCGGGCGCGCTCTTTCAGGCCGGGCATGAGGGCGAGAACGCGCGCGCGGGTGGTTTCGTCCACCACCACACCGTCCACGGCCTTCAGGCGTTCCATGACATCGTCTGTCAGGCGCGTATCATCGGTCTGGCGCAGCATACGGCGTTGATGTGCTCGAGCTTGGCATAGTCCATGCGCGAAGGGGCGCGGCCCACACCGTCGATGTCGAACAGGCGGATCTGCTCTTCACGCGAGAGGATTTCGGCATCGCCATGGCCCCAGCCGAGGCGCAGCAGGTAGTTGCACAGGGCTTCGGGCAGGTAGCCTGATCGCGGAATTCCACCACCGACTGTGCACCATGCCGCTTGGACAGCTTGGCGCCATCGGGGCCGTGGATCAGCGGCAGGTGGCCAAAGCGCGGCAGGTCCCAGCCCATGGCGCGGTAGATCATGGCCTGACGGAAGGTGTTGGTCAGGTGGTCATCACCACGGATAACGTGGGTAATGGCCATATCGTGGTCATCCACCACCACGGCGTGCTGGTAGGTGGGGGTGCCGTCCGAGCGCAGGATGATCATGTCATCCAGTTCGGCATTGGCGACTCGTACTTCGCCCTGCACCAGATCATTGATGACGGTCTCGCCATCGCGCGGGGCCTTGATGCGTACGGCAAACGGTGCGCCCGCCGGGGCTTCTGCCGGGTCGCGGTCGCGCCACAGGCCGTTATAGCGGGGGGGCTGACCGTTCTTCATTGCGTCTTCACGCATCTGGGTCAGTTCTTCGGGCGTGCAGTAGCACTTGTAGGCCAGCCCGCGTTCGAGCAGTTCAAGCGCGACCTCGCGGTGGCGGTCGGCGCGGGTGGACTGGAAAACCGGCTCTTCGTCCGGTGTGATGCCCATCCATTCCAGCCCGGCGAAAATAACGTCCACCGCCTGTTGGGTGGAGCGTTCGCGGTCGGTATCCTCGATACGCAGGAGGAACTTGCCGCCATGGTGACGCGCAAAGAGGAAATTGAACAGGGCGGCGCGGGCGTTGCCGATATGCAGCAGGCCCGTCGGACTCGGGGCGAAACGTGTACGGATGCTCATGGGGTGCATCCTTATCACGCACGGGCGCGCGGAGCCATATGCGCAGGCTGAAGGGAATGCTCCGTATTTTCCCCTGTGGTTATGAGGGGTTGACGGCGCTGCTGGTGGCCGAACAGCGGCGGCTTGTCCTGTGGGTGCCGGTAGGGCTGGCGCTGGGGGCGGCGCTTTACTTCTACGGGCTGACAGCCGAACCCCGCGCGCTGTGGGGTGTGTGGGCGCCCTGTTGCTTGCGGCTGTGGCCGTGGGGGCTGGGGTGGTCTGGCGGTATGTTCTGCCCGTGCGCTGCATGGCGGGGTTTTGTGCGGCGGTGGCGTTTGGCGGGGCAATGGGCTGGATTGCGGCACACAGGCAGCCCCCTATGCCGGAACTCCCACGCCGGGCGGTGGTGCTTTCGGGCGTAGTGCGTGCGGTGCATGACCTGCCCCCTCGGGGCGAAGGCCAGCTTCCTGCCCGCAGGGTTGATCTGGCCGGGGTGCGCTTTCACATGCCCTTGACCGAAGAGGCCCCGCCACTGGCGCGGCTGCTGGCGGTGCGGTTGCGGGTGGATGACACAGCCTCCCTGATGGTGGGGGAGAAAGTGCGGCTGCGTGCGGTGCTGCACCCGCCGGATTTCGCGGCCGTGCCCGGTGGGCGGGACTGGCAGTTCGAAGCCTGGTTTTCAGGCCGGACCGGCAGCGGCATGGCGCTGTCCGCCCATGACGCGCCGCGCTCTGACGAACAGGATTTACCGCTAGAAACACAGCCGGTTTATCAGAATGATCTCACGCAGGCGGGGCCGGATCAGGCCAGCGGAGAGCAAAGTGAGGCGGAGCCTGTTGGAGCAGGGGGTAACGGTTTTGCCCGTATCGGGGCGGCTGCATCAGGCGGGGGGAGCACCGCAGCAGCAGGGGCCGGGCTGGCGCGGGAGGCGGCAGGTTCCATCACGCTCTGGCGGCAAAGGCTCGAAACCCTACGCACCGCCATGGATGAGCGGATTCGCACCATTCTGCCCGGTGCGGTCGGGGCTGTGGCCTCGGTGCTGCTGGATGGCCAGGGCGAGGCCATTCCCGTTTCCGTGCGGGACGATTTTGCGGCCTCCGGGTTGGCGCATCTTCTGGCGGTAGCGGGGCTGCATCTGGGGCTTGTCATGGCGGTGGTGATGGGTGTGTGCCGCCTCGGGTTGGCATCGTGGGAGTATGCGGCCCTGCGTTGGCCCTGCAAGGCGTTGTCGGCTCTGGCCGCATGGGGGGCTGGTGGTGGCTACGTGCTGCTGACTGGCGCA
>NZ_BAIN01000098.1 GCF_000613285.1 Acetobacter papayae JCM 25143 | reverse complement strand
CGCCAGTTCGCCCATGCGCCAGCGGCGGAGCCCAGCTCATATCCGGCGCGATCTGCACATGACTGTCACGCGGGTTGGCCTGCCGGAAGCGCGCCAGCACGGCGGCCTCGTCTTGCACGGCGCAATCCACCGTATAGACAAGCATGATGGCGGAGCGACGGCGAGCATCATGCCCGCGTTTAAAGACGCTGAAGTGCTCAAGGGCATCACGGGGGATAGCCAGCCGCGCGCAGATGGCGTTTTCAAGAGCCTCGGGCGGGTGATCAAGCGGCAGGCGCAGTTCGGTCAATCGCAGCATGGGACGGTTCTATCATCCATAAAAACTGACAGGGTCAAAACTGCGCCATCCCTAGTCGCAAAAACCCTTCTGGCGCAATGTCCAACAGGCCTTGCCCTTTGGCGGGCAACACTCTGCCCTCATGGCCCGCACGCGCCCCCTTGTGGCTGCACCCAAAGGGCGGGATACAGGAAAACACATCCAGCCTGTCCCCTTTTTCGGTTGACCAACCCCGAGGCATGCCCATGTCCCAGCCCCCCACGCCGCCCCAGTCTGGACAGCCGGACCACACCGACAACACCTCCCATGCCCACACACCAACGGTGAACACGCATGATGTGGAGTCGGATCAGCACAGCCATGACGCAGCAGGTCATGACCATAGCGTGCAGGGCCATACGCACGACGACCATGACCACGATCATGACCATGCAGGCCATGATCACCACGGGCATGATCACGGCCATAGTCATGGGCATGGGCACAGTCATGCTCCGGCTTCGTTCGGGCGGGCCTTTGCCATCGGCATGGCGGCCAACACCGTCTATCTGATCATTGAAGCCATCTGGGGCACGCTGTCGCATTCCCTGTCACTACTGGCTGATGCAGGACACAATTTGTCCGACGTGATGGCTCTGGGCGCCGCATGGCTGGCAAACGTGCTGTCACGGCGGGGGCCGTCAGCACGCTTTACCTACGGGCTGCGCCGCTCATCCATTCTGACAGCGTTGGCCAACGCGCTTGTGCTGATGCTGGTTACAGGCGGCGTAGCGTGGGAGGCCATTCTGCGCCTTGTCGAACCACATGGCGCGGAACCCATGGGCAGAACCATGATGGTGGTGGCGGCATGCGGTATTATCGTCAACGGTGCCACCGCCCTGCTTTTTGCCTCCGGCCAGAAGGAAGACCTGAACGTACGCGGAGCCTTTGCCCATCTGATGGCCGATGCCCTGACATCCCTTGCCGTGGTCATTGCAGGGGCTCTGGTGCTGCTGACAGGGCTGAACTGGATCGACCCGGCTATAAGCCTTGGTATTTCCGTGGTGGTGGTACTGAGCACATGGTCGCTTTTGCGGGATTCGCTGGACATGGCTCTGGACGCAGTACCCCGCTCGGTCGATAGCGCAGCCCTTGAAGCAGCCCTACGCGCCCTGCCCGGGGTTGCCGACCTGCACGACCTGCATGTATGGCCCCTGAGCACCACAGAAACCGCGCTGACGGTGCATCTGGTCAGCACGGCGGAGGCTTCGGGCGAGCAGAACGCCATATTGCTGGCACAGGCTGTTGAAACCCTGCGCACGCGCTTTGCCATAGCCCACCCCACGGTGCAGATCGAAAGCGCCGCCTACGCCCCTTCATGCCACCTGACAGACCCCAACACGGTCTGACCCCCGCCGCCGGAGCCTGCCCCCTTATGCCCCTGTTCGTTCTGCCCGACAGCAACAAAGGCATTGCGCTGCTCAGCCTACTGGTGAGCGTACTGGCGCTGACACTGAAATACGCGGCCTATACCGTATCGGGCAGCGTGGCCCTTGGCGCCGATGCGATGGAAACCATCATCAACGTCGTATCCGCCGCCGGGGGGCTATGGGCGCTGGGCATTGCCGAACGCCCGGCGGATCACAACCACACCTACGGGCATTACAAGGCCGAATACCTGTCCGCCGTGGCCGAAGGTACACTGGTGGTGCTAACAGCCTTCCTGATCGGGCGCGAGGCCATTGAGGGCTGGCTGTCACCGCACCCCGCTCTTGCCCCATGGTCCGGCCTTGCGCTCAACGGTACTGCCACCCTGCTCAATCTGGCTGGGGGCTGACCATGCTTCAGGCAGGCCGGGCACGCCGCTCGCCCGCGCTGGTGGCAGGGGGGCAGCATGTGCTGTCCGATGTGTGGACAGGGGCAGCACTGGTTGTGGGTGTGGCCCTTATTCCCATCACCGGCTGGGCCCGGCTGGATGCGCTGCTGGCAGGGTTTGTTGCCCTGAACGTACTGCGCGTGGGCTGGGAAGTCATGCGCGACTCCATTGCGGGGCTGATGGATCAGGCCCCCGATGGCGCAACGCTGGACCAGATCCGCGATATTATCGCGGCCAATGGGCAGGGTGCGATTGAAGCCCATGATATCCGCACCCGGATCGTGGGGGCCATGACATTTCTGGATTTCCATCTGGTGGTGCCCGGCAGCATGAGCGTGGAAAAAGCCCATGATATCTGCGACCGCATCGAAGCAGGGCTGCGTGCACAGATGGGCAGCACGCTGGTGCATATCCATGTCGAGCCTGACCGTCTGGCCAAACATGAGGCATTGTCTTCTGGCCACGGCCTGCAACACCCCCTGCCGAGCCACCCGCAAAGGGGCGGACCTAACCCGCCAGAGCATGCCAGTCTCCCCGCACGCATGAAACCTTTGCCATGCCGGGACAGATGCGGCTATGGGGGAAACCGGACAGACCCAGCCGCGTTTCCGGCCCAGTTTCCATCAGGCGGACCCGACCCATGCACCCCAGCGTGAACACCACGCTCGAATCCCTCCACCAGTTCCGTGATCTGGCCCGAAACGGCACTTTGAACTGGCGGCGCAAGCTCATTTACTGGTCGGGCGCGGTGCTGGTCGGCCTTGTGGCCGTAGGCTTTGCGGAGCTGGCCGATGCCGCAAGCCATCTCCGTGCGCGCATTACCCATGTCAGCCCGCTACTGATGCTGGTGGTGGCCCCGCTGGGGTTGGCCCTTTCCACATGGCTGACACGCCGCTGGTTCCGTGGCGCACAGGGCAGCGGCATCCCTCAGGCCATTGCCTGCCTGCACCTGCATGACATGGTGCTGGTAGACCGGATTCTGGCCATACGGATTGCGCTGGCCAAGATTTTTCTCACCTGTCTGGGGCTGCTGGCCGGTGCCTCCATCGGGCGTGAAGGCCCGACCGTACAGGTGGGAGCTTCCATCATGCACATGGTGGGGCGGCAGGCGGGCATGACCAACGTGACGGGCATTCATGCCCTAATCAAGGCCGGAGGGGCCGCCGGGGTTGCCGCCGCCTTCAACACCCCGCTGGCGGGAATCGTGTTCGGTATAGAAGAACTGGCCCGCTCGTTCGAGCAGCGCACCAGCGGCACCATGCTGACCTGCGTGGTCATTTCGGGTGTGACGGCCATCGCCTGATGGGCAACTACACCTATTTCGGCCACACCTATTCGGCCGTGCCGGTCGGGGCGAGCTGGCTGGCCGTTCTGGCCTGCGGCGTGCTGGGCGGGCTGAGCGGCGGCATGTTTTCCGCCCTTCTGGTGCGCGTATCGCGCGGGATACCGGGGCGGATAGGCGCTTTCATCAGCCGCCGCCCTGTGCTGTTCGCGGCGCTGTGCGGCCTTGTACTGGCCATTATCGGCATTGTTTCCGAAGGCATTACCTACGGCACCGGCTATACGCAGGCGCGCGATATCATCATGGGGTCGGATCAGTATCCGGCCTATTATTTCGTGCTCAAGCTGCTGGCCACCTTTGTCTCTTACTGCTCGGGCATTCCGGGCGGGCTGTTCGCACCATCTGTCCATCGGGGCGGGCATGGGCGGGTGGGTTGCCCAGTATCTGCCGCACACGGCTTCAGGCGCGGTGGTCCTGCTGGGTACGGTGGCCTATTTTTCCGCCGTAACGCAATCTCCCCTGACAGCGACCGTCATTGTCATGGAAATGTGCGACAACCAGCAGATTACCTTGGCCCTGATGGCGAGCGCCTTTCTGGCCTTTGGCATTTCACGCGCCCTGTGCAGCCACGCCCTGTATGGCGCGCTGGCCGTGCGCTTCCTGCGCACCACGAGCGCTGGGCAAAAAAATGCCGCCCCCGCCCCCCGGCCCGATTCCACCTCCCCCACCAACCGGTAACCGATGGCCAGCAGGGCTGGCGCAGGCACCCCGGGTGGCGGGGTCTCTGGTTTCCGAGCCCCTGCTGTCCTATATGACACCCATAACGCAGCCAGAACGGAGGGTTCTCCCATGTCCGATGTATCCGGTATTTCCGCCGACATCACACAGGCCGACGAGCCAGATAACCGCGTGCCGGTCACGGTCCTGACCGGCTTTCTGGGAGCGGGCAAGACCACGCTGCTGAACCATATCTTGACCGCCGAGCACGGCCGCAAATATGCGGTTGTCATCAACGAGTTCGGGGAACTGGGCGTGGATAACGACCTCGTGGTGGATGCCGACGAGGAAGTGTTCGAAATGAACAACGGCTGCATCTGCTGCACCGTGCGTGGCGACCTGATCCGTATTCTGAACGGACTGATGAAGCGGCGCGGCAAGTTTGACGGCGTGATTGTCGAAACCACGGGTCTGGCCGACCCAGCCCCCGTAGCGCAGACCTTCTTCGCAGATGAAGATGTGCGCGAAAAAGCCCGGCTTGATGCGGTCGTGACGGTTGTTGACGCCTACAACATCCTGACCACCCTTGAAGAAAGCCCCGAAGCACGCGACCAGCTTGCCTTTGCGGATGTGATTATCCTCAACAAGACCGACCTGATGGACGAGGCCGGACTTGCCCGCGTGGAAGAGACCATTCGCCGCTTGAACAGCGCCGCCCCCATCCACCGCGCGCAGAAAGGCAATGTCAAACTGACCGACGTGCTCGATCGCGGTGGTTTCGACCTTGCCCGCGTACTGGAAGCCAGCCCCGATTTTCTGGAAAACCCCTCGCACGAGCATGAGGAAGACATTTCCAGTGTCTCGCTCGTGGTGAAGGAACCGCTTGATGCCGGTCGTTTCCAGATGTGGGTCAGCGCCCTGTTGCAGGAAAAAGGCGCTGATATTCTGCGCACCAAGGGGATTCTGAACTTCGCGGGCCAGCCTGACCGCTTTGCCTTTCAGGCCGTACACATGATGGCCGATGGCGATGCCATAGGCCCGTGGAAAGCAGATGAAGCGCGTGAAAGCCGCCTTGTGTTCATTGGCCGCAACCTCAACCGGCCCCAGCTCCGCCGTGGGCTTGAAAGCTGCATTGCCGCATGAACACGCAGCATTCACAAACCCTGTCTCCCGGTGGCTGATTGACAGCCGGGGCGGTGTGCGGGTTGTCGAAGGTGAAATCACGGACTGCGTAGCTTCACGTGATTCCAGCCGTTTCGCCTTTGCCACGGTAGAGGCGATGTCGTTGTCCTGCACCGCGAAGACGTGCGCACCCCCGCAAGCTGGACATCTCACGCGGTGCATGATGGCCCGGCCCTGACCCTGTCCGCCGATACATTGACGGACTGCTTCCTCAGCGGTGGGGATGACGGGCGGCTCTGCCGTCTGGACCCCACGGGCGAGATCGAGGAACTGGGCAAGGGCCGGCGCTGGGTCGAGCATGTCGTAACCTATGTGGACCCCAAACTGGCCATTGTCGCCTCTGCCGCCGGGCGCGAGGTGGAACTGCGCGATGCGACGGGCCGCACCGTGACCCGCACGCTGGAGCACCCTTCAACGGTAGGCGGTATGGCGTTCGACCCCCGTGGCAAGCGTATTGCGGTTTCGCACTACAATGGCGTGTCGCTGTGGTTCACCCAGTCCAAGGATGGCAGCCCCCGCCTGCTGGAATGGAAAGGCAGCCATCTGGGCATTGTCATGCACCCGCAGGGCGATGCCGTAGTGACTGCCATGCAGGACAACGACCTACATGGCTGGCGTCTGGCTGACGGCCATAACATGCGCATGAGCGGCTACCCGACCAAGGTGCGTTCCATGGCGTTCACGCGCGATGGCAAATGGCTGGTAACAAGCGGGCTGATGTGGTGGTCATGTGGTCGTTCACAGGCAGCGGCCCCATGGGCAAACCGCCGGTAGAACTGCCCGGCTCGGGCGGCGCATTGTGCACCCGCGTTGCCTGCCACCCCACACAGGACGTAGTAGCCGCAGGCTTTGCCGATGGCTCAGTGCTGATGATCGATATCGAAACACGCCGCGTTCTGCCTGTTTCGCTCAATCAGGGTGGGGCCATTACGGCTCTGGCGTACAGCCCGGACGGCTGCATGCTGGGCTTTGGCACCGAGGAAGGCCTGATCGGGGCTGTAACGCTGGCCTCTGAATAAAAGGTCAGGCCCGGAAAAGGTTCGGCGGTGCCCTTATGGTGCCGCCTGTGCCTGAGCGGCAAATGCCGCTACGGCCTGCGCCACCTCCGCCGGGCGTTCAAGCTGGGGCAGATGCCCGGTCTGTTCCAGCAGTAGCTCATGTGGGGGCGGCACCAGCCCTTGCGTGTTGGGGAGCGGCAGCACCGCATCCTCCAGCCCCCAG
>NZ_BAIN01000099.1 GCF_000613285.1 Acetobacter papayae JCM 25143 | reverse complement strand
CAGCGCCATGAAGGTGGCCATAACGCCCAGCGCGTAGCCTGCGCCCCCCCAGAGCTGGGCCGCACGCCCCGCACGCCCCAGCCGCGCGACCGAAAGCGCTTTCATGGCCAGCACCGGAAAAACACAGGGCATGAGGTTAAGCACCAGCCCACCCAGCAACCCGAACAGCGCCAGCCGCATGATATCCGCCAGACCTTGACCACCCGCCTGCCCGGCAGGAGTAGCGGCCCCCTCCGGTGCAGCTATGCCCGCTGCCCGAGCCGCTGTACTGGCCACTCCGGCACTGGCGGCCTCTTCAACCGGGCCTGCCACGCGGCGCACTGTCTGGACTACCGCCTGCTCCGCCCCTGCCGGGCTTTGCAGCACCACAACACCGGACAAATCATGGCCGGGCGTAAAATCAGACAGCGGTTTGAGGTGCAGCAGCACCGCGCCATCCTGCACGCGCTCGTTCTGCGGGGCTGCCGGGTCGATCAGCCCCGGCTGGTCAGCCATGAACCATGCCGCACGCACCGTGCTGGCGGAAAGCCCGGCACCACTCAGCCGCATGACACCATCCGAGCCAATAACCGCCTGAT
The DNA here is from genome assembly GCF_000613285.1 of Acetobacter papayae JCM 25143. Taxonomy (GTDB): domain Bacteria; phylum Pseudomonadota; class Alphaproteobacteria; order Acetobacterales; family Acetobacteraceae; genus Acetobacter; species Acetobacter papayae. Next base: position 5,850 of record NZ_BAIN01000099.1, on the reverse strand, counting down.
AGGGTGATTGGCCGGGTGTAGCGCGCGCGGCACTGGCAAACAGCCCCGCCTGCGCGGAATTCACCAGCCCGTCCCCTTCCGCAACACGCGGCAGGGACAGCGACAGCTCTGCCTCCTCGGGCACACACACAACCGCGCACACCAGCCAGCTTGCATGCGCGTGCACAACAACCGTATCGCCCGATGCCCCGCCACCCGGCGGCACCACCAGCGGCAGGGACAACGGCAGCACCACATCGCCCATATAGGCGTAAGACATGAGCGAGGCCGCCCTGATCCGTATGGGTGTGGGCCACAGGATTGTCTCTGTCTGCCCTGACAGCGCGCCCTGTGCCACAAGCCGTACGGCCACCGGCTCGCCCGCATCACCCGGATTGCGCCAGTAGGTATGCCACCCCGGTTGCAGCCGCAGGCGCAGCGCCACAGGCAGGGCGGTGCCAGCCCGCACCGTATCCGTTGCGGTTATCAGTGTCGCGATGGTGTGCGGGGTAATGACCGCCGGGCTTTCCGCCGCCCTGACAGAGCCCGGCAGCACGCCAACCGCCAGAACAGACAGTAGAACCTGCAAAACCACAAAGGCACGGCAAAGACGGGGCAGAGGCACGAACAGCATGAATGAATTCCGTAACGCGAAAAATCAGGCGATGCAGACAACGCCATGAATCCGGATTAGCACATCCGCTTCGCCCTCTGGCATCCCGCTTTTCCACCCCCTTGCGCGATTGTGTGCAGGCGGGGTCTGGCACCCGGAGGTTGTCAGGCGTTGAAAAGGCCTTTTCCCGGCCATGCACGCACAACCTCGGCATGCAGTTCAGCACGGATAGCGCGCATGGTGCGGCAGTCAAAACGAGCGGCGCGCTCCTGCCCCGCTTGGCCCAGACGCGCGCGCAGGCCACATCGTCCATCAGGCTTTCAAGGGCTGACACCAGTTCGGGCAGCGAATCCGGGTCGGCATAGAGAGCGGCCTGTCCGGCCAGTTCGGCAGATTACCATTGGGCGACACCAGCAGGGCCGCGCCGCAGCCCATGGCCTCCAGCGCTACCATGCCAAACGGCTCGCCCCAGCGGCTGGGGGCAACCACAATGGCGGCCCGGCTCATGGCCTTGAGCACGGCATCATGGGGGCGATACCCCTCCAGCGCGACACCGGCAGCCTGTGCCTGCGGGCGCAAACCCCGCAAAAACGGCGTCTCGCGCGTATGCTCACCAAAATCATCTGCACCGAGAATCTGCGCCCGCCATTCCGGGTAACGAGGCAGGAGGGTGGCGCAGGCGGCCACGAACGCATCCGCCCCCTTGTCGGCCACCACACGCCCGGCAAATAGCACAAGGTTTTCGCGCTCGGCGGCAGGCAGGGACTCGGGCAGAGCTTCAAGGTCGAGACTATTGGGCAGGATAGACACACACCCCCCAACGCCCTGACTAACAAAGCGCTGCCTGACCCACTCCGATACCGCCACAACCGCCACAGCACGGGCCAGATGCTCGCGCTCGGCAGGCTTGCGCGCCCGGCGCATGGTACAGGGGTCGTTATGCAGAACCAGCACGACAGGCAGGGCCGGAAACCGGCGGCGCAGGGCAAGCGCCAGATCAGGGCGGTTATGCACCTCCACCAGATCGGGGCGGAGTTCACGGACAAGCCGCGCCACCCCTTTGCGGTAGCGCACCCGCCCACCACGCCACGAAAACACCGGCGGCACGGGCCTGAACGCCACATCGGCAAACGAGACGCCCTGTGGGGCGGTGCCCACCACCACCTCGCCCGGCGTGGCCAGACGCCGTACCAGCAGCCCTATGGCCCCACACTCACCCGGTGCAAACCGCTCACGCGGGGAGAGCACCGTCATGACCCGCAGGGCCTGTCCACCTGCTGGCTGCCCCGGCTCCCGCGCGGTGTCGGCCGTAAGCGGCGCGTGCATTACCCCCATGGCGGCCCCCTGCCGAAACCCCGCGCTGTTCAGCGCAGGGATTCGTACATTTCAAGCTGCCAGTCCTGTGGCTCCTGCGCCGCATCCGCCGCCCATTCACGCATGAGCGGGTGCTCCTGCACTGCACGCATATAAGCGTGGGAGACATCGGACAGGCCCGGCACGGCATAGGAAGCAAAACGGCTGACCACCGGCGCAAACGCCACATCGGCATTGCAGAAAGTCGCCCCGAACAGATACGGCCCCTCTGCCCCGTACCGGTTGCGCGTATTGGTCCAGATCGTATCGATCCGGGCGATATCGCGCTGGGTGTCCTCATCCAGCCCGGCGGCCAGCGGGCAGTTAACCCGGCCCAGATTCATGGGCAGCGCCGAGCGCACCGCGCGAAAGCCTGAATGCATTTCCGCTGAAATAGAGCGGGCATGCGCCCGCGCCGCGCGGTCCTGCGGCCACAGGGCCGGAGCCAGTTCCGCACAGTATTCGGCAATGGCCAGCGAGTCCCACACCGCAATACCCGCATACTCCAGATAAGGTGCGCAGCCATTGGGGGAAAGCGTCTTGAGGGCGACTGTCTTACCGCCACCGGCCAGACGCAGGGCCTGCACATCCACATCCAGCCCGGCCAGACGCACGGAAAGCCAGCCCCGCAGCGACCATGATGAATACCGCCGCGTGCCGATTACCAGACGCCCATCAACCATGTGCTTTTTCTCCTGCGGCCTGCGCCGCGTCCTGATCGCCCTGCGGCTCCGCACGGCGGATAAACCCACCCCCAAGAATACGGCTGTCCTGATAGAACACACAGGCCTGACCGGGTGCGGGCATAGCCGGTTCTTCCAGCAGCACGCGCGCGCCATCGGGGGTTGGCACCACGCGGGCGGGGCGAGGGGCCTCACGTGCGCGCATCTGCACCCGGCAGACAAGCCCTTCGGGCGGGGCATCCACCAGCCAGTTCACATCCCGCACGGACAGAGCCTGCACGCTGGCCTGCGCGCGCGGGCCGATAATCACCCGCCTATGCGCCGGTTCCACGCCCACCACCATCTGGCGTTCGCCTTCCAGCCGCGCAGCATTACCCAGCCGCTTGCTCTGGCCCACGGTAAAGCGCATCACGCCTTCATGCTGGCCCACCACACGGCCCTGCCGGTCCACAATCTCGCCCGGCCCGGCCATTTCGGGGTGCATGCGCTCAACCAGATCGACATAGGAGCCATCGGTTACAAAGCACAGATCCTGACTGTCGGGCTTGCCCGCCACCACCAGACCATAGCGTTCCGCCTCGCGGCGGACTGCGGCCTTGTCGGGCATGTCACCCAGCGGAAAGCGCAGGAATTCAAGCTGATCGCGCGTGGTGGCGAACAGGAACCAGCTCTGGTCTCGCTCGATATCAACCGGGCGGTGCAGTTCAGCCCCCTCCGGCCCTTCGATCCGGCGCACGTAATGGCCGGTCGCCATGGCCTGCGCCCCGATTTCGCGCGCAAGGCCCAGCAGGTCGGTAAATTTCACGCCCTGATTACAGGCCACACACGGCACCGGGGTTTCGCCCTGCGCATAGGCATCGGCAAAACGCTCAATCACGCTGTTGGTAAAGCGCTGCTCGGCATCAATCACATAATGCGGGAAACCCAGCCTGTCGGCCACGGCTCGCGCATCGCGGATGTCCTGCCCAGCGCAGCACGCCCCTTTTTTGGCAGGTGCGCGCGAGTCGTACAGTTGCAGGGTCGCGCCCACGACCTCGTGGCCTTCCTCCAGCAGGCGGGCGGCCACCACGGAACTGTCCACCCCCCCGGACATGGCTACAAGAACGCGCATGGACGCTGTTTACCCCCTGTTTTCTTTCTTCAGCCCTTGCTGGGCAGACGCACCACCAGGCCGTCCAGCGCGTCGGTCATGACGATCTGGCAGCCAAGGCGGGATGTTTTTTCCAGACCAAAGGCGAGGTCGAGCATATCTTCCTCATCATCAGTCGGGGTGGACAGTTTTTCGGCCCAGGCGGGATCAACCACAACGTGACAGGTGGCACAGGCCAGCGAGCCTTCGCACGCGCCTTCAATGTCGATATCGTGCTTGTGGGCGATTTCCAGCACCGACAGGCCCACCGGCGCATCGACCGTGTGTTCCGTCCCGTCCTGTTCAACAAACGTCATCTGGGGCATTGGTATCCGTCCTGCCAGTAAGAATTTTACAGACCGTGCCAGCACTCAGGGCTCACTGGCCCCGGCTTTCATGGTCACGCCGCTGTCCCGAACCCGGACAGCCACGCGTGCGAGGCTGTCCGCCGCGCGCAGCGCTTCGGCGGCTGAGGTAAAACGTCCGGGGGACAGACGCAAGCTCCTTGCGGCCTCATCGCGGCTCAGGCCCATGGCCTCCAGCACGTAAGACGGCGCCAGTTCCGCCGAGGAACAGGCTGAACCCAGAGAGGCCTCCAGACAGTCCACCTCATTATCCGCCTGTTTTTGCTCACCTTTTGCCGCAGGGGCTGTGGGGTCTGGCATGGCGGCCAGCACATCCATGGCGCGAAGGCCCTCTGGCAGGCGCACACTGAAAATACCCGGCAGGCGTTCGGCCTGTGCCGCATTGAGCACACAGCCGGGCAGCACCGCATCCAGCCGTGTCATAAACACCTGCTGGAGTTCGGCCAGATGCTGCGCATCGCGCGCCTGCTCTGCCATGGCTATCCGGCTGGCCTCGCCAAACCCGGCCAGCAGAAAGCCCGGCAATGTGCCCGAGCGCGCGCCGCGTTCCTGCCCGCCGCCAGAAAACAGTGGCTCTACCCGCACGCGGGGGCGGTGGCGCATGAACAGCGCGCCCACACCCTTGGGGCCATACATCTTGTGGGCGGAAATGGAAGCCAGAGCCAGATTGAGCCCCCGCACATCCAGCGCGATCTTGCCTGCCGCCTGCGCCAGATCAGAATGCAGCAGCGCGCCCGCCGCCTCCACTATCGGCCCGAGCGTGGCAAGGTCGTGCAACACCCCGGTTTCGTTATTGGCCGCAGCAATCGATACCAGTGCGGTGGGCACCTCAAGGGCGCGGGCCAGATGTTCCGGGTCCAGCTGGCCCTGCGCGCCTACAGGCAGGATAACCGGCTCAAACCCCTCGCGCGCCAGATCCAGCACGCTTTGCAGCACACATTTATGTTCAGTGGCGACCGTGATCACCCGCCGCCGTTCCGAACCGCGCGCAGCCAGATGCCGTGCAGCCCCCTTGATGGCGAGATTATTGGCCTCGGTCGCCCCGGAGGTGAACACAATCTCGCGCGGTTGCGCCCCGATCAGCGCTGCAACATCGGCCCGCGCCTGCTCCACCCTGTCCGCCGCCGCACGGCCACTGGCATGGGCGTTGCTATGGGGGTTGGCGTTTTCCGCCTCCAGCGCATGAGCCAGCACGGCCCGCACGCGCGGGTCGCACGGGGTGGTGGCGGCGTGGTCGAAATACAGCGTGCTCACACCAGTCCTCCAGCAACCGCAACAGCGCTGGCCCCCTGCGCACGCCCTGCGGCCAGTCGCGTATAGGCGGCGGCAAACCGTTCGACATCACCCGGCCTGACATTCCATGGCAGGGAGACACGAATGGCCTGCCCTGCCAGTTCCTCCAGCCCCATGGCTTCCAGCACATGCGAGGAGGCCACCTTGCCCGATGAACAGGCAGACCCCGCCGAAACACAGAATCCTTCCAGATCAAGCCGCATAAGCTGCCCCTGCGCACGCAGGCCCGGCAAAGCCAGACAGCTCGTATTGGCCAGCCGGGGGGCTGCGCCACCACACACGACAGCCCCGGCATCACGCGCGGCCTGCTCCAGCCGGTCACGCAGGGGAGCGTGGTCAGCCGGGGTGTCCAGTGCTTCTTCCAGAGCGCGGGCCATACCCGCTATGGCGGGCAGGGCCTGTGTGCCGCCGCGCCGCCCCTGTTCCTCGTCCGCC
>NZ_BAIN01000100.1 GCF_000613285.1 Acetobacter papayae JCM 25143 | reverse complement strand
ATGGCGCATCCGGCATGCGGGGCCACAGGATATTAATAATGGCGAGCACACCATAAGCCAGTGCTGCAATATTAACCGCAAAACCCCAGCGCCCGAGAGTAAACGGTCCCCCCGGCTGCCAGCCGCGCAGACGGGCATAGAGCGCACCCGCCACCACCATCTGGAAGGCCACGTAAATCCCCACCACCGCAAAGCTGACGATGGTTGTCAGCGCATCCTGCGCAAACAGGCCCAACAGCACGATAGCGCCCGGCACCAGCCCGGAAAGATAGAGTGCATTTACCGGCACATGCCGGGTCGAAACCCGTGAAAGCGGTGCGGACCCCGCAACCATACCATCCCGCGCGAAGGAGTAGATCAGCCGGCTGACTGCCGCCTGTAGGCTAAGCACGCAGGACATGAAAGACACCATTACAATAGCCGCAACCCCCTTGGTACCAGTAGGGCCGAAGGCGTTCATCAGCACATCGCTCAGCGCATTGGGAGATTTGCCCGAAATCACTGCCGGAATATCGGGCACGGCCAGCAGCAGTGCGGCACAGGCAAAAATGGATGCCCCCACCCCGATATAGATGGTCATGCGCATGGCTTTGGGAATTTGGCGGCCGGGATCTGGAATTTCTTCAGCCACATCGCCGCAGGCCTCAAACCCGTAGCACGAGAACAGCCCGAGCAGCGATGCCGCCAGAAAAGCAGGCAGATAACTGCCATTAGCCGGTGCGGCGTTCATGGGGTCAAGCAATGCGCCCAGCGTATTCACCCGGTGGAAGGCCAGTAGATACCCTCCGACAAACAGAGCCCCCACCAGTTCGCAGATAAAACCGAACATGGCCACACGTGCGAGCAGTTTTGTGCCCGCGAGGTTACACAGTGTGGAGAGCGCAATCAGCGCAAGCGCTATAGCCGTTGTCAGGCCCGGCGCGCTGGAGCCCCCTGTCAGCAAAGCCAGAAACGGAGCCGCCCCCGTTGCCACGGCGGCAATGGTGGTAAACAGCGCCCATACATAAACCCACGCCGTCACCCACGACCATTTGCGCCCCACCAACCTGCGTGCCCATGGGTAAAGCCCGCCAGAAATGGGAAACTGCGCTACGACTTCACCAAAAATCAGCGCCACCAGAAACTGGCCAATACCCGCCAGCACGTAAGACCAGATCATGGGGCCACCACCTGTCTGCAGGCTGGTGTCAAACAGGGTGTACACCCCCACCACGGGCGACAGATAGGTAAAACCCAGTGCAAAATTCTCGATCATAGACATGGAGCGGTCGAAATCCGACTTCACTCCCAGCGCCGCCAGACTGGCGGCATCGTCGGTAGCGGGTACCGGTGCGTGATCCATGGCGGGTCCTTTTTTTCCGGTTGGAGCAAAGCTGATGGCTTGCAAAGGCTCCAGCATAGAAAAATGTTTCGGAATCGCACCAGTCTGTAATGCCCCTGCCCAGCTATCGCTCTATCCGATAGCTCCGGCCCATATCCCGCTCTCTAGCGCCCGCTCTCCTTCTGCTCCGCAAACAGGTCGGGCCTACGGCGGGCCATCCAGGCGAACAGGCGCACGCTCAGCCCGCGGAACAGGGGAATATCCTCGGCCAACAGCACCACACCCAGCGGCAGCATCCAGATACCCAGCAGGGGCAGGAAAGACAAAAACCCACCCAGCAGAAACAGAAATCCCGCAAACATCCTGAGCGTGCGCCGCTCTGCCGCCAGTAGCCAGCGCACCCAGCGCGCCAGACGCGCAGGCAGACGGGCCACCAGCGCATCGCGCCGCTGTTTTCTCAGCCGTTCGGTTTCGTTGTCAGGTTCCGTTTCCGCCGTCATGAACTGTCATGACCCTCCCTGTCACAAATAGCTACCGCACCGCCTTACAGGCTCTGCAGGGTGTACAGCCTGCGGTACAGGCCGTTTTCCTTACTCACCAGTGTATCATGCGGGCCGTCTTCCACCACGCGCCCATGCTCGAACACCACAATACGGTCCAGCCCCCGCACGGTCGCCAGACGATGCGCCACCACCAGCACCGTGCGCCCCTGCATCAGCCGCTCCATGGCCTGCTGCACCAGAGCCTCGGACTCCGAATCCAGACTGGCCGTTGCCTCATCCATGACCAGAATAGGCGCATCGGCCAGAAAAGCACGGGCAATGGCCACACGCTGGCGCTCCCCGCCGGACAGCTTGATGCCACGCTCCCCCACAAGGGTTTCATACCCATCGGGCAGACGGTCGATAAAGCGGGAGGCATTGGCCAGCCGCGCGGCCTCCTCTATCTGCGCCCGCGTGGCACCGGGGCACCCATACGCAATGTTTTCCGCCAGACTGCGGTGGAACAGCATGGCTCCTGCGGCACCAGCGCAATACGCGCCCGCAAGGCCGACTGGCGCACCGTGGCAATATCCGTACCATCCACCCGGATCACGCCCGCCTGTGGCGCGTAAAGCCGCTGGAGCAGCTTGGTAAATGTTGTCTTGCCTGAACCTGATGGCCCCACCAGCCTACTCGGCTGCCCGGCGCGATTGTCAGGGAAAAGTCATCAAACAACGCTTTCGCCTGACCCGGATAGCAGAAGCGGACATGCTCGAAGCTGATCGCGCCTTGTGTAACCTGCAAAGGCTGCGGGTTTACCGGGTCCGCCACGGCTGCGGGCGTACGCCACAGCAGCAGCAGTTCCTCCATTTCATTGACAGAGCGCTGCACAACCGAAACCTGCTGGCCAATCTCGCGCAGGTAGCCCTGCACAAGAAAGGTCATGGTCAGCACATAGGCGACATCTCCGGGGCCAGCCCGGCCAGCGGCCCACAGCCAGATAGCACCGCCCGCCAGTGCGAGCCGCATGACCATGACCGCCGCCGCCTGAATATTGGCGCTGTCCGTCCCGCGCACCCACATATGCGCCGTTGCCTTGCGCCACTGGCTGACAATACGCGCCAGCCGTGCATCCTCTCGCTCTTCCGCACCAAAAGCCTTCACCACGGCATTGCAGGTTATGGCATCGGCCAGAGCTGCCCCCATGCGGCTGTCGCCCTCATTGGCCGCCTGTGCGGATGGGGCCACGTAACGCAGGGTCAAGGTGCAGGAAAGCGCAACAAACAGCACGGAAAGCACGCCCAGCAACACACCCATGGCAAGCCAGTGCCAGCCCAGCACAAGGGTGGTGAGCACCAGCAGCGCCACTTCGGGCAGCAGCAGGAGCAGCAGCGTATCATCCAGCATATCCACCGCCCACATGCCGCGCGTAAGCCGCCGCACGGTGGAACCGGCGAAGGTGCTGGCATGCCAGTCGGTTGACAGCCGCTGGACATGGGCAAAGGCCTCGGTGCCTATTTTCTGCATGACCTGCGTGGTCAGCCGCGTAATGCCAAGATAGGCCCCCCGCTTGGCCAGCACGCTAAAAAAGCCGCACCCGGCCATGGCCGCGAGCATCCACAGCGCATCATGCCCCACCTCCGCCACCGGGCGCGCCACGTCGGCCACCAACTGCCCCGCAATAACGGGCATCAGCACATCCGCCACGGTGGCCAGCATAGTTCCGGCCAGCGTAACGGCCAGCGGCACCGGAAAGCCCAGCCAATGCCGGGCCACAAAGCGCAGCACATCAATAAACAGGCTTGTTTTCCGCGCGGCAGTAGCCACCCCGGAACCACTCACAGGCATACGGACACCCCGAACAGGTCAGTCAACACAGATGGATCATTCTTTCTGGCGCATAAATGCGTGCACAGCCTGTATCGTGAAAGGGGGTGGTTGCACAAATACCCCCCATCCCTGACACTATCGCCCGAACAGACCAGCCGCAGGCCCCCCTTATGCCCCCAAAGCCCCGTTCCCCCAAAGCCGTATCCGCCTCCCCTGCCATAAAAGCAAAACCCGCACGCAAGGTGGCTACGCCCCCCGCCGCACAGGCAAAACGCGACATGAAACCCGCCGAAGTCCGGGCGTTCCTGCTCGATCTGGCGCGGGCATGGCCCGATGCAAAAACCGAACTGGTCTACACAACACCTTTCACACTGCTGGTGGCTGTGGTGCTGTCGGCACAGGCAACGGATGCCTCCGTCAACCGCGTAACACCCGCCCTGTTCGAGGCCGCCCCCACCCCCGCCGCCATGGTGGCACTGGGGGAGGACGCCGTGGCCCAGCTGATCCGCACCATTGGGCTGTGGCGCAGCAAGGCGCATAATGTGGTGGAACTCTCGCGCCAGCTTCTGGCCGAGCATGACGGCGCGGTGCCCGGCACGCGTGAAGCTCTGGAAAAACTGGCGGGAGTGGGCCGCAAAACCGCCAATGTGGTGCTGAGTGTCGCCTTCGACCAGCCAACCGTGCCGGTGGATACACATGTTTTCAGGCTGGCCAACCGCTCCGGGCTAGGGCGCGGGCGCACGGTAGAAGCCGTGGAAAAAGCGCTGGAGCGCGTATCCCCGAGGAAATGAAGCAGGAATCCCACCACTGGATGATCCTGCAGGGGCGCTATGTGTGCAAAGCCCGTAAGCCCGAATGCTGGCGCTGTGCAGCCCAGACACCCTGCCTGTACCCCGATAAAACACCCCTGCCCACGCCCGCGCGCCGCGCCACTGCCATGGCCTGAAGGCCCCGGCGTGGCTTTAGCGCGTAATGGCTACAGCCAGCCTGCCAGTTCCCGGCGCGCCAGTGTTTCCAGCAGGTCGATACAGGCGGGCGATTCATTCAGGCAGGGGATCAGGGTAAACGATTCCCCACCCGCATGCAGAAAGCGCTCACGCACCTCGTTGCCGATTTCATCCAGCGTTTCCAGACAGTCGGCCATGAAACCGGGCATGACCACGGCAATCCGGGTGATCCCCTGCGCGGGCAGAGCGGTAATATACGGCTCGGTATAAGGTTCCAGCCAACGTGTTGGCCCAAAGCGTGACTGAAAGGTCATGGGCAGGGTCTGCTCGTCCCGCCCCAGCGCCTCGCGCAGGGCATTCACGGTTTTCTGGCAGTCCGCGTGGTAGGAATCGCCCTTTTTGACGTAATCCACCGGCAGGCCATGGAAAGAGGCAACCACTTTCTGGAAAGGCTCACCCTCGCGCCCCTCTAGCGCCTGCACACGCAGCGCCTCGTCCCGCGCGGTGCGCACGCTCTGCGCCACAGCGGCGATAAAATCGGGATCATCCGCAAAAGGCGGCAGGGTGCGGATAGCGGGCTGGTTACGCAAACGCATCAGGCGCGAAAAACCTGATCATTGGCCGTAGCGGTCGTGGTGGCACTATATTGCGGGTAGAGCGGCATGCACAGGATACGCTCACACCCCTGCCGCAGCAGATCATGCACGGCCTCTTTCAGTGAAGGCCCGCCATAGCGCATGCCCCATGCCACGGGCACGTTGCTGGCTGCGAACCGCTCGGCCAGTTTTTCCGCCTGTTCGCGCGTTATGGTGCGCAGGGGGCTTTCGTTCCGCCCGGTGTTCCAGATCCGCTCATAAGCACGCCCGCTTGCCCGCGGGCGGGTTGTCAGCACCACGCCCTGCAGGAGTGGTTGCCAGAACAGGGGGGAGCCCTCGATCACACGCCTGTCAGACAGAAACTCCGACAGATAGCGCCTGACCGCGCGATAGCCCGTATCATCCGGCGTGCCGAGATTAATAAGCAGAACACCGACACGCCCGCTCTGCGCCTGTGCCGGCACATGATGGAAAACCATGGTTTCTTCCTTCTCCCGCGCTGCTTGCCCGGCCTTTAGCCAGACAGAGCGGCCTCATGCTCCGACAGTCCCTGCATGCCCATGGCAACACATTTGCGCATGACCGATGGCAGGGCAGCCCCTTCCAGCCGTGCCATGGGCAACAGAAAGCCCTGACTGACCTCGGTATTGGCAAAACGCACCACCCGCGCCGCCAGCACCGTGATTTCAAGCGAAAAATGCGTAAAGACATGCCGCACCGTGCCTGCCCCGTGCCATTGCGCTCGGGCAGGCGCAGTAGCCAGTGCCTCAGCCTCCGGCCAAGGCGTGGCCTGCCAGACCGTGCCGGGTATTTCCGTCATGGAAGCCAGAAGTCCGGTGTCCGGCCTGCGGCGCAACAGAACCTGCCCTGCCGCATCCACCACGAAAAAATGCACCCCATAGCGCACGGGCCGCGCCACCTTGGGCATTTTGCGCGGCAGACTGGCCGCTGTGCCCGCCGCATGCCCCGCGCAGGAT
>NZ_BAIN01000101.1 GCF_000613285.1 Acetobacter papayae JCM 25143 | reverse complement strand
GAGGGTCTGGGCAATATCCTGTGCGGGGTCCGCCGGATTGCGCCCGGCATCCAGCGCCAGACGCCCCACGGCGCGATACAGCAGCCCGGTATCCAGATAAGGCAGGCCCAGAGCCTCGGCCAGACGCCGCGCCAATGTGCCCTTGCCTGCCGCCGCCGGACCATCCACCGCAATAACGGGGCCGCCGCGCGCCATGCTGGTGTCCTGCGTGCCGCTCATTGGGCAAACCCCGCACCAAGCTGGTTCATCAGCGTCAAATATCCGGGAAAGCTGGTGTCGATAAACGCGGTATCATCAATCCGCACGGGTTTTTCGGCTACCAGCCCCATGACAGAGGCACTCATGGCCAGCCGGTGGTCCATATGGGTTGTGACAAGCCCGCCGCCGGGTATGGCGCCCGCCGTGCCGTGCACCACAAGGTCATCCCCCTCGACTTCGGCCCGCACGCCGTTTTCACGCAGCAGGGCCACGGTGGCGGACAGGCGATCGCTTTCTTTCACCCGCAGTTCTTCCAGCCCGCAAAAGCGCGAAATGCCTTTGGCATGCGCTGCCGCCACGGCCAGAACCGGGTATTCATCAATCATCGACGGTGCCCGGGCGGCGGGAACCACAACCCCATGCAGGCAGAGGCCCGCACGCGCAGATCGCCCACGGGTTCGCCACCGGAGGATGCTTTTTCCACCACATCCACCTGAGCGCCCATTTCCATCAGGGTGGTGAACAGCCCTGTCCGCAGCGGGTTGAGCCCTACATCCGTCAGGGTAATGTCAGACCCCGGCACCAGCAGCGCCGCCACCAGCGGAAACGCGGCGGAGGACGGGTCCGCCGGAACAAACAGCCCACTCGGGGGCTACCAGATCGGGGCGGCCGTCAAGGCGGATGATACGCCCGCCTTCGGGGGTGATTTCGACCTCAACCTTCGCGCCGAAATAGCGCAGCATGTTTTCGGTATGGTCACGCGTGGGCACGGGCTCTTCCACCGTGTGGTGCCTGTGGCGTTCAGCCCCGCCAGCAGAACAGCGGATTTAACCTGTGCGGAGGCCACCGGCAGGCGGTAATCCAACGCAGGCGGGTTAGCCTGCCCCCGTATGGCCAACGGCAGCCGCCCGCCCTCGCGGGTAATGAAGGTTGCCCCGGTAGCGGCCAGCGGGTCTGTCACGCGCTTCATGGGCCTGCGGCGCAGGCTGGCATCACCCGTCATGACGGAGGCCATGCCGTGGCTGGCCAGAATACCGGAAAGCAGCCGCGCCGCCGTGCCGGAATTGCCCATGTCCAGCACATCAGCCGGTTCGCTCAACTGCCCGACTCCCGGCCCGGATACGACCCAGAGCGCACCCTGCTGCTCCACCTGCGCACCCAGCGCACGCATGGCGGCGGCGGTGCGCAGCACGTCCTCGCCTTCGAGCAGATGGTAAATCGTGGTTTGTCCGCGCGCGAGGGCGGCGAACATGAGCGCACGATGGCTGATGGACTTGTCACCCGGCACACGGATGACACCACCCAGCGGGGCAGCGGGACGCGCCACGGTAAGCGGACGGGAGGCGGAAGCAGGTGCATGTGTCATACCCTGTTCATTCCGGCGCTCACGCCCGCAAGTCAATCCGCCACAGGGTGGTTACACCATAAAAACCACCCCCAGCAGACGCCGCCACAACACGGCAGACACGGAAAAATGCACACTACCCCCACCTTCGGGTTTGACATGAGTGAGAACACAATGGCATGTGGCCTCGCTCTAGCTTCCGGTCGATTCTCACCGGCTGCGCGCCCTGGCGGCAGCCCGACGGATTTGACCGTATTTTCCGGGGGTGTGCGCCCCCTTCCTTGTTTGATCAGACATCCTTCTGATCAGGATCGACAGGTAGCAAGATGACCCAGCCCGATCTCGGCACCAAACGCGTCTGCGTCTCCTGCGGTGCCCGCTTTTACGACCTGAGCCGCGTTCCCGCAGTTTGCCCCAAATGCGGTACAGAACAGCCCGCACTGGTTCCCCGCCTGCGCCGCAGCGTGGACAGCCTGTCGGCCAGCACGGCAAGCGTGACCCCCGTCAAGAAAGATGACGAGGATATCGATCTCGACACCGATACCGACGAAGATGATGATGACGTGATGGAGGATTCGACCGATCTGGACGATGACGACGACGACATCAGCTCCGATATCGATGTCAGCTCCGATTCCGAAGATCACGAATCCTGACACATACCGCCTGACCCACACCCGCTGCGGACTCCCGTAAAGCGCGTGTGAACACACTGGCGTTATCCAGCCTGACCATGCTCCATGGTCAGGCTTTTTTTATGCCGGCACGTTTTATACTGGCACAACTCTGCTTTTCTCTGGCCACCCGCGCGCAGCTTTTGCTAGAGATTAGATAGTATTCGTACTGTCATACGCAGTAGCGAAGCTTCTCCGTAAAATCATGATCCCGCAAGACACCGTTGCCTAGCCACGGTACAGGATCACCTATGCAACACAGCAAGCCCGCCATCACCGGCGGGCTTTTTTTGTGTCTGCCTTTCAGGACACTCCATGCAAACGACCCATCGGCAACCCGCTCTGACATTCGTCATGACCGAACGTCAGCTCGTCAACATTGTCCGGCCCTATCTGCCTAGCCAGAAGAGTATAAATAAAGCAGAAGGCCTCCTAACCATAGGTCTTGGCATGGCTGAAGTTGCCGGGGGAGCCGCCCTGCTCGGCAGCCCTGAGCCATACTCAGCAAAGTCGGCGGGGTTGCCCTTACCGCTCACGGCATCGACATGGTAACTGCCGGGCAACGCGCCTGGCGCACCGGCACGGCTTCAGAAACCCGGACCGAACGTATGGCCCGCGCCGCAGCACAGAAAGCCCATGCCCCCCCCTGCTGTCGTCAATCTTGTGGGAATGGCCGCTGATGCCATGCTTCCCGACGGCATTATACATGCCGCGGCCCATTTTGGCGCTACACGAGCACTGCGCGTAGCGGCTGCCGATGCAAGCCGCCTGTCCTTCAAAAACGACAACATAACCCCTGAGCACTTTCCCCGGCCTTCGCCACAAACAACCCAACCAGTAAAAACTCCTGAAAAGGAAGTCCTTCTCTACCCCCATCGGCAGGAGACACTTGACCTCCAAGCCCCGCCGCATAATCGCAAGTTAGGAGCATGTCCTGTTAAAGCATGTTAAACCAAGCTTATATCGACCGCCGGTTCGCAAAATAAAAACATGAATTTCTTTCATATTTTACTACAAATTAGGCCGCAGAGCGTGAAATTCATCGAGCCATTAACGAAAATTCAACACATACTGATAGTTGGCTTGCAAACGCCAACGTTGGTGCAACAATGAAAATTAAAGCAAAAACATCATCAGATTTTTTCACATAAAACCCAATGGAATACCCCATGCGCACCCTCAAAAACTTTCATGCTTTCGCTATAAGTCAAAAATTCGATATTATTTATAGTATTTTTTACAAACCGAGCGAAAATTACAAAGGAATTTTTTTCGACAAAATCATAGGAGAGATCACCAAGAAACAACGGGAATATAGTATCCCTTTAAAAATAAGAATTATAAATCAATTAAACAACTTACTATCGTACTCTGATGATGACATCGAGTATGCAACCGCAGTATTCCGTCATATCGATAATACCGAATATAAAGAAAAACATTCCGATTCTGATTGTTTCAAAAATCTCCGGGAGTTCTGGATTTTTATTTCAAAGATTTTCGCAAATGATCCAGATATAAAAAACCTGATCCATTGGGACAATCCCGGCATTGACCAACCTATTCTGCAAAAAAAAGCACTTGGCAATGACCCATCAATGCTCGTGAAAAATTACACTGAAGAAATAACATTTTCTTTTATCCCAGAGCATTTTTCTAACAATGATATAGAAGACATGTTCCCCCGCCTGCGTGATTTTAAGTCCGGCGAGTTCGGTGAAGATGCCGATTTATATGGCGAGACACTGGCTGAAATTATTGGAAACGCACCAAAAAATTATACCCAGATCTTCAATCAGGACACTATTCGCGAAATAAGGACATTACTCTCCTATACTGACGAAGAAATCGAGCGCACCAGCAAGGCTGTCATCAATCTCAACCCGACAGTAGAAATTGATGATCCACCAAACTGGGGGCGCTTTCCAAGCCTGCGCGCCTTCTGGACTGCTGTGCTGGGCAGTTTTGAACACAACGTTGCGATGCAGAACGCTGAGAGTGCCGAACATTCCCTTACGGACATAACGGACAGCGCTGGGCCCGGCTGTAACGCCACACCACCGGCTCCGTAAACCTGAATGCATTTTCAGGTTTTCATCCATACCTGCTCTGTGAGAGCCTGCCGCCATGCCTAAGCCAGCCTCCCCTCCGCCGCCCGGTATTGCCCTTGCCCTGCTCTCCGCCCTGCTGTTTGGAGCCAGCACGCCGCTGGCCAAGCTGCTGCTGGGGTCAACCAGCCCGCTCATGCTGGCGGGGCTGCTTTATCTAGGCTCGGGATTTGGGCTTCTGGCCCTGCGCACCGGGACGCGCCACATAACATGGCTGCGCCCGCTGCACACGCAGGAGGCCCCGCTACGCCGGGCGGATTTTGGCTGGCTGGCACTGGCAGTAATGACCGGGGGCATGGCCGGTCCTGCCTTGCTGATGCTGGGTCTGGCCCATACGGATGCCGCATCAGCCTCGCTGCTGCTCAATCTGGAAGGGCTGGCCACCATGGTCATTGCCTGGAGTGTTTTTCATGAAACACCGACAGGCGGGTTGTGCTGGGGGCGTTTGCCATTCTTGCCGGGGCTTGTGTGCTGTCGTGGTCAGGAGCAGGTATCACCGCCAGCACGGGCGCACTGCTGATAGCCGGGGCCTGCCTGTGCTGGGGAGTGGACAATAACGCCACCGCCCGCCTTTCAGGCGCTGATCCGACCCAGATCACCCTGATAAAAGGGCTGGTGGCAGGCACGGTCAACCTTACTCTGGCTCTGGCCACGGGGGCCAGTTTTCCACCGCCTGCCCTGCTGGTGGGCGCGCTCCTGACCGGATTTACCGGGTATGGAGCCAGCCTTGTGCTGTTTATTCTGGGCCTGCGTGCGCTCGGGGCTGCACGGGCCGGGGCCTATTTCTCGCTGGCACCGTTCGCTGGCGCATGTCTGGCCATTCCCCTGCTGCACGAAGCCCCCACCCTCCGGCTGGGGCTGGCGGGCGGACTTATGGCGCTAGGCCTGTGGCTGCACCTGACCGAGCGGCATGAGCATGACCACACGCATGACAGCATGGAGCATGAGCACCGCCACACGCACGACGCCCACCACCAACACAGCCATGGCCCGAACGACCCAACGGGCGAGCCCCATACGCACCGGCACCAGCATGTCGCGCTGACACACCGCCACGCCCATTACCCGGACCTGCACCACCGGCACACGCATTGAGGACTGTCCCCGCGCAGCACATTCATCAGGCAGCGCGGGGGGTATGGCAAAAAACAGCCCCGGTAGTTACGGGCTGCACGGGCGGCGTTCGATTTCCACCCCCACACTTTCGATTTCCTCGAACACGTCCAGTTTCTCGATCCGCACCCGCACCACGCGCACGCGCGTATCGGCCAGCACGCCCGCGGCAATCCGCTCGGCCAGTGTTTCCACCAGACGCACATGCCCTTCCGCCACAATCCGGCGGATCAGCACCACCACCTGTTCGTAAGACACCGTGCGGCTGAGGTCATCCGCCCCGATTTCAAGGTCGGTCCGGTCATCCACCCCGAACCAGACTGAAATGCGGATACGCTGTGTTACCCCCTGCTCATGCGGGAACACGCCAATATTGGCGTCCAGCAGCATGTTGTTGATGAACAGGCAGCGCAGGGGCGGCTTTTCCACCCAGGGAGCGAAAACGGACATGATGGTTCTATTCTTCCAGAGCGTCGCCGGCGGCCATCGCCGGAGACCATTGCAGGTGCTGCCCCCCATCGAGTGCGAGCATCTGCCCGTAACGGAGGCAGCGCCA
>NZ_BAIN01000102.1 GCF_000613285.1 Acetobacter papayae JCM 25143 | reverse complement strand
CTCCGGCAAATCCGACATGAGCCAGCGCATGGCTGGCAAAGCTCTGGCCGCGCAGCACCAGAAACCACCCCACAGGCCCGCAGACGAGCGAGACCAGAAAAGCCGCCATAAAGGCCGTGCGCATAAATTCATAAGCAAGCATCAGTGGGTGTGTCCTGTGCAGTCGCAGGCATGCAGGGTGTCACCCCCGCCTTCGGCCACCACAAACAGGCGGCCCTGCGCGCGCACGACCTCGACCGGCGCACCATAGAGCGCACTCAGGCCGGTGTGGTCATGACTTCATCCACCGTGCCCAGAAGGGCTTTGCCGTGAGCAAGATACAGCACACTGTCCATAAACCCTTCGAGCGGGTTGATGTCATGGGTAGAAATCAGCACCGTCAGCCCGCGCTGGCGGGCCAGATCATGGATACGGCGGGCTGTCTGGCGCATGCGGGCGGGGTCGAGACTGGCCAGAGGCTCATCAAGCAGCAGCAGGCGCGGGGAATCGAGCAGCGATTGTGCCAGCAGCAGGCGCTGGCGCTCCCCACCGGAAAGGCTGGCCACCGGGCGCGTTGCCAGTTCCTGTGCATCCACCGCGGCCAGTGCGGCATCGACCTGCGCACGGGCTTGGGGTGTATGCCATGGCAACCCCCAGCGCTGGCCGCGCAGGCCGAGGCGACCATGTGCCAGCCACTGATCTGCCCCGCCACCATCTGCCGTGACTGCGGCATGTAGCCAATGGCGGCCTGCCCCGGTCGGGCCGGCTGTCCTGCTACATGCAGGCTGCCATGCGATGCGCTATCCAACCCCAGAATGGCGCGGAACAGTGTGGTTTTGCCAGCACCGTTGCCCCCCAGCACCGCGACGAAGCCGCCGTTCGGGATACTGAAATTTACGGAATCCAGCACCCGCCGCCCATCGCGGACAATACTCAACTCCCGTGCTTCAAGAATGGGGGCAGTTCATGGCCGGGTGCGTCATGGCGCGCTGTCCAGCAGGTGCTCCGTCTGCCGGGCAATGGCGCTGATCCAGTCCTGCCAGTGAGGGGGAGGCGCGGTGCCCGCTGGCGCAAAAGGCAGGTTTGCGGGCAGGGTTTCCGTCAGCGGCAGGGAGGGTATGCCTGAACTGTCGGCCAGTTCCAGTAGCGGCACAACGGCTACTTCTATCATCTGCTCATTATAGGCCAGCAGGTGCAGTTTATGCGCGGTCAGGTCGTTTTCAAATTGGGCGATATCGGCCGGGGCGGGTTCCACGCCGTTCATGATGGCGGTCTGGAAGTCCTGCTCTTTCATGTCTAGCCCCATCTGTTCGGCCAGCGGGTCGAATAATGGTTCTGTTGCCGCAACCGCGCGCCCTGCGACATGGGGGCGTATTGTGGCCAGCAGCGCATCAACACGGGCGATGGCGTCCAGCACCGCGCGGCCGCGCTGGGCATAGGCGCTGGCATGGGCGGGGTCGACCTGTGCGCAGGCGGCTTGCAGCCGGGTAACGACATCCGCCACTGCACGGGTGTTGAACCATAGATGCGGGTTGCCGCCCGTGTGCCAGCCGGGCCACGAATCGGCACGGATGATTCGCTCCGCGGGCAGGCGGGCGGCATCGGCTAGTTTGCCAGCCATGTGTCGTATCCCGCGCCGTTCATGACAACCAGCGTGGCATCGGCCAGATGGCGGGCATCGTCCGTGCTGGGGGCGTAGAGATGCGGGTCCACCGTGGGGGAGGCCAGCAGGGAGGTAACGGTCATGTCTGGCCCGGCAATCTGCGCGGCCAGATCTCCCCATGTGTTTTCCACCGCTACTATGTTCAGGGTGGCGTGGGTCTCTGCCCTGCCGGGTAAGGCAAGGGCGGGAGTCAGCAGCAGCATCCATAGCAGGCCTGTGCGCAGCAGGCGGGTAGGGTGGCGGTTTGCAGGGCACCGGAGGGGGTGCAGGTGTGTGTGTTTACCCTGCCGGCGTGTCATGTGGGCATGTCTTGTGCTGGTTCCCTCAAAAGAATGTAATATTATTACATCTGTTCCGTCCTTTCGTCACCTCCCTCTCGCGTGTTGATGTATGGTCTTCCGCTGGAAGCTCGATTAGGCTACCAAGTAAAGAGAACGGAAGATGAACATGCCCCGCATCCCGCACCCAGCCCGCTCGCGTAACCAGACATCGGCTGCCACCGACAATGCGCCCGTACAGGCCGGGCACGATTCTGCGGTGCAGGCTGGTGACCCGTACGGTTTTTCCGAGCATACGCGTGGGCTGCTGGACTGTGCGGCAACGCTCTGCTCCCGGCAGGGGGGGCGCATGACCGCGCAGCGCCGCGATGTGCTGGGCCTGATCCTGCAGGCCGATGCCCCGGTGGGTGCGTATGATCTGCTCGAACAGCTCCGGGTTTCCGATCGCAGGCCCGCGCCGCCTACAGTGTACAGGGCGCTGGACTTCCTGCTGGAACATGGCCTGATCCACCGGATCGAGCGGCTTTCCGCCTTTGTGCCCTGTACCCATCTGTCCCATGAGGACGAGGCTGATCCCTCTGGGGCGTCTGCCTCGTCCTCCGCGCGATCTGGTCATGTCGTTTCGGCCTGCGGGCATGAGCATGGGGCCTGTGGTGTGCATGCCGCCCAGTTTCTGATCTGCCGCGCCTGTGGCGGGGTGACGGAAATTGCCGATACGCCGCGTATTCTGGACATGTTGCGCACGGTATGCCGCGAAAAGGCCTTTACCATGCAAAGTGCCTCGGTCGAGGTGGAAGGGCTGTGCGTCACCTGCACCGGGCAGCAGGAGGCCGGAACGGAACGATGAATGGCCAGAAAACCGGGTTTCATTCCTGAGCAGCCGGGTTTTGCCGGTTTTGACCGGGTAGGGCTGCCACAAGGTCCCGAGCGTGTGCGCAGGCGCGCCGTCGGAGGGGGGCAGGGGCGTAGCCGTAGGCCGGGAACCGGAGCGCGTGCCGGACAGGGAGACACCGGGCCGGAAAGTCTGGATTGTATAGTAGCGGGCAGGGTTGTAGCTGGGCTATCGCATGCGCGTACGGGTGCTCCGGTTTCCGGCGTGGCGGCTGCAGACGGGGAGCAGGCCGATCTGTTTTCCCTGCCGTTGCCACCTTTGCCGCGCACGGTTTTTTTGCCTGAAGAAGTGCGCCTGAGCCCGGTTGCCGTGGCATCGCTCGGCGGGCGCAGTGGTGAGGATGGGTGCCTGTATCTGGTGGCAACACAGGTCAGGGCCGCGCGCCTGCTGGAGCAGGGGCTACCGCTGAGCCGCCGCGCTCCGCTTATGCTGACTGAGCGCGCAGGCGTGGTGCCATGGCTCGCCTGGCTGAGCGAAACCGGGGCCGAGGAGCAGGATGCCGGGCCGGGCGTGGTGTTGCGCCTGCGCCGGGCCATGGTGGCCGAGATGCTGGAGAGCGACCCAGACCACACGGCAGCGTTTTCGGCCCCCTGTTACTGGCTGAGTGGCGTTTAGGGGTTCTTGCCGGATTGCCGCGCGGCCTTATGCTGCCCGGCATCAAGTGTCCCTGACAGCCGATGGAGCCTTATCCGTGAATCAGAATACCTCCTTTTCTGCCCGCCCGTCAGACGTGCTTGCGGGGGATATCCTGCTGGCGGAAACCACGCGCGGTGGCCGAGTGGAATCCCGACATTATGGGGCTGTTGCGGTGGTGGACGCGCAGGGGCGAACGGTTTTTGCTGCAGGTGATGTCGCAACGGCCATTTTCCCCCGCTCTACTGTCAAGGCGTTGCAGGCCCTGCCGTTGCTGACGGAAGGAGCGGCGGATCGTTTTGCCTTGTCGGATGCCGCTCTGGCGTTAGCCTGTGCTTCGCATCAGGCGAGCCGGAGCATGTGGCGGTGGCCACCGATATGCTGGCGCGCGCGGGGTATGATTATGGCGCGCTGGAATGTGGGGTTCACTGGCCGCTGGATAGCACGGCGGCGCGTGCTCTGGCAGCCAGTGGCCAGCCTGCCCAAGCGTTGCATAACTGCTGCTCGGGCAAGCATGCGGGGTTTGTCTGTCTGTCCTGTGCCGGCGGGCATGACCCGGCTGGGTATGTGGGGGTGGAGCACCCGGTCATGCAAACTGTGGCGCGCACGCTGGCGGATGTAACCGGCATTGCCCATACGCGCGATAATCAGGGAACGGATGGCTGTGCCATTCCTACATGGGCTGTGCCGCTGGAGGCACTTGCGCGGGCGTTTGCGCGGTTTGCCACCGGGCAGGGGCTGGGGGCGGCGCGTGCAGCGGCGGCTGAACGGTTGCGCGCGGCTATTGCGGCTAACCCTTTCATGATCGCGGGGAGTGGCCAGTTCGATACCAGAGTCATGGAAGCGCTTGCCCCGCGTGTGCTGACCAAAATGGGGGCTGAGGGGGTCATGGTTGTGGCCCTGCCCGCGCAAGGGCTGGGCATTGCCATCAAATGCCGCGATGGCGGCGTGCGCGCGGCAGAGACTGCCGCCGCCGCCCTGATTGCCCGTTTTGGGAAAGAGGACAGCCCGGTGCTGCATCATTACATGCGGCGCACAGTATTTAACTGGAATGGTCAGCCCGTGGGCGAATTGCGTGCCGCTTCTGAACTGGCGGGCGACTGTCTGCCTGAAACTGCCTGTTAAAACCGGGCAGAATAAAACCCGGCAGGCAGGGGGCGGTAGAGTAAAGCGGTCGGCAGGGAAAAACGCCCTGCCGACCGTTTGTTTTTTATGGCTCAGCCCTTGGTTGCGCGGGCGCGCTTTGCCGGTGCGGCTTTACGCTTGCCACGGGTCGGGGCTGCCTGTTCAGCAGCTTCGGCTGCCAGACGCTCATAACGCTTGCTGCGGCGGCGTTCCTGCACAATGCGCAGTTTTTCAACGGCGGAAATCGCGTTGTTGGCCGTAGCGGTTTCCGCTGCACGGCGTGCGCTGGCGGTAGCCTTGGGCGCGGGCTTTGCCGCAGCGGCTTGGCAGGCTTTGCGCTGGCGCGTGTTGCGGCCTTGGGAGCGGCAGCAGCTTTTGTCGGGGCTTTTGCGGCGGCCTTGCGGGTGCTCTTGGCCGGGGCGGCAGGCTGGGCTGCTGCTTTCTGCACTGTTGCGGTGCGGGTGGTGGTTTTTGCCCGGGTCTTGGTTTCGGCCTTGGCGGCAGTCTTGGCCGTTGCCTTGGTGGCGGTCTTGCGTTCAGCCTTCGGAGCGGCGGCCTTGGGTGCTGCTGCTTTGGCGGTGCGTGCAGCCGGTGCGGCCTTCACGGCTTTTGCCGTGCGGGTCTTGCGGGTGGTGGCGGGCTCAGCCGGAGCGGCTACACTTTCCGTTGCGATCGCTTTTGCACGGGGCGCGCGTTTTTTGGGAGCGGGTGCCGGCGCGGTTTCGGGGGCTGCGGTTTTTGTCGTGCGGCGCTTGCGGGTTTCACTCATTGTTAATCTTCCTTGAAGACATGGTTTTGATTATTCAAGAACATGTCATGTGTTTTCTGATAAAGAAAAAACCTTACCCCTTACCCGCGAGGACATGCCGCGACAGATGTTTGGGCTGTTCCCGCTCTACATAACAAAAACCACCGAAAATGCAAAAAATACTGTACAGAAGGCATGAATAAATATCAGCCTGCACTATGGTGCTGCCGTTATCTGTTCACTGACTGTTCTTGTTAGGGCGGAGTGTTGCCCGCAATGGCTTGTGGCTTTATGATCGGGACTTCCGTTTTCTTCATGTTTTGCCTTCGGGGCTTGAGAGTAATTCCATGAAAATCAATGGCACCCCTTACCGCAGTGTCTGGGTCGATGAAAAAGACGGCTGGAGCATTCATATTTTCGACCAGACCCGTCTGCCGTTCGCGCTGGATATTCTCACGCTCGTCACACCTGATGAGGTGGCCCACGCCATTCGCACCATGCAGGTGCGTGGCGCGCCGCTGATCGGGGCTGTGGCGGCGTACGGGCTGGCGCTGGCGCTGCGGTCAGGCGCGGAT
>NZ_BAIN01000103.1 GCF_000613285.1 Acetobacter papayae JCM 25143 | reverse complement strand
ACGATCCGCAACAAGGGAGCCGTTGTTATGAATGGCCGAGGAGGCGATCGAACCCGTGGTGCCGCCGTTACCCAGTTGCAGCGTGCCCTGCGTAATGGTGGTGGCACCTGTGTAGGTGTTGTCCGCGCTCAGAACGGTTGTGCCCGTGCCAGCCTGCGTCAGGCTACCCGTACCATCAATAACCCCTGAAACAGTCAGCGTATTACTGCGGTCCGCAACAAGGGAACCGTTATTGTGAATGGCCGAGGAGGCGATCGAACCCGTGGTGCCGCCGTTACCCAATTGCAGCGTGCCCTGCGTAATGGTGGTGGCTCCCGTGTAGGTGTTGTCCGCGCTCAGAACGGTCGTGCCCGTGCCAGCCTGTGTCAGGCTACCCGTACCATCAATAACCTGTGTCAGCGTCAGTGCATTACTGCGGTCCACAACAAGCGCGCCGTTATCATGAATAGCGGATGAAGACGCGATCGAACCCGTGGTGCCGCCATCACCCAGTTGCAGCGTACCCTGTGCAATGGTGGTGGCTCCCGTGTAGGTGCTGTCCTCTGCCATAAGCAGAGTGCCTGCGCCCTCTTTGTTCAGGTTCCCTGTGCCATAAACAATGCCACCAAGCGCTGTCGTAAAGGAGTTTGTCTGAAAAGTTGCTGTATTGGCAATACCAATATTAACATAAGTTATAAGGTTGGACTGGATGTTTTCCAGCGTGCTGTTGTCTATCGTGAACTGGTAGCTGCCTTTTGCAGTTGGGTCTACAACAAGGCCATAATTACCGCCCGCAGCCAGTACGCTACCATTTTCGACAGTCAGCACGCCATCCCCAACCCCCTCCGACCCGAAGATAATCTGCGTGCTCACATCGACCTCACCCCCGTTACTAATGGTTACAGTGCCATTTCCGTCACCATTCACGTAAAGTATGGATGTTGTCAGTTTTGACCCAGAGCCCGAAACATTCAGCACACCAACCGCTGTACTCATATTTGCAAGAATAGTTTGAGTCACACTGGCGGTTGCACCATCCAGAATATTAATCGTGCCATCACCACTATTTCCCGCCTGCAAAAAACCAGCAGACATGTTTGAACCAGCACCTGTTGCTGTCAGCGTGCCAACCTGTCCGGCATCAAGACCAGCCACAATATTCCCGGCCGGGTGCACGATCAGGGAGCCACCATTTTCGACCGTCATCGTAGCCGTGTCCCCGCTGGTGCCGTTAACGTAAACAAGGCCGATTTTATATTGCCCTGTATTTCTGCTCGTTTCATTTAAAGTGCCGCCATCAATAGTAAGATGACCATTAATGGTAGCAGAGTCAGTATCGACCGTCGTATTTTTATCAATAACTACCGAAGTTCCTGTCGCAACTGTATATGGATTTACAGGCTGCGCATAAGCATGCGACGCATTTATGCATATGGCAGAAAATACAACAGGCATGATTATTGGAATTTCAACAAACAGTACCATTTTGGTTCTGTTTTGTGGTATAAAAAAAGCGCTCACGCGCATCCGCCATTTTTTCATTTCTGACGCTCCGTCTCATATCCCGAGTCCAGAATAAAATAAATGTATCGCGACAAAACAAGCTGAAAAATCGATATTTATTTGTTGTTAATTATTTCACCCACTATATTTACTTAACGATATAATTATTGTTAGTTTTTTATAAATAAATATGCTCTGCCATTTTTTATGTTTTGTTAACATAATAAAATAGCCTCTGCGGAAATGCCCATGCACACAACTCAGCAATTTCCTTGCCTGCGTGCCTTTTTCCTCTGCGGAAAAGACATTTTTCACCACGGCTCTTTTTTGTAAAATTTTTTGTATAATCTATACAAAAGACGTTTAATAAAAAAAATATCCAAAAAACCATGCAACTTTTTAGGCAGATTGGAAACACCTCCCTCTTCAGGCCCTGATGGCGGAGAATCCATCAGCCCCATCAATACGGAGCCGATTCTCACGGCGAATAAGCCAGACTTCACCCCTGCAATCAGGACAGCAGGGCCGACTGCCAGAGCGCAGTGCAGGGCGTAATACCCCTAGGGCGACGTCAGATCATGTACGCAAAAAAGGCATGGCTATTGTTATAGCCATGCCTTTATCCGTTACCGGCATAAGCTATCCGAGGCAGGAATGGCTTATGCCACCCAGCCCCGGATCAGCCTGTCAGATCGGCAGCAGTTCATCCAGGTAATGCACCGCAGGCGAAGGCATACCGTTAAACGTGGTGTTGCACGATTCCGAATACGCGGCAGCGTTTTCAAAAATCAGCAGGTCCCCTTCCTGCAGGTCGCCCGGCAGTTTCTGGTTCTTGCTGATGGTATCGAAGCTGTCACAGGTCGGGCCACACAGCGTAAAGGGAACCGGTGCCCCGCTACGGCCCGGCGTGGCGATTTCGTACACATAATGGTCCACCGCATCGAACAGACCCTGATAAATCCCGGCATCCAGATGCAGCCACTCGCCACTGGCCCGGTCGGCCCGCAGCATGACACGCGCACTGACCGTGCCGGACGAACCAGCAATACCACGGCCCGGCTCAACAGCCAGACGCACGTTCTGGCCCGGCAGCTCCCGATCCAGAACGGTTTTGACGGTATCAAGAATCTGCTTGACCGATGGCGGGTTGGGCGAGCTTGCAAAGGCAGTCGGGTAGCCACCACCGATATCAAAGAACTGCAAATCGATCCCGTGCTTTTTCATGTCACGGAAAATCGATGCGGCCTGCGCGGTCGGCGTTTCCCATGCCTGCGGGTACAGGCACTGCGTTCCTACATGGAAATGCGTTCCGTAAGGCTTCAGGCCCAGCTTGCGGCCCAGCAGCAGAAGCTCCTTGGCATGTTCGGGTGTTGTGCCGAACTTGTCGCCCAGCGGATGCGAGGCAAACTTGCTGTCTACACTGATGCGCACATACAGATTGGTGCCCGGCGCATGCTTGGCCAGCTTTTCCACCTCATGGCGGGAGTCCGCCACGTAGGACTTTACACCATGGTCAAAAGCGTAGCGGATATCCGCAACAGGCTTGACGGTGTTTGAGAAAATGCACTTTGTCGGGACAACACCGGTTGCGAGCGCCAGATCCAGCTCCGCGCGCGAAGCAATGTCAAACCCGCTGCCCGCTGCGGCAAGGCGTTGCAGAATACGCGGATTGGGTGCGCATTTTACGGCATAGAATACTTCCACACCGGGTTCGGCCTCAAGAAAGGTCAGGTAATTCTGTTCTACCTGATCCAGATCATAAAGCAGAACGGAATTGGGAATACGCTGTAGCGCAGTCATAACCTCTTTTGTCGGCGGGCAGGCACGCTGGTTGCGTGTGCGCAGCTTGTGCAGGCGCGCAGCTACGTCAGCCTCCGACAGGGTTGGGGGGGTGAGCGGCTTCACTGCGGCTCTGGCTTCGGAAACGCGCACGGCATCCACCGCCAGCGAGGCGACAGACGCGATAACGGAAGCCCGGAGGAAATTACGTCTTTCCATTTTTACCCTACTTTTAGTGCGCTTGTCAGTGAACATGGACGCTACACGCGGCACTGTGTACCGTTATGGGAATAGGGGTCAATTTTTAAATAATTTATCGCATAAATCCGTTATATTAACGAATATATAAGGATTTTTATAAAAACATGTTATTTATAAATTTTTTCATAATCCATGCATAAAAACGGTTTTCCTTTTATTTTTTCAAAACATTCTAAAATTCACGCAAAACATGCTCATTTCCATACAGACAAGATATACCCAAAAATGCGACAGACTACCCGCGCGTAAAAGGCAGTACCATACCGCCCGCATCAGCCTCAAAAGAGAATGATACGTGCAACCCTGATCACCCCCGATACTGGCGGACCCCCTGCGGCATGATATTTTTCCTGTTCACGTCACACAAAGGCAGAACAATACCCCATGCCGCCCTGCCCCTGCTGGCCTTGCTGAGTGCGCTCCCCCGGCCCCTCTGCGCCCAGACTCTGCCTACAGGCGGCACTTATGTCGCGGGTTCCGGCACCATCAGCACCGCAGGAGCCACCACCACCATCGACCAGTCCTCCGCCCGCGGGGTTATCAACTGGCAGGGTTTTTCCGTCGGGGCGGGCGGCACGGTGCAGTTCAACAACGGAACCGGCGCGACCCTCAACCGGGTAACGGGGGCGCAGCTTTCCTCGCTCCAGGGGCACCTGAACGCCACCGGCACGGTGTTTCTGATCAACCCCAACGGGGTGGTGGTTGGGCCCGGCGGCACGGTGGTCACTGGCGGCAGTTTTGTAGGTGCTACGCGCGACACACCGAACAGCGCCTTTATGAAAGGCGGCAAGATCACCCTTTCCGGCACAGCGCCCGGCGCTGTCACCAATGCGGGGCGGATTACCAGCACAAACGGCAATGTGGTGCTGGTGGGCGCGAGCGTGAACAATAGCGGCACCATAAGCGCCGCCCATGGCACGGCCGCACTGGCCGCAGGCAACGAGGTGGTACTGAGCGAGGCGGGTGGCCCCTCCGGCCTTTATGTCAGCGCCGATAAAAAAGCCCAAGGCTCCGTCACCAATACAGGGCGGATCAAGCTGCGGCGGCCACGCTGGCCTCGGCCGGGGGCAATGTCTATGCGCTGGCGGGTAATCGCGATGGGCTGATCGAAGCCACAGGCACCACAACGCTCAACGGGCAGGTCTGGCTGAGTGCGCCCAACGGCACGGCAGCGGTCGATAACACCACCATAAGCGCCACCAATGCGGATGGTTCGGGCGGGACGCTCCACGCCAATGGCGAGCGTGTGAGCCTTGGCAGCAAGGCGGTGCTGAACGCCTCGGCCACCAAAACCGGGCGCAAGGGTGGGCAGATTCTGATCGGCACCGACAGCGCGGGCGGCGCCAATCTGGCCCGCCGTACCACCGTGGCCTCGGGTGCCACCCTCAAGGCCACCGGCAAGGGCAATGGTGCGGGCGGTACAATCGAAACCTCTGCTCACACGCTGGCCATAGGGGCCGCCACGATCCGTGCCGGGCAGGGCGGAAGCTGGCTGCTCGACCCAGATGATCTGACAATCGACAGTGCTGCCGCCCGCACCATTGTATCCGCGCTGAACAGCCGCACCAACGTAACCGAGCAGACCTCTGCCACCACCGCCAGCGGCGCAGGCACGACAGCCCCCGGCCGTGGCGATATTGCCGTCTTGGCCGCCATGAGCTGGCGCAGCACAGCCAGCCTGACACTTTCGGCCTATCATTCCATTAGTGTGGATGCCCCCATTACCCTCACCGGCGGCGGGGTGCTGGCCTTGCTGACCAATAATAACAAGGGGGGCACCAGCAGCGGCGGAGCCTTGAGCTTTGGCCCACGTGGTGCCATCCAGTTTACCGATATAGGGGCCGGGCCGGGCCTACAGGTCACACCCGGGCGGGTTACCCCCAGCCTTGTCACCCCCGTATTCTGGCCGACCGCGCAAAGCGATGGCATTGGCCCCATTCCCCTCACCCTCCCACCGCTCTCGCTCAATGAGGAAGACAAAGGCGCAAGCGACGCCCTGATTATTATCGCTCATCCCAGACCGCTGGAGGGGCCGGATACAACGGTGCAGCTCGACCAGCCGCAGGACTACCAGATCGTTCTGCCCGCCCTCGCCTACACCAACGCGCTGAAAGACACCCCCTGATGCGCCGCCCCCTGCTGGCGGGCCTTGCCCTTGCACTCCCCGGCCTGATGCTCAAACCCGCTCCGCAGGCCCGCGCACAGGCCTATGACCGGCTCGCCCCCAAAGCCGCCAGCCCGGCAG
>NZ_BAIN01000104.1 GCF_000613285.1 Acetobacter papayae JCM 25143 | reverse complement strand
CCTTGTCCTGCGCACTGTCCATGTGATCGCTTCCATCTTCTTGTTGTTGGCAGGGACGGGCCTGCGTAGTGTTCTGGGTTAATGGCTACCCGCGAGCCTGTATCTGTTGATGCGGGATTTATGGTTCTGGTTTAATGTTTCTGCCAGAAACGCAAGCATAGAAGTAAATCTGGCGGATGAATGTGTCTTTTTTGCAACGCTCTGTGGAAAACACTTGAGCTTGACAAAACACCCCACCTATATGCAGGCCAGTATCTTCAATGCAGGCGGTACCGTGTTCCATGGCTGTTTCCATCAGGCAGCATGGGGCGGTACGCCGTGTTACTTTGACACACTGAACGAGTTTTCCTGAGTTACGATAAGGGTGTCCGGTTAAGGCGCCGAAGCGGGGGTTTATGGCTGTACCGATAATGCAGGCCGTCAGGGTCGGCAGCTACGTTGTCAAACAGCATATTACAGGACGCAAGCGTTACCCGCTTGTACTTATGCTTGAGCCGCTTTTCCGTTGTAATCTGGCCTGCGCGGGCTGCGGCAAGATCGATTATCCGGCGGCCATCCTCAACCAGCGCATGACGGTGCAGGAATGCCTCGATGCTGATGCCGAGGCAGGCGCGCCCGTTATTGCCGTGGCCGGTGGCGAGCCGCTGCTGCACAAGGAAATGCCGGAAATCATCCGTGGCCTGATCGCCCGGAAGAAATACGTCTATCTGTGCACGAATGCGCTCCTGCTTGAGAAGAAGATGGACGAATACGAGCCGTCTCCCTTCTTCTCGTGGGATGTGCATCTCGATGGCGACAAGACCATGCACGATGCCTCCGTCTGTCAGGATGGTGTGTACGAACGTGCCGTGGCCGCCATCAAGAAGGCGAAGGCGCGTGGGTTCCGTATTTCCATCAACTGCACGCTGTTTGACGGGGCTGACCCCAAGCGCGTGGCCTCCTTCTTTGATGAAGTGATGGCCATGGGTGTGGACGGTATCATGACCGCGCCGGGCTATGCTTACGAGCGCGCGCCTGATCAGGAACACTTCCTGAACCGCCAGAAAACAAAGCAGCTCTTCCGCGATGTTTTCCGTCTGGGCAAAGGCAAGAAGTGGCGCTTCACGCAGTCTCCGCTGTTCCTGAACTTCCTGGCGGGCAACGAGCAGTATCACTGCACGCCGTGGGGCAAGCCGCTGCGTAACGTGTTCGGCTGGCAGCGTCCCTGCTATCTGCTGGGTGAAGGTTACGCCAAAACCTTCAATGAGCTGATGGAAGACACCAAGTGGGACGACTACGGCACGGGTAACTACGAAAAATGCGCCGACTGCATGGTGCATTCCGGTTATGAGTCCACGGCTGTCATGGATGCGGTGCGTCGGCCCTGGCACATTGCCAAGGTGGCACTGTTCGGGCCTGAAACCGAAAAGCCGATGGCGCCGGAAATCTCGCTGGCTAACCAGCGTCCGGCCCAGTACGTCTTCTCCAAACAGGTGGAAGAGCAGATGGACGCCATTGCGGCCCGCAAGCCCGCCAAGGCGCCGCGCGTAAAGGTGATCCGCACCGAAGGTGCCAATGACGCCGAAGTGAAAGCCGAAACCTCTGCGGAATCCACCGCAGCGGACTGATACGCTGGCAGTATTGCTCGCGAATCGCGCGGATTGAATGGGGCGGCTCCGATCTGGAGCCGCCCTTTTTCGTGTCGGGTGGATAAAAGCATACCATTTTTGTCCGCTTTATGGTTGGGGCAGGCATACAATCCCCGCATGGTTTTTGCCCCGTCGCTATGCAGGCGTGTCGCAGCTCGGGGCTTCGTAGCTGGTATCCTGCCGGATCATCTCTTATCGTGGCGCGGCTTCGTGTGATCGCACGGGGTGGTTCTGTGCTGGGATGTGGTTTCGGTTCATGCTTGTCTCTCTTCTTGTCATTCTGTTTCTGGTGGTGCTGAACGCCATTTTTGCCATGGGTGAACTGGCGCTTATTTCCGTTCGGAAACCACGTCTGGCCAAGCTTTATGAAAACGGCGTGTATGGGGCAGATCGGGCGCTGCGTCTGGCGGAAGACCCGCAGATATTCCTGCCCACCGTGCAGATCGGCATGACGCTTGTCTCGATTCTCGAAGGAACCTTCGGCGGGATCAAGATCGAGGCGCGCCTGACACCCGTTCTTGAGCAGATCCCTGCCTTACGGCCTTTTGCCCCCCAGCTTTCCATGGTGCTGGTGGTTATGGTGATTACGGTGCTCATGCTGGTGCTGGGTGAACTGGTGCCTAAGCAGCTTGCCCTGCGTGAGCCCGAGATTGTCGCAGCGCGACTGGCCCTGCCGCTCGAAATTCTGGCGAACGTTACGCGCCCGGTCGTGTGGCTGCTGCGGCAGTCATCCAATCTGGTGTTGCGCCTGGTAGGGGCGGCGGATGCCGTCAACCGGACCCTGACGGAAGATGAGCTGAAAGCCTATATTGCCGAGGGTGCTCGTCTGGGCGTGCTGGAGCATGAAGAGCGCACGATGATCGAACGCATGCTCCGTCTGGCAGACAGGCCCGTGCGCGCGATCATGACCCCCCGCACCGAGCTTTACTGGATAGACCGCCATGCCGGGCGTGAGGCGCTTGTTAGAGCGCTCAAGCAGACAACCTATGCCCGGATTGTCGTATGCGAAGGTGGGATGGATAATCCTGTTGGCGTGGTGCTGGCCAAGGATATGCTCGACCGTATGCTTGATGGCATGCCTGCTTCCATTGAGGCCGGCCTGCGCCCCATGGTGGTGGTGCCGGACAGCATTTCCGCCCTGGACATGCTGGCACGTATGCGGGGCATTCCGCTCGGCATGGCTTTTGTGTTCGATGAATATGGCGCGTTTGAAGGGATTGTCACCGCATCCGACCTGTTTGACGCCATTGTGGGGGAAACAGGGCACGAACCCCAGCAGATGGCGCATGCCACCACCTTGCCGGAACAGGATGCGGTGCTGACGCTCGAAGGTACGGAATCGGCGGATGAGGTGAAAGACAGGCTGGGCCTGCGTATGCTGCCTGAAGAAGGGAGCTACCACACACTTGGTGGGCTCATTCTGGCCCTGTTGCGGCGCGTGCCTGCTGCGGGCGACAAGGTGGCGTATGAAGGCTGGCTGTTTGAGGTGCTGGAAGTAGAAGGCCGCAGGGTAACCCGTGTGCGGGCCAGCAGACAGGCGCTGGCGGAAAACTGAAAGCCGGAGCTGGAGCCGTAAAACGCAGAAGGCGGGCTGGGTGTAACAGGGGAGAACCCCGCTACATCCAGCCCGCCTTCTGGCGTTTTAGCCGTTCAGTGCACGGTGTGGGCTAGTGCCCTTTCCTGTGCGAAGCTGGGCCAATCGCCTTTTGACAGGGCTGTCAGAGACGGGGCGGGAAGCTTCATCTTGCTGGCGTAGCGCCACAGATAGGTGAGGGTGCGGTGCACGTAGTCGCGTGTTTCCACATTGGGCAGTAGCTCGATATACAGCAGCGGGTCAGCCGGTGCGGCCCCGGTGTTTTCCCAGTGGGCAAGGGCTGCGGGGCCGACATTGTAGCTGGCCAGCAGGCGGATCATGTCACCACCTTCGGCATCCGTATGGCTGGTCTGGTGGGTAAGCTGCGCCAGATAATGCACATAGCGCTGCCCGATTTCCAGATTGATACCCGGATCATGCAGCGCGGAGGAGGTGCGCTCATAGTAGTGGGTATTGCTGGAGGGGGAACTGCTGGTCACGAAATCCGCCGTGGTGGGGCGGATCTGCATCAGCCCCTGTGCGCCAGCACCGGAAACGGCCCGGGGGTCGAAATTGGATTCAACGCGGGCCAGCGCGTAAACCAGAGCCGGGTCCATGGTAAAGCCATGGCGTGGATGGAATGGCGGCAGCGGCGCATCATCCGCCGTACGGGTATGGGTATCCCCGGCCCGCAGGGCTTCGGCCATTTCGTTAGACAGATCGTGCAGGCCAGCACTGTTGGCCACAAGCTGAAAGGCACGGGCCAGAGTGACATCGTGCAGGTCCGGCCAGACACGGCGGATCACATTTTCAGCCTGTGTGTTCTCACCGACCTGCAGGAGCGCGAAGACGCGCCGCCCGGCATCGGTAGCCCCTACGGCTTCGATATCGATTTCGGTCAGCACCGGATTGGAAACGGCACCGGTATTGGCGGCTTCCATGGGGGCGAAGCCCGCAATATGCCCGCTTTCAGCCGGATGGTCGGTATCCCCCCGCTCTTCGGTCAGGCTGGTGCGCTGGAGTATGCCAGTGCCCAGAAGGCCGTAGAACGTGTGCGGGAAGGCAGCAGCCCGTTGCAGCCACAGGTGGCGGTTATGGGTGTTGCCGAGCTTTTTGTAAGCGCGTGCAGCCCAGAAAGCGCCAGCCGCTTTCATGTCGGGCTCGGCATGGGAGGTACGTGACGTGTTCTTGAAGAACTGGGCGGCTTCGGCCCATTCGCCTTTCTGCCACAAAGCGAGACCCGCCATGAAGGCGGCCAGGGCGTTATGTTCGTGTGATTCTTCAAAGGCGTTGCGGCTGATATCGAGCGCAATATCGGTTTCGCCTTCGGCCAGCAGGGCCTGAGCGGTTTCCGCCTGAAGCTGCGAGGCATAGGCCGGCGTGATGCCCGGCGTGATGCTGATAAGGTGCAGGGCGCTTCTAGCCCCCTTTAGACCGGCATTGGTACGTTCATGCACCGTGCGGTCCAGCAGGGGATTGCGCGAGAAGTCCTGCGTTCTGGGGGCGGAGGCCAGCGCCATATGCTGCGGGGCCAGCCTTTCGGCGGGCGGTGCAGGGGGCAAAGGCCCACCACGATCCGGCAGGGCGGCCAGTCTGGCCCAGATAGCAGGTGCATCGGCATAGCCGGTGTACTGCTTGAGCCAGTTCCGCAGTTCGGTCGCGCTGGGGTGGTAGGCCGGGTTGAGATAACGGTCGGCTTCCAGCTCACCCAGCAGGGTTGAATCTGTCAGATGGGTTGTGGCGTTGATCGCCTCAGCAAAGGAACCCTGATGTTGCAGGCGGAAAATAGCGCGGATTTCTGCCGCTATTTCAGGGGGAAGAGGTTTTGGTAGGGCAAGATCATCTCCTTCTGGAAACGCCGGACGTGGCACGACCATGGCCAGCTGCTCATCGCTGTATGGCTCGTGCCCGTTTTCCGGGGGCTTGGCATTGGCTCTCGTCATGCCGACGGAAGCGCTGGCCAACAGGGCGGCACTGGCCAGTATGGCCTTTGCCGCGATCTGATGGGGGATATGACCTATCGCTCGCATAGCAGGCGCGGTCTAAGCGCTTCGCGTTCAAAAAGCAAGTTTCATGTTTGTAAGCATCAAAAAGGGAGCGCGTAACACTCATTTCGAGACTGGTTGGAACAGTCAGGAAGGCATTGCAGGAATTCTTTGTTTTACTCAGGTATTCTGGAAAAATGAATGTGGCAATTCTTTGTGCTGGGGGTGGCGTTATTGCATGGGGCGGAATGGCTGTTTTTAGCCGCCGGTGTGGAGGCTTTGCATCACCATCATAAGGGCTTGCCATATTTCGCGCCGGGCGGTGGCGCTGGCCTGCAACTGAAGCGGATGACGCATGGCCAGCACTGGTCGGGCAGGCTGGCCGGGCTGTTCAAAAGATAGCCACTGGCGGCGCGGGGGCACGGTTTCAGGTCCCAGCAGCATGTGCGTGGCCAAGCGCCCACATAATATAATGTGGCGTGGTGCCAGCAGGGTTATGGCCCGTTCCAGAAAGGGGCGGCACAGGCGCTGTTCCAGATCGGACGGGGGGCGTCCGCCGGGGGGGCG
>NZ_BAIN01000105.1:2500-5537 GCF_000613285.1 Acetobacter papayae JCM 25143 | reverse complement strand
CCTGACGAGCTACCGGGCTGCTCCACCCCGCGGTGGTGGGTAGTTTGGAAGACCTGGCGGCGACCGACTTTCCCGCGACTTAAGCCGCAGTATCATAGGCGCTGGGGTTTTTCACGTCCGAGTTCGGGATGGGATCGGGTGGTACACACCCCGCCATAGCCACCAGGTCATCCAGACTACCCTGATTGGGGTGAGTGTGGATTTCGGTTGGTTTTTGATGAGAAGATTTTGAGTGAGTGCTTGATGTGCATGGATGATTTCTGTGCACGGTCTGTCGGCTTTTGAGGGCTGACAGTGAAGGAGTGAGCCTATTGGGTGATTAGGACCAGTTAGCTGCACGTGTTACCACGCTTTCACATCTGGCCTATTAACGTGGTGGTCTACCACGACCCTTGGGGAGACCTAGTTTTGAGGTGGGTTTCCCGCTTAGATGCTTTCAGCGGTTATCCCGTCCATACTTAGCTACCCGGCTGTGCCGCTGGCGCGACAACCGGTGCACCAGAGGTATGTTCATCCCGGTCCTCTCGTACTAGGGACAAATCCTCTCAAGTCTCCAACATCCACGGCAGATAGGGACCGAACTGTCTCACGACGTTCTAAACCCAGCTCACGTACCACTTTAATCGGCGAACAGCCGAACCCTTGGGACCTGCTCCAGCCCCAGGATGTGATGAGCCGACATCGAGGTGCCAAACCTCCCCGTCGATGTGGACTCTTGGGGGAGATCAGCCTGTTATCCCTAGAGTACCTTTTATCCGTTGAGCGATGGCCCTTCCACGCGGGACCACCGGATCACTATGGCCGACTTTCGTCTCTGCTCGAGCTGTCACTCTCGCAGTCAGGCGGGCTTATGCCATTGCACTCGACAGCCGGTTTCCGACCGGCCTGAGCCCACCATCGCGCGCCTCCGTTACACTTTGGGAGGCGACCGCCCCAGTCAAACTGCCCACCATGCAGGGTCCCGGATCAGGCTAACTGACCACGGTTAGACATCAGAAAAATTCAGGGTGGTATTTCAAGGATGGCTCCACGGGAACTGGCGCCCCCGCTTCAAAGCCTCCCACCTATCCTACACAGAATGTCTCTGATGCCACTGCAAAGCTACAGTAAAGGTTCATAGGGTCTTTCCGTCTGACCGCGGATACCCCGCATCTTCACGGGGAATTCAATTTCGCTGAGCCGATGCTGGAGACAGCGGGGAAGTCGTTACGCCATTCGTGCAGGTCGGAACTTACCCGACAAGGAATTTCGCTACCTTAGGACCGTTATAGTTACGGCCGCCGTTTACCGGGGCTTCAATTCAGTGCTTGCACACCTCCTCTTAACCTTCCGGCACCGGGCAGGCGTCAGACCCTATACGTCGTCTTTCGACTTCGCAGAGTCCTGTGTTTTTACTAAACAGTCGCTACCCCCTGGTCTGTGCCACCCGAACATGGTTGCCCACGCGCGGGTCTCGCTTATCCCGAAGTTACACGAGTAATTTGCCTAGTTCCTTCAGCATCGTTCTCTCAAGCGCCTTGGTATGCTCTACCAGTCCACCTGTGTCGGTTTAGGGTACGGTCTATACGCCAGAGCTATTTCCTGGAATGCTCCAAAAGCCCATCCAATCCGTTAAGGATGAACAACATATCGCATTCGTCACTTCTGGCAGGTTCAGGAATATTCACCTGATTCCCATCGACTACGGCTTTCGCCCTCGCCTTAGGGGCCGACTAACCCTGCGTGGATTAACCTTGCGCAGGAACCCTTGGACTTTCGGCGACAGTGTTTCTCGCACTGTTTGTCGCTACTCATGTCAGCATTCGCACTTCCGATATCTCCAGAGAGGGTCACCCCGTCTCCTTCACAGACCTACGGAACGCTCCGCTACCGCGCATACATAGTATGCACCCACAGCTTCGGCACGTGGCTTGAGCCCCGTTACATTTTCGGCGCAGGGTTTCTATTAGACCAGTGAGCTATTACGCTTTCTTTAAAGGATGGCTGCTTCTAAGCCAACCTCCTGGTTGTTTTGGAATCCCCACATCCTTTCCCACTTAGCCACGATTTAGGGGCCTTAGCTGGTGGTCTGGGCTGTTTCCCTCTCGACAATGGACCTTAGCACCCACTGTCTGTCTGCCAGGCTAAACTTCCGGGTATTCGGAGTTTGGTTGGGTTTGGTAAGGCTTTGGGCCCCCCTAGCCCATCCAGTGCTCTACCCCCCGGGGTCAACACCTGACGGTCTACCTCAATAGATTTCGCGGAGAACCAGCTATCTCCGAGTTTGATTGGCCTTTCACCCCTAGCCACAGCTCATCCCCGACTTTTTCAACAGGCGTGGGTTCGGCCCTCCAGTGCGTGTTACCGCACCTTCAGCCTGGCCATGGCTAGATCACTCGGTTTCGGGTCTTCTGCCAGCAACTCGTCGCCCTATTCAGACTCGCTTTCGCTACGCCTACACCTAACGGCTTAAGCTCGCTGCAAACAGAAACTCGCTGACCCATTATACAAAAGGTACGCCGTCACCCCATAAGAGGCTCCGACTGCTTGTAGGCATTCGGTTTCAGGTCTATTTCACTCCCCTCGTCGGGGTGCTTTTCACCTTTCCCTCACGGTACTTGTTCACTATCGGTCACTAGGGAGTATTTAGGCTTGGAGGGTGGTCCCCCCATGTTCAGACAGGGTTTCACGTGCCCCGCCCTACTCAAGAGTTCTCAAAGACACTACGCATACGGGGCTATCACCCACTATGGCGGACCTTTCCAGATCCTTCTGCTTCTTCTTCAAAAACTACTGGCCTGCTCCGCGTTCGCTCGCCACTACTAGCGGAATCTCGTTTGATGTCTTTTCCTCCAGGTACTGAGATGTTTCAGTTCCCCGGGTTCGCCTCATAACCCTATGTATTCAGATCATGATACCCTTGCGGGTGGGTTGCCCCATTCGGACATCCACGGATCAAAGCCTGCTCGCGGCTCCCCGTGGCTTTTCGCAGCGTGCTACGTCCTTCATCGCCTCCTAGTGCCAAGGCATCCACCAAATGCCCTTATCGCGCTCACTC
>NZ_BAIN01000106.1 GCF_000613285.1 Acetobacter papayae JCM 25143 | reverse complement strand
CCACCCAACCCCGCCACGCCACGGGCAGCACACCCAGCAGCAGGCGCAGCCTGTCCACACGCTCGGCATCAACCGTCAGGATCACGCGCTCGGCCTCAAGCGCCCAGCCCCAGTGAACAGCCCCGAAAAACGACAGCGACAACGCGCCGTACAGCACCAGCCCCATCAGCAGCCGAGGCACCGGCACGGCAGAATCGTAAAACACAATCCCGCAGGTACACAGAATAAAAGGCAGCAGGCCCGCAAGCATCAGCACGACCGCCAGATAGGGAAGTTTCCTCATTGATGGGAACCACGTCCTCTTGCTATCAGGTTTTCACAATTCGCAGTGTTGACAGGAAAGCCCAAGACACGGCCTGTAGCAACCGCACGGAGGCGCGCTCCGGCCATGCCCTGAGCCTGTCGGCCCGCAAAAGCCGCAAGGCACAGGGCCGGGTTTGGACGCATACATCATTCAGGAACGGAAAGACCATGAGTGCCATTGTCGACATCGTCGCACGTGAAATACTGGACAGCCGCGGCAACCCCACCGTTGAAGTTGACGTAGAACTGGCCTCCGGCGCGAAAGGCCGGGCAGCAGTTCCCTCCGGCGCATCAACCGGTGCGCATGAAGCCGTAGAGCTGCGCGATGGCGATGCCCGCCGCTACGGTGGCAAGGGTGTGCTCAAGGCGCTCGAAAACATCGAAACCGAAATCCTGCCGACCCTTCAGGGCGCAGAATCCTCGGACCAGATCGATATCGACAACGCCATGATCGACCTCGATGGCACGCCCAACAAGAGCCGTCTGGGTGCCAACGCCATTCTGGGCGTTTCCCTTGCCATTGCCAAGCAACGGCCGCCGAGCTTGAAATTCCGCTCTACCGCTATGTTGGCGGCGCGTTCGCCCATATCCTGCCCGTGCCGATGATGAACATCGTCAACGGTGGTCAGCATGCCGATAACCCCATCGACATTCAGGAATTCATGATCCAGCCCGTGGGTGCGCCCACCGTGGCCGATGCCATCCGCTGGGGTTCTGAAATCTTCCTGCAGCTCAAGAAAGCCCTGAGCGCTGCCGGGCACAACACCAATGTGGGTGATGAAGGCGGCTTTGCCCCGGCCCTGAAATCGGCTGATGAAGCACTTGGTTTCATTACCCGCGCCGTGGAAGCCGCAGGCTACCGCCCCGGTCAGGACGTAACCTTCGCACTCGACTGCGCCAGCACCGAATTTTACAAAAACGGCCAGTATGTGATCTCGGGCGAAGGCAAGAGCCTGGATTCCGCCGGCATGGCCGCTTATCTGGCTGATCTGGTCGGGCGTTACCCCATTGTTTCCATCGAAGACGGCATGGCCGAGGACGACTGGGAAGGCTGGGCGCTGCTGACCCAGACACTGGGCCAGAAGGTGCAGCTCGTAGGGGATGATCTGTTTGTAACCAACCCCGAGCGCCTGCAGCGCGGCATCCGCGCTGGCGTGGCCAACTCGCTGCTGGTGAAGGTCAACCAGATTGGTACCCTGACAGAAACCCTGCGTGCGGTCGATATGGCGCACCGGGCCGGTTACACGGCGGTGATGAGCCACCGTTCGGGCGAGACGGAAGATTCCACCATTGCCGATCTGGCCGTGGCCACCAATTGCGGGCAGATCAAAACCGGCTCGCTCTCACGCTCCGACAGAACGGCCAAATACAACCAGCTCATCCGCATTGAGCAGGAACTGGCCACTGCTGCCGAGTATGCAGGCTATTCCATTCTGAAAAACGCCTAAAAAACGGCCCTGCTGGCCGCCCCCTTGGGGCGGCCAGCACCCGGCTCCAGCCCCGGCAATCCGGCGCGCTGCAATTCCCTTTACCGGCCTGCATATGTGGTTTAGTACTGTAAAGGTGCTGTACTTCGCACATTTTACAAGCAGGACTGGAAAACGTGCAGATAGGCCGCTTTATTCGCCGTGTTGTTCGCGCTGTCGTACCGCCCACCGTATTCCTCGGAATTACGGTGTATTTCGGCTGGAACGCCACGCAGGGCGACCATGGCATGCAGGCATATCAGCAGCAGCTTGGCCTGCTGGCACAGGCACAGCAGGCACAGCAGGACGCCCTGACCGAACAGGCCGCATGGCGGCGGCGCGTCAACGGCCTGAAAGAACAGTCTCTCGATACCGATATTCTGGATGAACGCGCCCGCGCCATGATGAACATGGCCGACAAGAACGATATCGTCATTCCCTATGACCGGCATGACCCTTTATTCTGATCACGCGCGGCTTGTCTGGCCTACAACGAAACGGCGCCTCAGGGCGCCGTTTTTCGTTGTGTGGAACAAAGCCCACCGTAACAGGCGGCTATGCCGCCCGCCCCGTTCCGCTAGATTTATTTAATCTTGGCTTCGCGGAAAACGACGTGCTTGCGCGCGACGGGATCGTACTTCTTGAGTTCCATCTTGCCCGTGTGAGCGCGGGCATTCTTTTTGGTCACGTAGAAGTAACCCGTGTCGGCCGTCGAAACGAGACGGATCTTGATGACATTGGTCTTGGCCATGATTTCCTCGGCAGAGCGTGTTTACGGAACCGGACATGCGGCTCCGGCGATGTTCAAGTGGCCGCAAAATGCCATACAAAAGAAAAAGGTCAAGCTTTCTTGCACCAAAACAGTACCTCGGGCAGCAAAAGGAGAATAATTTATGCTTGATGTGGCCACAGCGCGCGCACGGATCCTGTCGGGCATTGTCGCCTGCGGGCAGGAAACCGTGCCACTCGGCAGCGCGCTCGGGCGTGTTCTCGGCCTTGATGTGCACGCCCGCCGGGCCAACCCGCCAGTGTCGGTTTCCGCCATGGATGGCTATGCCGCCCGCGCACAGGACGCCACAGAAGGCGCTGTACTCCATGTTGTAGCCGAAGCCCCTGCAGGCCACCCCACGGCGCATGTCATCCAGCCGGGCGAGTGCGTCCGGCTTTTCACCGGCAGCCAGATCCCCGCCGGAGCCGACACGGTTATCATTCAGGAAAACACGCAGCGCGAGGGAGACCGGATCACCCTCACACACCCCTCTGCCGCAGGCCGGTTTATTCGCATGCAGGGGCAGGATTTCGCTCAGGCACATGCCTGCTGCAAGCGGGCACCAGACTCGGCCCCAAGGAAATCGGCCTTGCGGCGGCGAGTGGGCATGCGTGGCTGACCGTCACCCGCAAACCGCGTGTAAGCGTTCTGAGCACGGGAGATGAAATTGCCCTGCCCGGCGACCCCGTGCGTGAGGATGGTATTTTCAATTCCGCGCTGTTCATGGTGACGGCCTGCCTGCAACAGGCCGGAGCCGAGGTGCTCATGCTCCCCTCCGCACGGGACACCACACGCTCCCTGACCGAAGCCTTTGCCCAAGCGCGCCAGAGCGACATGCTGGTGACGATAGGTGGTGCCAGTGTCGGGGCCTATGACCTTGTCCGCCAGTCGCTGACCGATATCGGCCTCACGCTCGATTTCTGGAAAATCGCCATGCGACCCGGCAAGCCCCTGCTTTCGGGGCATATCGGCTCCACCCCCATTATCGGCCTGCCGGGCAACCCGGTGGCAGCACTGGTCTGTTCCACGGTGTTTGTAGCCCCCGCCATCCAGCGCATGATGGGCATGGCTGTTGCTGACACGCTCCCCACCGAACCGGCCATACTGGGTGTTGATGTCGGCCCGAACGACCAGCGACAGGATTTCCTGCGTGCCACATTGTCCAGCGCTCCTGCACCCGACAGCCTGCCCGTTGTCACGCCTTTCGCCAGTCAGGACTCCGCACAGCTTCACATTCTGGCGCAGAGCCAGGCCCTTATCATCCGCGCCCCCCATGCCCCGGCAGCAGCAGCAGGGAGCCCATGCCAGATCGTGCGTCTTTCATGACCCGCCCAAAGCCGCAATCACCGCAAAGAAATTGAGCGGAACCACCGGGAAGCAATTGACAGAAAACGAGAACTTACATAGAACAAAAAGCGGGCTTTCCCGATTTTTTCACTTGCTTTCCGGGGTGCGAAATGCTGACACGCAAACAGCACAAACTTCTTCTGTTCATTGATTCGCACCTCAGGCAAACGGGCTTTTCCCCTTCCTTTGACGAAATGCGCGAAGCCATGGGTCTGCGCTCCAAATCAGGTATCCACCGCCTGATTTCGGGGCTGGAAGAGCGCGGTTTTCTGCGCCGCCACCATCACCGTGCTCGTGCGCTCGAGGTCATTCAGTTGCCGGGAGCCGAGGCAGAACTGCCCGCTAACGTAATCCGTGCGCGCTTTAACCGCCCCGCACAGGAAAACGAGCAGGAAACCATCAAGGTGCCGCTCTACGGCCGTATTGCCGCCGGCCTGCCGATTGAGGCCGTGGCCTCCGCAGGGGCCAGCCTGAGCGTGCCTGCGGCCATGCTGGGCAACGGCGAATATTACGCGCTGGAAGTCGCTGGCGATTCCATGATCGAAGCCGGTATCATGGATGGAGATCAGGTGATCATCCGCAAGACCGATCAGGCCGAAAACGGGCAGATTATCGTGGCCTGATTGATGAAAGCGAAGTCACGCTCAAGCGCCTGCGCCGCAAAGGCGGCATGATTGCGCTTGAGCCCGCGAATGCACGCTACGAAACACGGATCGTTCCCGCCGACCGGCTCCGTATCCAAGGCCAGCTCAGCGGCCTGCTGCGGCAGTACTAACCGCCCTCATACACAGGTTCAGCCGCCAGCCCCTCTGGCGGCTTCCCTTACGGGGGGGGGAAGCAGCGCCCCTACGCGCCAGCAATCTCTGACCATGGCGGAAGCAGGGCTGCCAGCCTCTCCACGGTCGGGGCATCTAGCTCGGCTTCATGCGGGATTTCGGCCAGAATCCGCACCTTACCCTTACCGGCAATCGTACGGCTGTTTTCCGGGTTGGGCGGGCCATTCAGCACCACACCTGCCACGGCAATACCTCGGGCACGCAGGGCCTCAAGGCTGAGCAGCGTATGATTGAGCGTGCCCAGCCCACTGCGTGCCACCAGCACGACTGGCAGACCCCAACGCTGCGCCAGATCGACCATCATGATCTCGTCCGTGACTGGCACCATCAAACCGCCAGCCCCTTCCACCACAAGAGGTTGCTGCGGTGCCTCCATAGGCAGGGCCAGCAGGGCGGAGTCGATCGTCACACCTTCCGCACGCGCGGCTGCTTCGGGAGATAGCGAGGCCTGATAG
The DNA here is from genome assembly GCF_000613285.1 of Acetobacter papayae JCM 25143. Classification (GTDB taxonomy): domain Bacteria; phylum Pseudomonadota; class Alphaproteobacteria; order Acetobacterales; family Acetobacteraceae; genus Acetobacter; species Acetobacter papayae. Next base: position 343 of record NZ_BAIN01000106.1, on the reverse strand, counting down.
GCCCCGGCGGGTGGGAAACACCGCACGCCCTGCCCCTGCGTGGACTCTCCCCCTGCCAGTCTGGAAACAGTCGGGGTATCGCCTTCCTCATCCGCAAGCCCGCTTTGCAGGGGTTTCCAGTACAGCGCCTGCCAGCGCCGCACCAGACAGGCCGAAACCAGCGTTTTGCCCACACCGGTATCGGTTCCGGTTACGAACACACCCGCACGCGCCGGGCGCCGAAAACACCCATATGCCAGTTCCCACGTTACGGCAGCGCCGCTTTCCTCAAAACGGGTGGCCACACGCCTCAGAGCCCCGGCACTCATGCCTGAGGCATCTGCCCGCGGCGTATTGGCTCCGG
>NZ_BAIN01000107.1 GCF_000613285.1 Acetobacter papayae JCM 25143 | reverse complement strand
CGGGCCGGATGAAGCCACCGGCGGGCGGCTGGGTGTGGCCCGTGCGGCGCGCGGCGTATTGGTGCACCACGCCACCATACAAAACGGCTGCGTAAGGGCTTATACTGTTCTTTCACCCACGGGCTGGCACATGGCGCAGGACGGGCTGCTAAGCCGCTGCCTGCGCAGCCTGCCCCTGACGGACAGCCCGGCCCTGCTGCCCGCATTGCTGATTTCGGCCCTTAACCCCTGCGTGCCAGCGCTTGTGGAACCCTAGACCATGCACGAACTCTCCTTGTGTGAAAGCCTGCTTGACGTGATCGAGGACACCGCCCGCCGGGAAGGGTTCTCGCAGGTGCGCGTGGTACGGCTGGAGGTAGGGCAGTTTGCCGGGGTAGAGCTTTCAGCACTGCGTTTCGGGTTTGAGGCGGTCAAACCCGGCACCATCGCCCACGATGCCCAGCTTGAAATCGAGCAGACACCCGGCACGGCTTGGTGCTTTGACTGCGAAAAAACCGTAACCCTTGAGGATCGACTCTCCCCCTGCCCCCTGTGCGGCGGCGGGCGGGTGCAGCCCTCGGGGGGAACAGACATCAGAATCAGGGATCTGGAGGTACTCTAAATGTGCACGACATGCGGATGCAGCAGCGATGGCAGCGTAACCATGGACCCCGGCCACCACCATGACCACACCCACACACCCGCCGGGCAGGGTCATGAACATGGTGCGCAGGAACACGACAGGCACGGACAGGCTCCCCCCCCGCATACCCACGATGCGCATGGACACAGCGCCCATAGCCACAGCACTCATGAACATAGCGCGCACGGGCATAGCCACGCCCACGGCCCGCACAGCGAAGGCCCGGCCCATACAAATGGCCCCGATCACCATGATTACGGCACCGGCCCAGCCCGCTCCCACGCACCGGGGCTGACACAGGCGCGCATGGTGGAAATCGAGCGCAACATCCTGTCCAAAAACGATGCCTATGCCCGCCAGAACCGCGAAACACTGGCCCGCAACGGTGTGCTGGCCCTCAACCTGCTGGCCGGGCCGGGTGCCGGCAAAACCACCCTGCTGGTGGAAACGCTCAAACTGCTGCACGGCAGCATACCCGCCGCCGTGATCGAGGGAGACCAGCAGACCAGCAACGATGCCGAGCGTATCCGCGCAACCGGCGTGCGGGCAGTGCAGATCAACACCGGCAAGGGCTGCCACCTTGATGCGCATCAGGTCGGCCATGCGCTGGAACACCTGCCCCTGCCGCCGGGTGGGGTGCTGTTTGTGGAAAATGTCGGCAACCTTGTCTGCCCCGCCGCCTTCGATCTGGGCGAGAGCCTGCGTGTCACACTACTTTCGGTTACGGAAGGTGAGGACAAACCCCTTAAATACCCGGATATTTTCCACAATGCCGATCTGGTTATCCTGACCAAGACCGACCTTGTGCCTTATCTGGGCACGGATATGGCCCTGCTGGAAACCAATATCCGCCGCGTGGCCCCCAAGGCACGCATCCTGCACACGGGCGCGCGCACGGGAGCTGGCATGGACACATGGCTGGATTGGCTGAAAACCGAGCGCAGCACATGGCTTTCGGCACTGGCCACACAGGCCGAGACCCGCGCCGCAACCCTGCGGGCAGCCGGCTGATGGCGGATGTGGACACACGCCCGTCCATTCTCGTGGTGGATGACGAGCCGCGCTCGGCGGAAGTCATGGCGCGCGTCCTGCGCGAGAGTTTTGATGTCCACATCGCCCATAATGCCGATACCGCGCGCGAATGCCTGGAAACCCACTGGATACAGGCCATTTTCTGCGACCAGCGGATGCCCGGCCTGACAGGCACGCGCTTTCTGGCCGAAGTCCGCACCCGCTGGCCCGATATCGTGCGGGTGATCGTAACCGGCTATACCGAACCCGAAGACATGATCGATGCGATCAACGAAGCGGGGATCTACCATTACATTACCAAACCCTGGCACCCCGACCAGCTTCTGCTGACCGCGCGCAACGCCACCCATCTGTTTGCCATGCAGCGCGACCACGAGCGGCTTTCGCTCGAACTGCGACTGGCCTCCCCCATTGCAGAAGGACGGCTACTGCGCCAGCGCGAGCGCGTGCGCGGGCGCTACCAGTTTGATTCCATCATCCGCGCCACCACCAGCCCGCTGAACGATACATGCCGGCAGGCCGCCAAGGTCGCAGTTTTTGACATTCCCGTTCTCATTCAGGGAGAAACCGGAACTGGCAAGGAACTTATGGCCCGCGCCCTGCATTACGCCAGCCAGCGCGACAGCGGCACGTTCGTTGCTGTAAACTGCGGGGCCATACCGGATGAACTGCTGGAATCCGAATTATTTGGCCACCGTAAAGGCGCGTTTACCGGCGCACATGCCAACCGGCGCGGCTGGTGGAAGAAGCCGATGGCGGCACCCTTTTTCTGGATGAAATAGGCGATATATCAGCAGCTTTTCAGGTCAAGCTGCTGCGTTTCCTGCAAGAAGGCGAGTTTCGCGCCCTTGGCACCAATGAAACCACCCATGCCAATGTGCGCGTGCTGGCCGCCACCCACCGCGACCTGCCAGAAGAAGTCCGCGCCGGGCGTTTTCGCGAAGACCTGTATTACCGGCTGGCGGCCATGACGCTTACAATCCCGCCCCTGCGTGAACGCCCCGAGGATATCCGCGTGCTGGCTACCCACCTGCTGGACGAGGCCTGTCAGCGCCATGGCCGGCGTGCACGCGGGTTCAGCCCCGATGTCATGGCCCTGCTCATGCGCCATGACTGGCCGGGCAATGTGCGCGAACTCCAGAACGAAATCCTGCGCATGCTGGTTCTGACTGAAGATGACACACTGGGAGCAGAGCTACTCTCACCCGCCCTGCGCTTTCCACGCGCGGCCCTGCCTCACCCTGCCCGGCCCCCCCTTGCCCAGCCATATGGCAGCTTGCATGCACCCCCCACCCCTGCGACACAGGACAACGCTACCGCCGAGCCCCTGCCTGAAGATGGCTCCATGCAGGAAAGGCTGGATACGCTCGAAGCCCGTATTCTGGCCCAGACCATCGCGCGCTGTGGCTGGAACAAGAGCCTGACCGCGCGCGAGCTTGGCCTCTCACGCGTGGGCCTGCGCGCCAAGCTTGAACGCTACGGCATTGTGCCTGAAGCCGTTCACCGCCCCCAGCCGTAAGGATACCCCGCCATGTGCCTTGGAATTCCCGCCCGGATTACGGGCATTGCCGATGCCGCCGCCATGCTGGCGGATGTTGATGTCCATGGCGTGCGCCGTCAGGTGGATGTGCTGTGCGTGGCCCCGCCCGATGCGCCGCTGGAAGAACTGGTGGCTCATGGTACTGGTGCATGTAGGCTTTGCCATGAGCCGAATTTCAGAACCCGAAGCCCGCGCCACACTCGCCCTGCTGGCCGAAATGGGCGAATTGCAGGAGGAACTCACCGCCATGCAGGACTCTGGCACGGCAGGAGGCCCCCATGCGGTTCAGTGACGAATTTCGTGATCCCGCGCTAGCTGAAAAGCTTTTTACGGAAATCGCCCGCTCGGCTGAAAACCTTGCCCACTTCCGCGAAAAACCCGTTACGGTCATGGAAGTGTGCGGGGGGCATACGCATACGATTTTCCGCTACGGGCTGAAAGACCGGCTGCCCGATACGATCGAGTTCGCCCACGGGCCGGGCTGCCCGGTTTGTGTCCTGCCCATGGGGCGGATTGATGACGCCATAACCCTCGCCCAGCGGCCCGAGGTTATTCTGACCACCTTTGGCGATGCCCTGCGCGTGCCGGGAGCTCAGGGGTCGCTCCTGCAGGCGCGCGCGGCGGGGGCGGATATCCGCATGGTGTATTCCCCGCTGGATGCGCTGGAGCTTGCCCGTAAAAACCCCACGCGTGAGGTGGTATTTTTCGCACTTGGGTTTGAAACCACCGCTCCGTCCACAGCGCTCACCGTCCTGCGCGCGGCCCGTGAGGGGATAAAAAACTTCTCGCTCCTGTGCCAGCATATCCTGATTGTACCCACCTGCGCGCACTGCTCATGCAGCCCGATTTTACGGTGGATGGTTTTATCGGCCCCGGCCATGTGGCCATGGTTACAGGCACCCAGCCCTATGACTTTGTGGCCAGCACATTCCACCGCCCATTTGTGGTGGCGGGTTTCGAACCGCTCGATATTCTCCAGTCCCTGCTGATGGTGCTGCGCCAGCTTGAACGCGGGCAGGCCATGGTGGAAAACCAGTATGCCCGCGTGGTGCCGCCCGATGGCAACCCCGCCGCCCAGACCGCCATGCGCCAGGTATACGAAACCCGCGCGGACAGTGCCTGGCGCGGGCTGGGCACCATTGCATTTTCCGGCCTGCAACTGCGCCCCGCATGGCGCGCATTCGATGCCGAGCACCGCTTTACCCTTACACCGCATAGCGTACCCGACCCGGCCTCCGCCCGCTGCGGGGCCGTGCTGACCGGGCGCATCCGCCCGACGGAATGCCCTGCTTTCGGGCAGGACTGCACGCCAGATGCCCCTTTGGGCGCGCTCATGGTATCATCCGAAGGCGCGTGTGCCGCGTGTTACGATTACGAGGGGGCGAGGCAGGTCGCATGAACAGCATACCCGGCATTGGCACTGGGGGGCGTATCACCATGGCGCATGGTGGGGGTGGCACCGCCATGCGCGCCCTGATCGACACGCTTTTTCTTGAAGCCTTTTCCGCAACACCCCACGCCCCGCAGGAAGATCAGGCCCGCCTGCCGCTGCACGAACTGGCAGCAGGGGGAGACAGGCTGGCTTTCACCACCGATTCTTTCGTGGTGGAGCCACTGGAATTTCCCGGCGGCAATATCGGCACGCTGGCCGTATGCGGCACGGTCAATGATCTGGTGGTGGGGGGCGCACGACCCGTGGCCCTGTCCGCTGCCTTCATTCTGGCCGAAGGGCTGGAACTGGCCTGCCTGCGCCGCATCGTGGCCGCCATGGCCGACTGCGCGCGCGAGGCCGGAGTGCGGATTGTTACCGGCGATACCAAAGTCGTGCCCAAAGGGGCGTGCGATGGGCTGTATGTCACCACCTCGGGCGTGGGGGTCATTCCCGCCGCGCGCGCCATCAGCATTACCGCTGCGCAGCCGGGCGATGTAGTGCTGGTCAACGGCACGCTGGGCGACCACGGGGCGGCTATTCTGTGCGCGCGGGGCGATCTGGCGCTGGATGTCGCCATTGCCAGCGACTGCGCGCCCCTTGGCGGGCTGGTAGAAGTCCTGCTGGCCGCCGCCCCCAACACCCGCAGCCTGCGCGATGCCACGCGCGGCGGTGTGGCAGGCGTGCTGAGCGAACTGGCCGAAGCCAGCAATGTCAGCCTCACGCTGGACGAGACAACCCTACCTGTCCGCCCCGATGTGGTAGGTGTGTGCGAAATTCTGGGGCTGGAGCCGCTTTTTCTCGCCAATGAAGGCAAGCTGGTCGCCGTTGTGCCGCAGGCCGAGGCCGAGG
>NZ_BAIN01000108.1 GCF_000613285.1 Acetobacter papayae JCM 25143 | reverse complement strand
TGATGGAACCATGCCATCCAGCGATCTTGCCATCCCGTTCTTTGGCTACAAATCCCACATCTCCATCGATCGGAAGCTTCGGTTCATCCGAAAATGGAAGACGACGGATGCCGCTGCCAGTGATGGTGCGCGATTGAGAGAGGGGCTGCTGGATAAAACCAATACGGCCTCAAGCGTCTGGGCAGACACGGCCTATCGCTCAAAAGCCAACGAAGAATTCATGGAAAAGCAGGGCTTTGCGTCAAAGGTTCACAGGAAGAAGCCACATCTCATACCCATGCCACTCCATATCCAGCGGTCCAATGCAGGAAAGTCCGTGATCCGATCCCGCGTCGAGCACGTCTTTGCCGATCAGAAGTCCAGATAGGGCTGTTCGTGCGAACCGTAGGCTTAACGCGGGCCACCATGAGGATCGGGCAGGCCAATATCGTCTACAACATGCGCCGCTTCCTCTTCCTGCAGCGGATCAGCACCACAGCGTAGCTATCAAGCGGGTAACAGCTCACAATCTGCTCAAAACGCAGACCGGATGCCATCACAAAAACCGTCAATCAAATCGCCAAAAGCCAGAAATTACAGCCCAAGCACATCAATCAAGGGGTTTTCGCCCCTCCATTTCCCTGACAAACAGGCGGATTTACCTCTCAGTTTTTTGTTGAAAGAACCCGTTCCGTAGTTACATAGGCATCTATCAATGCTTGATTGTCGCGCGTAATTTTGACCATTAGCGTTGCCCCTAACCACATTTTGTAAAGCATTTCTGCTGTTTTTTTAGGTTCTTCTGATATTTTTACTGACCCGTCCATGATTGCATATTCTATGGCCTGTGTAATTTTATCGACGACGCTTGCTGTCCCATGTATCAGCACTCCCCTCATGCTCTGACATATCTGAGACTTCAGCTCCAAGCTTTACTGTAAGACACTTTCCTGTCGTGGGAGCATTTTTTTGAGTATTGCACCACTTCTCCCAATAAAGCATCAATCGTTCTCGCCCAGTCATATCTGGAGCTTGGAATAAATTCTCAAGAATTTTTAGATAGGAATCGAAATAATTCTCTAGCACTTCAACTCCAAGAATATCCTTAGACTTGAAATAATGATAAAATGACCCCTTTGGAACACCTGCCTCGGCTAGAATTTCATTTAACCCAGCTGATGCAAAACCTTTCCGGCTAATGATCATACGGGCCGCCTGCAGAATTGCCTGCTTAGTATCGCGGTTATGCGTCGTGTGTTGCATGAAGATCATAACTCATATATGAAATTGAATAGACCAGTCGTCTACAAACGAGCAGCCAAAAGATTTCGGGAGTTTTTTTAGTTCCATGTTTTTTTCAAGAGGTAAAAGTAAAAATCAAGTTGACGTGAGAACAGTACATCAAATTCTTGCAGAGTCAATATTTGAGCATACTCTGAGCGGATGTTTTTATTTGAAAGATGGTAAGGTCGCTGATTGCAATAATGCGATGCTTGATCTGGTTGGTGGCAGCAGAGAGCAGATCATCGGGTTAAGTGTTGAAAAATTTTCGCCTGATTTTCAGCCTAATGGGAAAAAATCAAGTGATGCCACACAGGAAATAGTAGGAAACCTTATAAAATATAGAAACCCAATCCAATTTGATTGGATGCATGTCCGTATGGACGGAACAATTCTTCCTGTTTTTGCAACAATATTTCTTATAAGCATTGAAGGGAATGACGAAATTGCGGTTGTCTGGGAAGATCGGCGTGAGCATTTTGCCGCACAGGAACAGCAGAAAAAAAACCAAACAAATATAGAATTTATGACTGAGTCTTTCCGTCGGGTTTTACAGGCTATAAAATCAGGCGATCTTACCGCAACATTAGATCAAGCCTTTGCTCCTGAATATGAATCTATCAGAAAAGATTTCAATGAAGGACTTTGCGCCATTAGTGAGGCGATGCAGCAAATTACAAGCAATACGACTGTTGTCAGTAATACATCAGCTGAAGTTTCCACGGCAACCGATGATCTGGCACGGCGGACTGAAGAACAGGCATCCAGCCTTGAGCAGACGACAGTCACTGTTTCATCCATTAATAAAAACATGCATAAAATAGCAGAAATAACAAAAGACGCTCGTAACACATCTGATTTGACAAAAAAAAGCGTAGCGCTTTCACAAAATGCCATTAGCAAAACTATGAATGCTATGAGTAAAATAGAAGAATCTTCCAAAAAAATTAACTCTATCATAGAAACTATTAACGGAATTTCATTTCAAACAAATATTCTCGCTCTCAATGCCGCGGTTGAAGCCGCCAGAGCCGGTGAGCATGGTCGTGGGTTTTCTGTTGTTGCAAGCGAGATCAGAACGCTGGCTCAACGCACTGCCGATGAATCAAAAAATATACAGGAACTCATTTCCCGCTCTTACGCTGACATCAACCATGGCGTTGGGTTTGTTGAAGATACCGAAAAATGTATTCGAGACATTACAAGCCAGATTGATGATTTGGGAAATCTGATTGAAAATGTTTCAACATCAGCTGCCGAGCAATCCAGTGGTTTGAACGAAATCAATCTGACAATGAACGAAATGGATGCCATTACTCAAAAAAATGCGGCCATGGTGGAAGAGACGACTGCTGCGGTTCATAATCTAGCACGCGAAGCAACGTCATTGAGGGAGATCGTCAGTCATTTCACTACAGAGGATATTAGAGCTACAGGCTTGCCACCACGCCTTGCGTTGGTAAGATAACTTACCTCATGAATTAAACATTCATTTAAATATGTGGAAGCGGAGACTGTATTTTCATTAAAAATGAGAATACAGTCTATATTTAGAGATTTAATTGATAATAACGCATATTGTTTATGAATTATTATCGTAATATAATCCATACACTTCGGATCATATGGGAATGACAGAGGAGAGTTCCGTGGAATTTAACATACTTCACCACACGGAATTGATCATAACTCGTATCCGTAAACAGATGTCACCTCCTAATTGAATTAACAAAAGACACCCCAATGATAGTTTTTCCATGCAATCAGTGCATAGAGCAGGAATACAACCAATTATTCCAAAAGAACCTTGTTGAAATTTACTATCAACCGATTCTTGATGAATATTTAAATATTGTATGCTTTGAGCAACTCATGAGAGTGAAATGCAGATGCGGCAAGATATTCTCACCAGATCATTTTAAGCCTCTTTTGACTGAGAATACTCTCCATAAAAAAGTGACCGCACTGTGTCTTGAATCTGCAGAAAAATTCATAAAGAAATACGATGGAAGGTATAGTGTCTCTATTAATATTTCTCAAGTAGATATAAATAACAAAGTTTTTTTTGGATCAGTTGAAAGAAATTTCAAAGAAAACTCCTCGGGTTCCAAAAAATATAATTTTAGAGATTTCGGAGCGCATGAAAGTGAACAAGAATATTGTTGAAAAAATAAAAAGACTTATAAATTATGGTTACAAATTTTCTCTTGATGACTTCTTTTCTGAGCATAGTACTCTGCTTCCTGTGATCGATATAGATCTTTACGGAATCAAAATTGACAAAGGTATGTTGGTTAACTTTTCGTCTAATTTAAAAACACAAGCATTAATAGAAGCCATCATATATTATTGTAAAAGGATGCAAATCTATTGTTACGCTGAAGGGGTGGAAACCATTAATGCGTTTTATGAACTAAAAGGTATGGGGGTTAGGCGCTTCCAGGGATTTTTTTGCTCTCCTGCTGTGAGCTTCAACCAACTCGACAAGCTTATCGAGGATTGGAATAGGCGATATGTAGCAGGTCATACTCATGAGTGAGCACACCAAGAGTAACAATCGTGAAGATCATCTGGTCACCACACTGCGCCGCCTTGGACGCGAAAAGCTGGCGGAGCGGACGATTGAGACGGTTCTTCAGCTCACGCCAGATACCGAAACGGTCGCAGTGACACTCCGTGCGGCTGGCCGGCGCTTATCTCGCAAGGCTGAGGCCATCAGGCGCGAGGGATCCCGTGCTGTCCGGGCCCAAGTCAAAGGCACCGATTTTTCGATGTTCTCTGATTTCGACGCGCTACAGGAGCACGCGCGCCTCTGCTTGCAAGAAACAGTCGATGCCTTTCTGGAACTGGTGGCGCAGGCAGAAGATGAGCGCTTCCAGATCGAGCAGATTACCCAGAACACGACTGTCGAGCAGAGGCTGAGCGATCCCGTTTTCCGTGCCAGACGGGAAGCCGCAGCCGTGGCTCTGCATCAGGCATGGGAAAGCGGACACTGGATTGCCGGTGCATGGGAAGCCTTTGGCAAAGTGTTCGATGCCTACCGAAAAGCAAACCCTCCCCCGTCGGCCGCTTTTTCCAGAAACGACACAGGGCCGGTCCGTCAGGATCTGGTCACGCGCAAGATCGTCTCTCTTGATGCCTGGAAAACGGCGACCGGTAGTCATTGGGTCTGCGGGTCATGATCGCGTGACGCCCTTGTAGCGTGGATCCGCCTGTAGCCGCGCCATGATACGACGACGCACCTCATCCCCCGTGATTTCGCCTCGTGCGCACGCTTCCAGATCCGCTGCTGCCTCTGGTGAAATCGGCTGCCCTTCCCGGGCCGCGCTGGCCAGCGCGTCCTGAACCGCTTGTAGGCGGTGTTCCTTGTCAGAATCTGTGAGCGTTTTCATGTGTTGCCTCATCGTTGATCGTGAGTTTTACCTCCAGATACCGGCTTGAGCGAGGGGCAAAAAAACCCGCCACTCCAGTTTTCCCATAAGATTAAACGGATAGCGACATCGGACCACGCTCGGACTGAAATAGGCTTGCGTTCCTCTTTTGTTCTGGTGTAGCCAGAGGGTGTAAAGGAGCCCTCCCATGCACCAGGACAAGACGGATACGCTGGCCCTTCTGCGCGAGAAAATCCGCCGGATGGAAGCCCCCCCACCTGTGTCGGCTGACAGGCTGCCAACCGGGTTTGCGGCTCTTGATGCCCATCTGGACGGTGGTCTGGCGCGAGGCTGCGTGCATGAAGTCTTCAGCACCGGACGCGACAGGCTTTATGGCTCCCGTTCAGCCGCCTTTGTCGCCCATGTGCTGGCCCGCACGACCGGGCCGGTGATCTGGGCGAGTGAAGACTATCCCGACCTGTCCGCCCCGGGCATCCGCCAGTCTGGCCTTAATCCTGGTCGCCTGCTCTGCATCACTACCCGCAAGGGCGCTCTGGAAGCTCTGTGCGAGGACGTGCTGAACGAGCGCGGGGTCTGTGCCCTGGTCGCGGATCTGCGCACACCGCTTTCGCTCACCCAGTCCCGGCGCCTCGTGCTGGCCGCCAGTCGAAGCCAGGTCAGCGGCTTCCTGCTCTGTCGCACGGCGGGCGCGGTAAGTGAGCCACCTGCCAGCGCCAGCATGACCCGCTGGCGGATCGGCGGCAGCCCCTCGGC
>NZ_BAIN01000109.1 GCF_000613285.1 Acetobacter papayae JCM 25143 | reverse complement strand
CCCCCGCACAGGCCTGAACCACGGCCCAGCGCGTGCAGGGGCCGCTCTGCTGGCCCTGCTGCTGACCACGGGCTGCCACCACCGGGACCTGACCGACAGCACCATGGATCTGGTGCAGCACCTGCGTGGCGGGGTTGTTGCGGGGCAGCGCCCGCCGCCGCCGGGGCAGTATGCTGCGTACCCGCATGTGGGGCTGACCCCCACAACGCCCCCTAGCCTGCCCTCGCCTCAGGCACGCGCGCTGCTCACCAGCAGGCTGATCCGCGATCGCAATCTTACCTACCGCACCATGGCGGCCAATGGCACGCTGCTGCCCACCATTCCCCCGCCGCCTTCCGCCGAAACGCCAGCGGCGGCGCCAGTAGCCCCAGTGACATCGGCAGCCCCGCCTGCACCCGGCGCGGTTGCCGGGCAGAAACCTGCCGCCAAACCGGCCAACCAACCCGCCACCCTGCCCGAAGGGGTTAATGGCGCCATCATGGACGCAGCCGAGGCCCCTCCGGCACCGGCAGCTACAACGCCACCTGCGCCAAGCGCTACGCCCGCCAAAAGCCAAAAAACGGCGGATAGCACCAAACGCCCCGGCAAAAACAAAAACGACACACCGGTTCCGGAAGTGGCCATGCCGGAGGTAACGGACAAAAACAGCGTGGACTCGTTCCCTGCTGATGTCATACCGCCCATTCCCGATGCGCCGCCCCCTGCCCCCGACTGTGGCAGGCACGCCCACCCCGCCGGATATGCCGACGGTAGACGCCACCCTACCTGCCTATGACCTGAACGATATACCCGGCACGGGCTTTCACTTCCTGCCCCAGTCGGATGAACTCTCCGCCGGGCAGGACGATGAACTGACCAAGCTGATCAGCAAGACCCCGCATGGCCCTTTCTTCATCCGTGGTTTTGGCAATGCCGCCTCGCTCAGCGCGCAGGATCAGACCGATGCCGTGCGGCTGGGGCTGCTCCGCGCCACCCGTCTGGCCCGCCTGCTGCTTGAGCGTGGCGTGCCAGCCTCGGCCCTGCATGTGCGCGGTGATGCCTTTGGCACGGGAGCAAAAATCGCCAACACGCCCTGAGCCTGCCTGAGAGTGCGGGGCATCAGCCCATACCTGCCGCCACCCGCGCGGCACCGGGTTAAATGGCCGCCAACCTGCCCCTCTCACTTTCAGGGATCAGACGCCCCGATGTCAGAGCCCCATGCCAAATTCGCATGCCATGGCAGAGATTTCCTTTACGGGGAGTTGCCTGTTCCATTTTGCGGATTACTATACCCGTCCCGCAGCAACTCAGGGGCATTTCCCCTCCAGTTCTAGAGCAGCACACGTCCATGACCGAAGAGTTCCACCGCATCCGCCGCCTGCCGCCTTATGTCTTTGCCTCGGTTAACCAGGCCAAAGCCGCGGCCCGAGCCCGCGGAGAGGATATTATCGACCTCGGCATGGGCAACCCGGACACCCCCACCCCGCCGCATATCGTGGCCAAGCTGATCGAGACCGTGAACGACCCGCGCTCTCACCGCTATTCGGTCAGCAAGGGTATTCCGGGCCTGCGCAAGGCTGTGGCCGGGTATTACGAGCGCCGCTTCAATGTCACGCTCAACCCGGAAAAAGAGGTGATAGTCACCCTTGGCTCCAAGGAAGGTCTGGCCAATCTGGCATCGGCCATCACCAGCCCGGGCGATACCATTCTGGTACCCAACCCCTCTTACCCCATCCATCAGTTCGGCTTCATCATCGCCGGGGCAAGCGTGCGCTCCATCCCGGCCACACCGGATGAGGACATGCTGCGCGCGCTAGACCGCGCGGTGCGCCATTCCGTGCCCAAGCCCACAGCGCTGATCGTCAACTTCCCGTCCAACCCAACGGCGTATCTGGCGGATCTGGATTTCTACAAGGAGCTGGTGGCCTTCGCCCGCCGCGAGAATATCTGGATTCTCTCCGACCTCGCCTATGCCGAAATCTATTTTGGCGACAAGGTTCCCCCCTCCATTCTGGCGGTGCCGGGCGCGCGCGATATCGCCGTGGAATTTACCTCCCTGTCCAAGACCTACTCCATGGCAGGCTGGCGCGTAGGGTTTGCCGCCGGTAACGAGCGGCTGATTTCGGCCCTGACGCGCATCAAGTCCTATCTGGATTACGGGGCGTTCACCCCCATTCAGGTCGCGGCGGTAACCGCCCTCAATGGCCCGCAGGACTGCGTTGCTGACCTGCGCAACATCTACCGCGAACGGCGCGATGTCCTGATCCGTGGCCTACATGCCGCAGGCTGGGACGTGCCCTCCCCCGAGGGCTCAATGTTCGCATGGGCACCCATTCCCGAGCCTTCAAGGCCATGGGCAGTGTCGCCTTCTCGAAACTCCTTCTGGAAGAAGCAGGCGTGGCCGTGGCCCCCGGCCTCGGCTTTGGTGAATATGGTGATGACCATGTCCGTATCGGGCTGGTTGAAAACCCCCACCGCCTGCGTCAGGCCCTGCGCTCCATCAAGGGCTTCATGTCCGCCCATGGGGTGAGCGCGCCTGTTCTTCCTTCCTCAGCCAAAAAGCCGGAGTCTGCTGCACCGTGACATCCACTTCCCCTACCACACCCCTGCGCCTTGGCATTGCCGGACTTGGCACGGTTGGCGCGGGCACCATCCGGCTGCTGCGCGCCAATGCCGACCTGATCCGCGCCCGCGCCGGACGCCCGCTTGAAGTGGTTGCCGTCAGCGCGCGCGACCGCACCCGCGATCGCGGCGTGGACCTGTCCGGCCTGAACTGGCACGACCGGACAGAAGACCTTGTAAACGACCCTGATGTGGATGTGGTTGTGGAGCTGATCGGCGGGTCTGAAGGCACGGCCCGCGCCGTGGTGGAAAACGCGCTCAAGGCGGGCAAGCCTGTAGTCACGGCCAACAAAGCCCTGCTGGCCCTGCACGGCCCGGCCCTTGCACGCCTCAGCACCGCGCATAATGCGCCACTGCTGTTCGAAGCCGCGGTGGCCGGGGGTATTCCCGCCATCAAGACCGTGCGCGAAGGGCTGGCGGCTGACAGGCTGACCCGCGTGGGTGGTATCCTGAACGGCACCTGCAACTATATCCTGACCGTCATGCGCGAAACCGGGCAGGCTTTTGCCTCCGTGCTGAAAGACGCAAAGGAACTGGGCTATGCCGAGGCCGATCCTTCCACCGATATCGACGGGCTGGACGCGGCCCACAAGCTGACCATTCTGGCGGGGCTGGCCTTTGGCCGCCCGGTGGATTTCAGCTCCGTGCATGTGGAAGGCATCCGCCATGTGGATGCCGCCGACCAGAACTTTGCCCGCGCACTGGGCTACAGCATCAAGCTGCTGGGCCTTGCCCGCATGACGGAACAGGGCCTGCACGCCCGTGTGACACCCTGCCTTGTACCCCAGCAGTCTCCGCTGGCGCAGGTCAACGGTGTGTTCAACGCCGTGGTGGCAGAGGGCGAATTTGTCGGCCGTATCATGATCGAGGGACGCGGCGCGGGCGCAGGCCCCACGGCCAGCGCTGTCACGGCGGATCTGGTCGATATCGCACGCGGGCAGACCATGCCCGTATGGGGTGTGCAGGCTGATAACGGCGCAGACACCGTGCTGCGCGCCCAGCCTATCACCAGCGGGCAGGGTGCGTTTTACCTGCGTCTGCGCGTAGAAGACCGTCCAGGCGTGATTGCCGATATTACCGCCGTGCTGCGCGATTGTGGCGTATCGCTCCGCAGCATGCTGCAACACCCGGCGGAAAGCGAATCCGCCCCGCATGTGCCGCTGGTGCTGGTCACGCACCAGACATCGGAAGCCGCCATGCAGGACGCACTCACACGGATCGGCGCACTCAGTGCCGTAACCGATACCCCCGTGATGATCCGTATCGAAGCCGCCTGACCCGCACCGGGCCAACAGGCCCAACTCTGCCCCGGCTCAGGCCGGGGCACCCTGAACGCCCGGCAGCCCCCAAACCCAGCCGGGCCACGTTTGCCGCACCACAGCAGGAGCCCGCATTCCATGGCCGTTTTCCCGATTATTTCAGACCGCAACCTCGCCCTTGAACTGGTGCGTGTGACCGAGGCTGCGGCCCTGGCCTCATCACGCTGGACGGGACGCGGCCGCAAGAACGACGCCGATGGTGCGGCGGTAGAAGCCATGCGCGCCGCCTTCGATACGGTGGCCATTAACGGCACGGTCGTGATTGGCGAAGGGGAAATGGACGAAGCCCCCATGCTCTATATCGGTGAGCAGGTGGGGGCCGGTGGCCCGGCCATGGATATTGCCGTAGACCCGCTCGAAGGTACCAATCTGTGCGCCAAGGACATGCCCAACGCCATTACCGTTGTGGCTCTGGCCGAGCGCGGTAACTTCCTGCACGCGCCCGATATTTACATGGATAAGATCGTTGTTGGCGCGGGCCTGCCCGAAGGTGTTGTGGACCTTGATGCCAGCATCGAAACCAACCTCAAGAACCTCGCCCGCGCCAAGGACCGCGATGTGCAGGATCTGGTTCTGTGCACACTGGAGCGCGAGCGCCATGCCGACATGATCGCCCATGCGCGTGAAGCCGGTGCCCGCGTGCGCCTGCTGACCGATGGCGATGTGGCGGGTGGTATCGCCACCTGTCTGGAAGAAAGCGGCGTGGATATTTACGTAGGCTCTGGTGGCGCACCCGAAGGGGTGCTGACCGCCGCCGCCGTGCGCTGCGCCAATGGCCAGATGCAGGGCCGCCTAATGTTCGAAGATGACGAGCAGCGCGCCCGCGCCGCCAAAATGAACCCCGGCAAAGACCCGGCCCGCAAGCTGGGCCTGCATGACATGGCGGCAGGCCCCGTGCTGTTCTCCGCCACGGGTGTTACCACTGGCGCCCTGCTGCGGGGTGTGCGCTTCTACCCGCATCAGGTTGTCACGCACTCGCTGGTCATGCGCTCCAGCTCGGGCACGTCGCGCTTTATCGAAGCGCATCATAACCTCAGCACCAAAGTCTGGCCTGCGCAGTAAGCTGCCATGTCTGACACCACGCTCACGCCCGATCCCCTGCCCCCTGCCGTGCTGGGGGTGGAAAACAGTCTGGGGGGCAGGCGCTG
>NZ_BAIN01000110.1 GCF_000613285.1 Acetobacter papayae JCM 25143 | reverse complement strand
GCCTTTGCCGCCGTGCGCGAAGCCCTGAAGGAACTGGCCTGATCCGTGTGATCAGGTAAGGAGAGCGTTATGTCCCTGTTATCATCTCTCAAACTTGTCGTATCCCGCCCGCACCCCGAAGCCCGGCCTTTCCTGCTGGCTTCTGGCGTGGCAACGACACTGGCCTATCTGGCAGGCGCACGCCTGCGCTGCCCGATGCTGCGCCGCGCAGGCCATGCCGGGCTCGGCTTTTTCGGCTTCTGCCTGTATTTCTTCCGCGACCCTGAGCGCGTAACCCCCTCGCGTAGCGATGTGGCGCTGGCTCCGGCGGACGGGCATATCGTCTCGGTTGAAAAAGTGGCCCCTCCCAAGGAACTGGACATGGGCACCACCCCGGTCTGGCGGATTGCCACCTTCCTGTCCGTGCTGGATGTGCACGTCAACCGTATCCCGGCGGCTGGCACTGTCACCCGGATTGCCTATCACCCCGGCCTGTTCCTGAACGCCAGTCTGGACAAGGCATCCGAACAGAATGAACGCAACGCCCTGAGCCTGACACTGCCCGATGGCCGCATGCTGGCTGTGGTGCAGATTGCCGGGCTGGTGGCCCGCCGGATTGTCTGCTCCGTAAAGGAAGGCGAAAAGCTGGAAGCCGGTGAACGCTTCGGGCTGATCCGCTTTGGCTCGCGTACCGACCTGTATCTGCCGCCGGGTGTCGAGCCGCTGGTAGCCGTGGGCCAGACCATGGTCGGCGGTGAAACGGTCATGGCGCGTCTCTGATCTCACGCATGACGACTCAGCCCCCCCGCCCCGAACCCGTGCCGGCCCTTACCGGCCAGCCCCCTGCCACACCGCGCCCTGAACAGCGGCGCAAACGGCGTAAGCGCAGGGAAACAAGGGGGCCATCCTTCAACCGGCTTATCCCCAATATTCTGACCATGCTGGGGCTGTGTGCCGGACTGAACGGCATGCGCTTTGCCGTGGATGGCCGTTTTCAGGCGGCGGCGGCGGCACTGCTGATTTCCGCTTTTATTGATGGGCTGGATGGCCGCATTGCACGCATGCTGCGTGGGTCCACGCGGTTTGGGGCGGAGTTTGATAGCCTGTCAGACTTTGTCTGCTTTGGCGTGGCACCCTCCTTCCTGCTGTATTTCTGGGCGCTGAGGGATGGAAACCGCTACGCTTTCCTGCCCTGCATGCTGTTTACGGTGTGCATGGCTCTGCGTCTGGCGCGATTCAACGCCAATCTGGACGGCGAAGAAAATACCCCCAAATACGCCAGCAACTTCTTTACCGGCGTGCCTGCACCCGCCGGGGCCGGGCTTGCGCTGTTTCCGCTATTTCTGGGCCTTGAGGCACAGAAGCTGAACATGGACTGGCTGTATGAGCTGACCCGCACACCGTGGCTGCCTAGCCTGACACTGACGGGCACGGCCTTCCTGCTGGTTTCCACCCTGCCGGTCTGGTCTTTCAAGAACTTCAAGGTGCCGGTGCAGTACGTACTGCCATTGATGCTAGGCACCGGCATTTACGTTGTGGTGCTGATTGCCGATCCGTGGGGGGCTCTGGCCGCCGCTGGTATCATTTACATGGTTCTGCTACCCATGAGCCGCCGCAGTTTTCAAAAGCTCAAACGGGCGGCTGAATCCCTGCGGGAGGAAGAACCCGATTACCCGGTTTCCTGAAAACAACCGGCCAGCCCCCAGTTTCAGACCGGGGGCGTAGCCTCTGCCACACTGCTACCCAGAAGGGAAACCAGCCCCGCCAGAACATCCGCCGGGGTGGGCGGGCAACCGGGCAGGCGCAGATCAATCGTAACACGGCGTTCGAGCCCACCTAGCGTGGCGTAGTTCTCGCCAAACATCCCGCCATCCAGCGCACAGTCTCCCATGCAGATAATCCCTTTGGGTTCTGGCATGGCCTCCCACGCGGCCTGAAGCACAGGTGCCATCATGCGTGTAAGCGGGCCACTCACAAGCAGAAGGTCGGCTCCCGCAGGGGTAGACGCCAGCCCGAAACCCGCTCCCCCCAGATCATACGGGGCGCTGGCAAGGGCGCGCAGTTCCATACCGCAGCCGCCACAGCCGCCGGTTTCGATATGAAACAGCATCAGCGGGCCGCCATGTCCCGCTGGCTTTGTGGCCATCATGTTCTGGCGAAAGGCCACACTCAGTACAGCCCGGATCAACCCCATGCCGTGGCTCCTGTTCCTGCCCCATCTACCAGACCTGCCAGACAGGCCCCATACCACATAGGCTCAGCCATCCAGCGCCGCCGCACTGACACCGAGTGAACTGGCCACAAGGGGCATATCCTCAACCGGCTGACCTTTCACGGTTTCTTCAAACACAAGCAGGGCCGCAGCCGCTGGGTTATGGCAGAATACCTGCGCAAGACGCCCCTGATGCAACTGCACCCAGTAGGCTACACGGCCCCATGGCCCCTCCACCATGGCCATGCCTTCGGCATCCGGCAGGGTAAGAGCCTCCCGGCCTGGAGCAGCATCGCCCAGACGCGGTGCAATTCTACCAAGCAGGGTCAGGCTTTCGGCCACTTCATCAAGTAACAGCAGGGCGCGGTCGGCTGCACTCCCGCTCTGGCGGCCTGCGGTATAGCGCCACAGGCCGTCATACAGGCCCAGCACGCGGCGGGTATCGCAATCCTGCCCGGCGGCCCGCGCCACCGGCCCTTCAAGCCCCACTCGCGCCAAATCCTCGGCCCGTGTGACGCCCAGCCCTGTCAGCCGGGCAGAAAGACCGGGAAAGCTCTCCCATAATTCCAGCAGGGCTTCCTGACCGGCCTGCCCCAGCTTGGCAAGGCTGTCACACACGCCGCCCAGTGGCTCGGCCTCGGCCAGCCGCACACCACCGGGCCGGCAGCAATCCATCAATAGGCGTGAGCCCGTAACGGGGGCTATCTGTTCCAGCATGGCTTCACGCAGCATCATGCAGTGTGCGGCCACCAGCGGGGCCTGAGCCCGCTCCGCCAGATCTGCCAGCGTGTAGAGATGATGGAGCACGCGCTCCATTTCCAGCAAGGCGACACGTCCCAGACCGGCCTGCTCCTCCACGCCCTGCCCGCAGGCATTTTCCACCGCCATGCAAAAAGCGCTCTGATGCGCCACTGACTGCCCGGCCACAACGCGTCCGCTCAGGCGGCATCCCTCTTCCACCCGGCACCCTCGCCAGCGCAAGGCCAGCCCCCGATGCGCATAGCCACTCTGGCTTTCCGCCTGACCGACCAGCCTCCGGACTGGGCAAACGCCACATAAAGCGGCGGTGATACGCCCCCCGTGGCAGGCCCCCAGCCATCGACCAAGCCTGCCGCCCCGGCAAAGCGTTCCGAAGGCTGAAAAGACACCAGACCGGAGCGGACCTCGCTGACACCCGGAGGTTGGGCCAATGGGCTGGAACAGGGCCAGACCTCATGGTCCAGCAGGGGCCGGACATCACGCGCCCACATAGCCTCGGCCCCGTATAAATCATAAGCCGCACGCTCATACAGGGAGGAAACCTCCCGCGCGGGGGAGAGAGCCGGGTAGCGTCCATCCTCAAGCGCCAGCGTTACCGCGAGCGGTTCACCCCGCACGATAAACAGGGCATGCACATCTGCGCCATCGCACCACAGGCCACAAAAAGGCAACGGGTCGGTGCGCAGGGCTTCGACCAGATCACGCCATGCCAGTTCATCCAGCCGGAAGCGCCATGGGGTTGCTGTGGGCTCTCCCGCCCGGATGAGATCAGGTGCTCCCATCAGAATGCACCGAGCATCATGGCCAGCGGCACCAGAAAGCCCATACCAGCCAGCGCCACAAAGGCCAGACGCCCCGCCCGGTCATCGGGCCAGACATCGCGAAAGCCCATGGCCTGCTCTCCTGTTCCAAACACCGTGCGGGCCGAGGCATCGGGCCATGCACGGGCAATACCCAGCAACACACCCGCCACCGCCAGCAAGGCCAGCGCCCACGACCAGTCTACCAGAACCGACAACATGAGCAGGCACCCGACAAAAGGGCACCGGGGGGAAAGCAGGCCAGTGCCCGCGCCGCCCAACCCTGCCCTGCCCGGCTGCCCCCCGCAAGGCACCATCCGCATAACAGCAGCAGTGCTGCCACATCCGCGCCCACGCCAACCGCCATCAGGGCAAGAGCTATGGGGAAACCACGAAAAGCACTGGCCCTGTTTTCCGCCGTGCGGGCGGTGCCGGGCAGGCAGGCGGTCGTCCATACAGAAACAAGCCCGGCCGCGACCAGCGCCATTTCAAACCCGCTGCCGCCATAGCCCCGCAGCCGCATGGCCAATAACAAAGCTGCTCCACAAAAAGGCACCAGTAACAGCGCCCCATGCCCCTCACGCGCGGGCGTGCAAAACGGAGGCAGCCCGGTCATGACCACCAGCCGCAAGCCAGCACCAGCCCGGCTGTCAGCCCATGGGGAGGGAGCGTGAGCCCAGCAAGGGCCAGAAACAGGCCCACAGCCGCCGTGCGTCCGATCTGCCAGCCCGCCAGTGCCTGCCCCGCTGGGCGCATGAACACGAACACCCCCCATGCCAGCGCCAGAAACAGGATACCAAGACCAATCGCGGCCTGAGAGGCCACACAACCCAAACCTGCAAGAGCTGTAGATACATGCGGCACACTCCGCAGCAGCCTTTCACGGAATATGCCATGTTCCAGCACTGTCACCCACAGGCCCAGAGCCAGCATGACACGCCCTGCGCGCTGCACGGGGTCATCCTCCCAATCAGCCGAGACACCTCCCGTTGCCGGAAAAACAAAAACCGCCACAGCAAGGGCACAACCCAGGCCCGCCATCCACAGCGCGACATCCCGGCTGCGCTCGGTCGGGGCCAGACACACCCCCACAGCGCCCAGAAAAGGCCAGACAAACGCCAGAGCCGCCAGAAAAACCGTGAAGTCCTCAAACCTCATTGCGTCTTTTCTCCACCGGACAGGCTACGCGCACGGCGCGGCAGCAGACGATGCGCGCACAACGCCCCCAGCACCAGCATAACCAGC
>NZ_BAIN01000111.1 GCF_000613285.1 Acetobacter papayae JCM 25143 | reverse complement strand
CGTAGCAGGATAAATCCGCAAAGGCTCTCCCTGATTTTCGTCGTATCCTTAAGAAACGAGGGTGGGCTCTCATATCTGAAGCACACCGCAGACCAGCGCGCGCCATCAAGTTGCTCGCGCGTATGCTTGAACTCGTTGTTCGCCGTAACGCCGTGACTAGCGCGCAGCGTAACAAACAAATCTTGCACGGTCTTGTCTGACAAATTCTTTCGTATCGAATAGAAATTGGCTGATGTCGCGACGGACAGGTTATTTATCATCTCAATATCTCTACCCACAACACACATCGTGCGCAGCAATACCCATGGAGTCGAGGCCTGTAATGCGCTTGTACAAAGCTGAAACGATCGGTTGACGCTCGTATCACGTAGGTCCTCGTCGAGTTCCACCTGCGGCTTGCAGTCGATTTACAGCCATAGTCTTTCCTCAAAACGGACCGTCTGTCGATGGTCCCGTTCGGGCCAAAAGCTGGATAATTCTCTAATGGCAGGTTTAGGAGCGCAGGGAAATCAAACTGAACGACTACGATGAGGCGAAAGCTGACTGCCTATTTACCAACTTTTTCGCGCTTCTCTCTTCCCAGAATGTTTAACCAACGATACAAGGAAGTAGATCAACCAGAAGACAGAACGTCACATTCTTTGTGCTGTTTCAAGGAGTTGGAAACGTGTCACTGCGGGCAGGCTCGGGTTCGAGTCCCGCAGTTCGCACCACAAGCTGTTGAAAAACAGAGGTATTTTGTCCGAGAGGAAATTTTCCCATAATGGGAAAACTTCATGCTCCGCGCCATCCCGTCCCGCCGCACCGGACAGCCCCGTTATCACTTCCGCCGCATCGTCCCGGCAATGCTCCGCCCCCTGCTGGGCAAGACCGAGATTTCCCTCGTCCTTCATACCTCTGATAAACTGGTCGCCCGTGAACGTGCAGCCGCCCTGTATGCCAGGACGGGACAGCTTTTCAGAGCAGGCAAGATGCAAAACCCCTCCAGAGAAGACCTTCTCGTCCTCTACAGCGAATTGATTGAAAACTACGAAATCGCTCTGAAAGCTCAGGAGGAGAGTGCAAAAAAAGTGCTGGAAGCCGAACGGGCCCAGCATCTCATTGAAAAAGCCGATCTGGTCTCACGGCAGTCGACCTTCCTCAACAAGGTCCAGCCCCACATGGACAGCCTTCTTCAGGCACTGGGGCAACTGAAGCACACGCTCGACAGACGGGATGTCTGGAACGTCGCTGAAAAACAGGGGCTGTAGAACCAGATCACCACCCTCAGCACCCTGATCCAGACCAGTCTGCATAGAGGTTCAGAGAACCCGGAAGAACAAACACCCTCCCCCAAACAGCCACGCAACATGAAACTATCAGCGGCGGCTGAGAAATTTGTCTTCTCGGTTTCCTCCAAAAGTGCCGGGACCATCAAAGGAACGGGCAAGACCGTAGCCCTCTTCACCGAAGCCTTCGGGGATATGCCAGTTCATCAGGTGACCGGGGAGGTCGTGGGAGAGTTTTACGACCTGCTGTCTGGCCTCCCTGCAACACATGGCAAAGGCAAGACCACTCTTCCCCTTCGGGACGCGGTCCGAGAGGCCGAAGAACACGAGGTAGAAACCGTATCGGGCAAAACCGTCAAGAACCACTTCTCGCGCATGTCCGCGATCTGTAGTGAACTGGTCCGGCGTGACCACGCCCCCAAAAATCCATGGGCCAACTGGTCTTTCGATCTGACGCAGAAAACCAACCGCCGGGCCTGGTCGGAAGAGGAACTGAGAACACTCCTGAACTCGAAATGGCTGGGCCGGGTTTTCCCCGAACGCACCTATCCGGGCATTGTGCGCATTGCCTCTATACCGGCATGCGTCTGGGTGAGATCTGCAATCTGAGAAATGAGGATATCGAAATCCGTAACGGTATTCACTGTTTCCATATCCGGCCCCATACAGTCGAGATCGACGGCAAAACCCGGGAATGGTCTCCCAAGACAACAGCCGGCACCCGTATCGTTCCCATCCACAGCACATTGCTGGAAAAAGGGATCTTTGAGGAATTCAGAAATTCCGGCCCCTATTTCTTCAGCGAACTGCCCATCTCCAGTGCTGGAGTTCGAGGCGCCAACTTCGAAATGGTCTTTTCCAAACATAAACGGCGTCTGAACCTGCCAGCGGACGTCACCTTTCACTCCTTCCGCCATCTGGTTTCGACAGTGCTCAGAAATCAGGACAGTCACATCCGGGAACTCTGGATTGATGATCTGCTGGGTCATGAAGCCACCCACAAAAGTCAGGGCACAACCCAATACACGTCAGCTATTGATCTGCAGAACCTCAAGCGGGTTGTGGAGGCCATTACCTATCCCGACGACATCGCAAACTGGTGAATTCCTAAGATGCCTGACGCGGTTTCATGACCCTGAATGAGGGACAAAAGGGATCGGCACCATGCGACCAATGGTCGCATCACAGCGACCGATGGTCGCATGGCCAGCCCTCCCCGAGCGAGACCAATTGCCGCACAGCCACCCTCCGAATGCGACCAATGGTCGCATCACAGCGACCGATGGTCGCACGGCCAGCCCTCTCCGAGCGAGACCAATTGCCGCACAACCACCTTCCGCATGCGACCAATGGTCGCCTGAGATAGTCCTCACACGTCCTGCAAACAGACACGACATTGCCCGGCCGGGCAGTTCTTTGCAGAGAGTTTATGGTGTAAAATCAGTGAATTAATTCAAGGCCCAGCACCGTGAGGTCGGTACATTCTGATCTGTCTGTGGGGTAGGCGCTGCTAACACACACAACACAGTCTGCTTCCGCTCAACCAATGTCAGAAGAATGCCCGCCCCCGCATGCTCCGTTGTACTGATGACCGAGAAGCCCTTGTTCAATAACTCGGTCAAAGACACAGGAAGTGGTTTCAGTGTCGTGGGAACAGCCAGAGGACTATAGGGTGATTTCATACCCGACTGGGGCAGCCAGTCTCCCGATGACTGGGCAAAGCCACAAACCGGCCCTAAAAGGCCGAGAGCTGTCATAAACATAAAACCGGCTTTCCGCATGAGACTCTCTCCTTGTGATGCTGTCACGACCTGTAGCGGATCGCCTGCTGTTTATCATGACGGGCTTCAATGGAGAGCTTCAGTGAAACACGGCCCGCTGGAAGATCAGGCGCGCACTCTTCAAGCCACTGGCGCTTACCGGGTTTTACGCCGTATCGCACCCCTTCCGCTTGAGACACAGATGCCCCGCGATCAGACCCGCGTAGGCATCTTTCTGGATCTGGAAACCACCGGCCTCGACCCCATCCGTGATGAGATCATTGAATTCGGGTTGGTGCCCTTCGTCTATACTCTGGACGGGCGCATCCTCGGCACCTTACCGGTCTTCAGTCGTCTGAGAGAGCCGTCTCAACCCATTCCTCCAGAGATTACCGCCCTCACCGGCATCACACAGGAGATGGTTGCAGGTAAAACCATAACCCCTGAAGAGATCGCCCGGTTCGTCGCACCGGCCGCCCTCATCGTGGCCCATAACGCCCGCTTTGACAGGCCGTTTGCCGAACGTTTCTGGGAGGGATTTTCGACACGGCCCTGGGCCTGTTCCATGGAGGATGTACCTGGCAGGCTGAAGGCTTTGACGGGCGCAGCCTTGGCTATCTGGTCATGCAGGCCGGGTGGTTTTTTAACGGACACAGAGCCGCCGATGATTGTCTGGCCGGCGTCACCCTGCTCAGCACTTGCCTGCCCAAAACACAGACCCCGGCCCTCTCCGCCTTACTTCAGGAAGCACGGCAACCCCGCTGGCAGATCTGGGCAGAGAATGCACCCTTTGACCTCAAAGATAAACTCAAGGCCCGTGGCTATCGATGGAACGATGGGACAGATGGACGCCCCAAAGCATGGCTTATAGAAGTGCCACAGGTGCAAAAGGAAGAGGAACTACATTTCCTGAAGACCGAAATCTACCTTCATGAGGTCTCCCCGCTGACCCGTGAAGTCACCGCATGGGATCGTTTTTCCATCCGTGCCTGAAGCAGGCTTTCTATCATCCTGCCCCTACGACAATATCAGGTCAGATCTCTATCCGACCCGATACCAACCATTCCTTTCCGCTTTAAACCGTCGGTCTGCTAAATGAATTTGAAACGGACCGGCGGAAATCGCCTACATCCCGGACGTAGGGTCCGGCAGTCAGATTTTCCTAAAGCGGACAGTCCGTGATTTGCCGTGAAATGATGTTGTTTCCTTTCACATGAGCGCATTCTCCGCTCGGCTGCATACAAGCAGCCGTTCTGGAGAACGTGTCATGGAACAAGACATACGCTTCCCATCACCAACACTGAAAACGCAAACGCAAACGCCGTGGAATGCTGGCAAAATGGTCGGGGCCAAACGGGCGCTGAAAGAAAAACACGTCTGGGCAACCGCTTCTGGCTGGCCCATGAGGCAGGATCCGTGATCGTGCACTGTTCGATCTTGCCCTCGACAGCAAGCTTCGAGGTTGCGATCTCGTGACACTACACATCGGAGATGTCGTTACCAGCGGTCAGATCCGTAGCCGTGCGATGATTGTGCAACAAAAAACCAGGCGTCCGGTGCAATTCGAAATCACGGAGACGACGCGTGAGAGCGTCCGCACCTGGCTGGAGCATCGTGGTGGCTCACTCCAGGACTTTGTCTTTCCCAGTCGCCTGAGTGCAAAGGAATCTGGGCACCCGGCAATATGCCCGCCTGCTGGACGAGTGGGTGGAGGCGGTTGGTCTCATACCGGGCGAATACGGCACGCATTCGATGCGCCGGACAAAAGTCGCGATGATCTATAAGCGCACCGGTAATCTGCGTGCAGTACAAATCCTGCTGGGTCATGCCAAGCTGGACAGCACGGTCCGATATCTGGGTGTCGATGTTGAAGATGCA
>NZ_BAIN01000112.1 GCF_000613285.1 Acetobacter papayae JCM 25143 | reverse complement strand
GGCAACCGGCTTACATGCAATGCCGCGCGCAGGTCTGCCGCCTGCACACCGCCCCCAAAACAGGCCTGCGCCACCTGCTGCAAAGCCTCCCGCGCACCGGGACGATCCAGCCCCGCCAGCAAAGCCTGCGCCGCCTGCCGCCCCACCAAAGCCTTGCCATACACCGCCATATACATGGCCGCCTGCAAGGCTTCCGGCGTAGTGGCCTGCAAAAAACCCTCGATAAACGCCATATTGATGCTGCGGCTTAACCCGGCAGGAGCCAGCAGGGAGAGTGCGCACAGCTTTTGAGGCTTTTGCGCCAGCAGGCTTAAAGCCACGCCCCCTCCCAGCGAATGGCCCACAACATGCGCACAGGGAATAGCCAGCGCGTCGAGCAGCCCGGCTGTGACACGGGCAAAAGCCTCCAACGTGCCTTCCCCCACATTTTTGGAGGAGTCCCCATGCCCCGGCAGGTCAAACGCAATAACGGGCCGACTACGCGCCAACATGGGGCTGACAAGCTGCCAGCTTGCAAGACTGCCGCCAAAACCATGCACCAGCAGCAGCGGCCTGTGCGGGTACCCGGCCCCCTGATGCGCCATGCCGGAGAGTTTGACACACAGTTCATGCGCACCGACCTGCACACGGGTTACGCCATCGCGCATGCTCAACCGCCCCGCTCCGGGTTGCCCCACATGTTCAGTAGCCCCGCGCGGGGTCATAACGCAGGGGCACCAGCTCGCCGCGCTCAAGAGCGCGGATAGTCTGCACCACCTGTCTGGCACGCACAGGGCGCGAGGCTTCCGAGGCGATATGGGGCGTAATCATAACCCGTGGCGCGTGCCACAGGGGGGACTCAGGCGGAAGGGGTTCATGGTCGAACACATCCAGCACCGCACCATGCAGCACGCCATCTTCCAGCGCGCGCAGCAGGTCGGCTTCCACCACGATCGGGCCACGCGCCACATTGACCAGCCCAGAAGGCTGGCGTAGCTGCCCGAGCAGTTCATAAGTAATCAGCCCGCGTGTCTGCTCTGTTTCGGGCAACAGGCAGACCAGTACATGACATTCCGCCACGAACGCTGCGCGCTGGCTTTCACCCCAGAAGCAGCGCACATCGTCAATCCTGTGCTCGCTACGGCTCCAGCCCAGCACGCCAAACCCTGCGGCCGCCAGCCTGCGGGCGACAACTTCGCCCAGACTGCCCAGCCCCATAACGCCCACCTGCATATCCGACGAAAGCAGAGGCGCTCGCTCGCGGCGCACCCACTGCCCGGCCGCCTGCCCCGCTTGCCAGCGCGGTGCATCACGCAGGAGCGATAGCACGGCCCACAGCACGTAATCGGCCATCTGGCCGCGTGTCTGCTCCTCTCCCATACGGATCAGCGGAATACTGCGTGACCATGAGGGGTCGCACACGACATGCTCCACCCCGGCAGCCACACTCAGAATAGCGCGCAGGTTGGGCATGGCCGCCAACCGCCCCGGCTCGGGCTGCCAGACCAGTGCATAGTCAATATGCGCGGGGTCCAGCGTGGGGTCGTCCCACTCTCTGACCTCCAGCTCCGGCATGAGCTCGGCAAAAAGCGCCTTCCAGTGTGGAAAAACCCGGCTGCCACCTGCCCTCACCACCAGACATGTCATAATCCTGCTCCGCCTTTTCACCACCAGACCGTGCATGCCTGCCCGATCACCAGACAGCATGAATGACGTTTCTTTTAAACGCCAGTCTTCATCCGGCAGGGTAGGCAGGCACTGACAAGCTCAGTAATGTGACCGGGCGGCCTTCCATATTTCTGGAGATAATCAGTGCCTATCCGTTCAGCCCGTTCCTGTTTCCGCCACGCCCTGCTTGTCTCCCTTCTGGCGAGTGCCGCAAGCTCCCCGCGCATGCCCAGTCGGGGAACACCCCTGCGGCATCATCCAGTTCCCAGCCCGCACCCAGCCGGGCTCCAGCCGCCAAAGCCCCGTCTGCATCCGCTGCCACCTCGATTGCGGCAACCGAAAACCCGTTTGGCCCATGGGGCGTTGACCTTGCCGGGCGTGATCTGGCCGTGCAGCCGGGCAACAATTTTTTCCGCTATGCCAACGGCACCTATCTGGACCACCTGCATATTCCCGCGGACATGACGAGTTATGGCCCGTTCAATGCTCTGGCCGAGCTCTCCCGCGCGCGCGTTCGCAGTATTCTTGACGACCTATCCGCCCACCCTGTGCAGACACCGCGCACCACGGAAGAAAAACTGGGCACTTTCTACGCCTCCTTCATGGACACCGCCGCCATTGAAGCGCAGGGCACGCACCCTCTTCAGGCTGATCTGGATGCCGTACGCGCCATCCATGACATGAAGGACTTCGCGCGTCTGGCGGGCACATCGTCCAAAGGGTTCCAGTTCTCGCCGTTCTCACTGGGTATCAACCCGGATGCCAAAGACCCCACGCGCTACGCGCTCAATCTCGACCAGAGCGGGCTGGGCCTGCCCGACCGCGATTATTATCTGAAGCCCGAATTCGCCGCGAAGAAGAAGGACTATCAGACCTATATCGAAAAAGCCCTGACCCTCGCGGGCTGGTCCACCCCCGCCAGTGCTGCTGCGGCCATCATCACGCTGGAAACCCGGCTGGCCGAAACGCATTGGGCACGGGCCGACCTGCGTGACCCGCAGAAAACCTACAACCCCATGACACTGTCCGAGCTGGAAAGTCAGGCCCCCGGCTTTGAATGGGCCCTGTGGCTCCAGAGCGCTGATATTCCGCAGCAGAACATTGCCAGCCGCCCCCTTATCGTAGGCGAACCCTCCGCCATTACCGGCGAGGCCCGCGTGCTGTCTGCAACCAGCCCTGAGACGCTACAGGCGTGGATGGCGTTCCACCTTGTCGATTCCGCCACGGCTTCTCTGCCGGAAGCATTCGAGCAGGCACGTTTTGCATTTACCCGCTCCCTCACCGGCCAGCCCGAACTACCACCACGCTGGAAGCGGGGTGTCACCGCCACCAGCTCCGCCATGGGCATGGCGCTGGGCAAAGTTTATGTGCAGCGCTACTTCCCCCCCGAAAGCCGCGCCGCCATGCAGAAGCTGACAGGCGACCTCAAGGACGCGTTCCGCATCCGCCTGCGCAACAACACATGGATGAGTGGCCCCACGAAGGAAGCCGCCCTGCGCAAGCTTGAAAACTTTGAAATTCAGGTCGGCTACCCCAACACATGGCGCGACTACCGCAGCCTTGTGGTGCGCAAGGGCGATGTCTACGGCAATGCCCGCAACGCCATCGCCTATGAATGGCACTACTGGCTGGAACGGCTCGACCGCCCGGTTGACCGCAACGAATGGGACATGACGCCCCAGACCGTCAACGCCTACAACAACCCGCTTTTTGTGGAAGTCGTATTCCCCGCCGCCATTCTTCAGCCGCCCTTTTTCAACCCCAAGGCCGACCCGGCAGTCAATTACGGGGCTATTGGCGGGGTAATCGGGCATGAAATGACCCACTCCTTTGATGATGAAGGCCGCCAGTTTGACGAACATGGCCGCCTGAAGGACTGGTGGACGAAAGAAGACGCCGAACGCTTCCAGAAACTGGCCGACCGTCTGGGCGCGCAGTACGATGCCTTTGAGGTGCTGCCCGGCCTGCATGTGAACGGCAAGCTGACCATGGGCGAGAATATCGCCGATCTGGGCGGGCTGACCCTTGCTCTGGACGCCTATCACGCCTCGCTCGGTGGGAAAGAAGCCCCGGTCATTGACGGGCTGAGCGGAGACCAGCGGGTGTTCCTTGGCTGGGCGCAGGTCTGGCGTGAAAAACTGCGCGACGATACCGTGCGCCGCCTGATCGTGACTGACCCGCACTCTCCCCCGCAGGCGCGCGTGAACATTCCCATGCATAATATCGACTTCTGGTACGAAGCCTGGAAAGTGCAGCCGGGAGCGGCGCTCTACCTGCCACCCGAACAGCGCGTCAAGATCTGGTAACGCTTAACCCCCAAGACCTGCCCGCCCCTTGCCCCCCGCAACTTCCCTGTGGCACAGGGCTGGCAGCGGTGGCACAATACCGGGCGCGGGCAGGTGCGCCGCACAGACATCCCCTGCGGGATAACGGGAGAAAACCGGCGGTTCATGGTTTCTGATACGCATCGCCCCGCTTCCGCATCCGCGCGGAAGGAGCCCCGTCTCGTGCCGTCATCCGCACGGACTGACGCCGCCCCACCCCCTTCGGGCACATCAGCCATGGAGCATGACCCCCCGCATGACCAGCGGGCGCGGCTGCTCCCGCTCCTGCCTGTCATGCGCGTACCGGGCTGGGTGGTGCGGGGAACTTCTACCCCGCTGATCCGCAAGGAACGCTACGCGGAACCAACACTGGGGCCTGTGCTTGCAACCTCGCTGGGGGCGCATGCCCTGCTGCTGCTGGCCATCTGCTACAAGGCCGCAGCCAGCATGACCGGCTCCCCGGCATCTCCCCCCGCCCAACCTGTAGAAATGCTGTTCGATCAGGCGCCTGCCTCTTCCGGCATGGTCGGCCCTGCCTCGCCCGAGGCCGCGGGGGGCGATGCCGCCCATACCCCCGCGCAAAGCAGTAACACCCCTCCCCCTCCGGCGGAAGCTGAGGAAGGCCCCCAGCACAGCAATACCGAGCAGCCTTCATCCCCCCGCTGCCGCAGTCCAATGACGGGCTTTTGCGCGCGGAGGAAAAAACCCAGCATACGGCACCGGCCAAACCCGTAACCGGGCATAACGCCCAGCCGCGCCAGCCGCGCCGCCCGGCTCCG
>NZ_BAIN01000113.1 GCF_000613285.1 Acetobacter papayae JCM 25143 | reverse complement strand
GGCCTCGGGGGCAGGTTTGGCCGCAGGAGCCGGGGCCGCGCCCGCCTTGCCTGCTTCAAGCGTGGTTAGCAGTGCGCCCACTTCAACCTCGTCACCTTCCTTGGCCACCTGCGGGCCAAGAACTCCGGCCTTCGACGCAGAGACCTCGACACTCACCTTATCGGTTTCAAGTTCGACAATCGGTTCGTCTTCCTTGACCGCTTCGCCGGGCTGCTTCAGCCACTTGGCTACCGTCGCGGTCGTCACGCTTTCACCCAGTGTCGGCACCTTGATCTCGACTGACATCCTGTTCCCCATTTCTTTTCAGAAATTCCCGGTATGGCCTGCTGCTCCCGTGGCCATACCGGTCTTCATGTCCATACAACGGACGGATTGATTAAATGAACAATACCCTGTCGCGCAGGGCGGCCGTTCAGCCGCCCGCCTTCAGGCCCAGCGCCGTCTGCACCAGATCAGCCTGCTCGGCTGCGTGGATACGGGCAAGACCTGTCGCCGGGCTGGCCGCAGCGGCACGGCCGACATAACGGGGCCGCCCTGCCTTATGGCCTGCTTTTTCCAGCGCCTTTTCAATCCGCCGATCCACAAAGTGCCATGCACCACCGTTTTCCGTCTCTTCCTGACACCAGACGATGTCCGCTTCAGGATAGCGCTTGAGTTCAGCCGCGAGAGGCGCTTCGGGGAAGGGGTAGAGTTGTTCCACACGCAGGATGGCAACATCCTTGATGTCTTTCTCGCGCCGCTCGGCCAGCAGGTCGTAATAGACCTTACCCGAGCAGAGCACGACACGACGGATGCTCTTGTCAGCCGCCAGTGCATCCACTTCCGGCAGCACTGGCTGGAAGCGCGTTCCCGCACCGAATTCCGCCAGAGTTGAAACCGCCAGCTTGTGCCGCAGGAGCGATTTGGGCTCCATCAGGATCAGCGGCTTGCGGTAGTCCAGCTTGAGCTGACGGCGCAGGGCATGGAAATAGTTGGCGGGCGTGGTGATGTTGCAGACAAACATGTTGTCTTCAGCGCAAAGCTGGAGATAGCGCTCAAGCCGCGCGGAGGAATGTTCCGGCCCCTGCCCTTCGTACCCATGCGGCAGCAGCATGACCAGACCGGACATACGCAGCCACTTGGTTTCACCCGAAGCAATGAACTGGTCGATAATCACCTGCGCACAGTTGGCGAAGTCACCAAACTGCGCCTCCCACAGCACCAGCGTGTTGGGATTGCGGACGGAATAGCCGTATTCAAACCCGAGCACGCCGTATTCGGACAGGAAGGAGTTCCATATCTCGATCCGGGCCTGCCCATCCTGCACATGGTTGAGCGGTGTATACAGCGACTGGTTGACCTGATCGGTCCATGTGGCATGGCGCTGGCTGAACGTGCCGCGCTGGCAGTCCTCGCCCGACAGGCGCACACGGTGGCCATCAAGCAGCAGCGAGCCAAAACCCAGCGCCTCGCCCGTGGCCCAGTCAAAGCCTTCGCCCGAACTGAACATGGCAGCCTTGGCCTTGAGCTGGCGCGCGATCTTGGAATTGAGGTTAAAATCATCGGGAGAGGTCGTGATGGCCTCGCCAATTTTTTTCAGAACCGCTTCATCCACCCCGGTTTCGGGCCAGGCTTCTTCAGGCTTCGTGCCCG
The DNA here is from genome assembly GCF_000613285.1 of Acetobacter papayae JCM 25143. GTDB lineage: Bacteria > Pseudomonadota > Alphaproteobacteria > Acetobacterales > Acetobacteraceae > Acetobacter > Acetobacter papayae. Next base: position 2,870 of record NZ_BAIN01000113.1, on the reverse strand, counting down.
GCGCGGTCAGGCCTTTCCAGTCACCATCAAGCCAGTCGGCCTTGTTGACCTTGTAGGACTGCGCGGCCTTGTAGTCTTCTTCCAGCCGGTCCTGAAACGCATTCCACAGGCTCTGCACTTCCGCATCGCTCATGGCACCCGTCTGCACCACCTTTTTGGCATACAGCGTGTGCGGCGTTTCATGGCTGGCAATGGCCTTGTACATCACCGGCTGGGTGAACACCGGCTCATCGCTTTCGTTATGGCCATGGCGACGATAGCAGACGATATCGAGCACGATATCGCTGGCAAAAGCGAGCCGGTAATCAGCCGCCAGACGCGAGGCGTAGATAACGGCCTCGGCATCATCCCCGTTCACATGCAGAACTGGCGCATTGATGGATTTGGCAATATCCGTGCCGTAAACACCAGAATGGCCAAGCTCGGGTTGGTGGTAAAGCCAACCTGATTGTTCACCACCATGTGGATGCTGCCGCCCGTGCGATAGCCCGGCAGTTTTGACATGGAGAAGGTTTCGTAAACGATACCCTGCCCGGCAAACGCCGCATCACCATGGATGACAATGGCCATGGCCGTCTTGCGCTCGGTATCGCCGTAGTCATCCTGAATGGCGCGCACCTTGCCACATACAACCGGGTCCACCGCTTCAAGATGCGAGGGGTTGGGCTGGAGCGAGATATGCACCGGCTTGCCGCCCACCTCTACATCGGTGGAGGAACCCAGATGGTATTTGACATCGCCCGAACCGTCGACATTGTCAGGCTTGAACGAACCACCGGCGAATTCGTTGAAGATCGCCACATAAGGTTTGCGAACGATGTTCACCAGCGTATTCAGCCGCCCGCGATGGGCCATGCCAATCGCCACGGACTGTACGCCCTGCCCGGCGGACTGGTCGATAATGGCATGCAGAGCCGGAATGGAGATTTCACCCCCTTCAAGCCCAAAGCGCTTGGCGCCTACATAACGCTTCTGACAGAACGCCTCGAAACCTTCGGCCTCCGTCAGGTTCCGCAGGATGCTCTTGCGCTCTTCAACCGAAACGCTGGCCTGCCAGTTATCGCCCTCAAGGCGGGTGCGGAACCATTCACGCTGTTCCGCCGTAGCAGCCTGCATGTATTCCGCACCAAGGCTGCCGCAATAAACAGCGCGCAGGACAGCAATAACGTCCTTGACCTTGCCGGTTGTCTTACCCTTTAGCAGCGGGTCGATCAGAGAACCGAAAAAGACTTCGCGGTCCAGATCCTTGGGGCCAAAGCCATAGGTGGCGGGGTCCAGTTCAACACGGGGAGCAGGCACTTTCAGACCCAGCGGGTCGAGTGTCGCTTCCAGATGCCCGTAATCACGATAGGCACGCACCAGACGGGCAATAGCCAGACTGTCCTGCGCCGCAAGGCCGCCAGCAGGGCCGCCCTTGGCCGGGGGGGGAGCCTCTTCACCCGTGATGATGGAAGGACGCGGCGCCCATGAGGCACCCAGCGCATCCTGCAGGACGGCGGCCTCGTCATCACCCAGAGAGCCAAAGAGAATATCGAAGGAAGGATCAACACTTTTCGGATCCTTGGCCCACTGGGCATACAGATCCGCAAGGTAAGCGATATTGGCACCGTTCAGAGCGGTTGCCAGCATATCCGTGACCGCCATCTTACTTTCCTCCCCGATGCGGGATTTTTCCGCGCTGCTGACCAGACAAGGTGTCGCACTTCAGCGTAAGGCAGACCATTTTTCCACCACTCCGCAGCATGGCACGGAGCGCCCTTCAGAAATTCCTGAGCCGGAGCCAATGTAGCCCGGCCGTTCTTTCCAAAGAGCTAGACCGGCCCTGTGACGGGAACAAGGTCAAGCGCTGTCACGCTCTAGAGAGGCTGTGCGCCCGCTGTGCCGCCTGTGCGCCGTGTTCCAGCCAGCTTTCGCTCCCCATCTCAGCAAGACGTGATGCGGTGCGGGCAAACGCATCCGATCCCTCGCCCTGTGTGAACAGCTTGTCCGGGGGGGCTTCAGCCGAGGCAAAAAGCAGGTTTCCGTTGTCATACAAGGCATCAATCAAAGTAATGAAGCGCCGCGCGAGGTTGGCTTCATCCATGCCCATGGACGGAATATTGTCGATCACGACCACCGGAAAATGCCGCGCCAGCGCCAGATAGTCGTTGGGGCCGAGAGGCCTGCCACACAAAGAGTTGAAATCAAACCGACACACGGGACCTGCCGCCTGATCCACCTCAAAGGCCCGCCCGCTGAACTCAAGCCGTACGGGCTGGGGCTGCTCGCTCCCTGCATAACGGCTGAATACCTGCTGCAACCGGGCCCGTGCGCGCTCATCAACAGGCACCAGCCATGTTTCCTGATCCTGCTCGCGGCCGCGCCGGTAATCTCGTGGCGAATCCAGTTCCACCGTATCCAGCTCACGGCGGATAATGGCGATGAAAGGCTTGAACGCATCAGCGCCCGGTCTGTTCTGGAACAATTGCCCCGGCTCGGTATTCGATGTGGCCACAATCACCACCCCGGCCGCAAACAGAGCCTCGAACAGACGGCCCAGAATCATGGCATCGGCAATGTCGTTCACCTGAAACTCGTCAAAGCACAGCAACTGCGCTTGTGCCGCTATGGCCTGCGCCAGCGGCGGAATAGGGTCCGCCATGCCGGGATTGGCTTTTTTGAGCGCGTAGAGCTTCTGATGCACATCCTGCATGAAGCGCAGAAAATGCACGCGCTCCTTTTTGGCTACCGGCGCACAGGCAAAAAACAGGTCCATGACCATGGTTTTGCCGCGCCCCACACGCCCCACAATATAAAGCCCGCGCGGCGCGCCGCCACGGGTGCCGCAGCAGGGGCCTGCAAAAACCGGCGTGCCAGACCGGAAAGCCGCC
>NZ_BAIN01000114.1 GCF_000613285.1 Acetobacter papayae JCM 25143 | reverse complement strand
CCCTGAGGTTGCAGCGGCGGCCAGCAAGGTGGCGGCACAGCCACTGGTGCGCGCGGCCTTGGTTGAAACCCAGCGCCGGTTCGCGCGCGAGCGTGGGGCCGTGCTGGATGGGCGCGATATCGGCACGGTGATTTTTCCTGATGCCGATTTCAAGCTGTTCATTACCGCCTCGCCCGCCACACGCGCCCTGCGGCGCTTTTTGCAGACAGGGGGCGATGTCACGGCCCCGGAGGCTCCGCAGCAACTGCACGAGATGGAAGAAGCCCTGCGCGCGCGTGATGCGGCGGATGCCGGGCGCGAAACCGCTCCCCTGTGCATTGCCGAGGATGCCTGCGTGATCGAAACCGATACGCTGGATGCCGCCGCCGTACTGGCCGAGGCCCTGCGGTTGGCCCGGGCGCGACTCGCCGGAGAAACAGTGGGCTGAGGCCTTTCCCGCCTCGGGCACGGCTTTACGTCCCGGCAGCATGGGGGGAGCAGGCCGGGCCTGAACGGTCTGGAAACTTTGGTGATTTTGCCCGCGCAGCACACGGGCTTTTATCGTGTGGCTGGGGGCGGGGGCGTATGAATGCCTCCTGCCCGTTTGTTTGAGTTGACAAACCCTGCCCGCGTGGTCTCTGTGCAATCATGGTTTGCCCGGATAACGCGGGCAATCAGGGTCGGCGGCCTTATGCGGCCGGCGTAGACAAGGTCTGCACTACAGTGGTGGGGGAAGGCTCCCGCTTGCTGGCCAGACAAGACGTGCCGCGTCATGCGGGGCGCAGGAACAGCCCGTCCGCCCCAACAAGGGAGCCGGTTCGGTGCAGGATTAACGGTTACACATGGCTTCAGCCACCCTTGATGCCACGGATCATTTCCGCGGCGAAGATTTTGCATCCCTTCTTGACGAAACCCTGGGCCGCGACACCGGCTTCGACGGGTCCGTTGTCCGTGGCCGTATCGTCCGTCTGACGGATGACTACGCGATCGTTGATGTCGGCCTGAAGAGCGAAGGCCGCGTGGCCCTGCGCGAATTCGCCCCCCCGGTGCCAAGCCCGAAATCCAGCCCGGCGACGTGGTGGAACTGTATGTCGAACGGTATGAAGACCGTGACGGCAGCATTGTTCTGTCCCGCGAGAAGGCCCGCCGCGAGGAAGCCTGGACCAGCCTGGAAAAGGCGTTCGAGGCCAACCAGCGCGTGAACGGCACCATCTATGGTCGCGTCAAGGGCGGCTTTACGGTGGATCTGGGCGGCGCCATGGCGTTCCTGCCCGGCAGCCAGGTAGATATCCGCCCCGTGCGCGATGTCGGCCCGCTGATGGGTGTTCCCCAGCCTTTCCAGATCCTGAAAATGGATCGTGCCCGTGGCAACATCGTTGTGTCGCGTCGCGCCGTGCTGGAAGAAACCCGCGCCGAACAGCGCAGCGAGCTGATCCAGGGCCTGACCGAAGGCATGATCCTCGATGGCGTGGTCAAGAACATCACCGACTACGGCGCGTTCGTGGATCTGGGTGGCGTCGATGGCCTGCTGCATGTGACCGACATCGCCTGGAAGCGTATCAACCACCCGTCCGAAGCGCTGCAGATTGGCCAGCCCGTGCGCGTGCAGGTGATCCGCTTCAACTCCGACACGCAGCGTATCTCGCTGGGCATGAAGCAGCTTGAAGCTGATCCGTGGGAGAACGTGGCGCTTAAGTACCCGCCGGGTGCCCGCTTCACGGGCCGCGTGACCAACATCACCGATTACGGCGCGTTCGTCGAGCTGGAACCGGGTGTCGAAGGTCTGGTGCACGTGTCCGAAATGTCCTGGACGAAGAAGAACGTCCATCCGGGCAAGATCGTCGCGACTTCTCAGGAAGTGGACGTGATGGTTCTGGATGTGGACAGCGCCAAGCGCCGTATCTCTCTGGGTCTCAAGCAGGTTCAGCGCAACCCGTGGGAGCAGTTCGCCGAAGAGTACAAGGTCGGTTCGACCGTGGAAGGCGAAATCCGCAACATCACGGAATTCGGCCTGTTCATCGGCCTGTCCGCGGATATCGACGGCATGGTTCACATGTCCGACCTGTCCTGGGACGAAGCTGGCGAAGAAGCATGAAGCACTACGAAAAGGGCCAGGTCGTAAAGGCCAAGGTTCTGGACGTGGATGTCGAGAAAGAGCGTATCTCTCTCGGTATCAAGCAGCTTCAGGAAGATCCGGCAGCCGATGCCCTCGCAACCATCCAGAAGGGCACCATCGTCACCTGCATCGTGACGGCTGTTCAGTCCAACGGGATCGAAGTGAAGGTGGACGACGTTCTGAGCGGCTTTATCCGTCGTGCAGAACTGGCCCGCGACAAGGCCGAGCAGCGCCCCGAGCGCTTCGCGGTTGGTGAGCGCGTGGATGCCAAGGTGGTGTCCGTTGACCGCGCTTCCCGCAAGGTGGCCCTGACCATCAAGGGTCGCGAGATGGAAGAAGACAAGCAGGCTATCAGCGACTACGGTTCCGCTGACAGCGGCGCGTCCCTCGGTGATATCCTCGGCGCGGCTATCCGTCGTCGTAACACCGAAGACTGATCCTGATCGGTTGGTGCCGGGGGCAACCCCGGCGCTGGCTGGTGCAGGCCGGTTTCGGCTTGAATACAAAAAAGGCGTCGCGGTTTTCGCGACGCCTTTTTTTATGCCCGGTTTTTACGGGGGCAGAGTTTACAGAACCGGGTCGTCATGGCCGGTCATTTCGCGGCGGATATAGCGCATGGGCACAAGCCCACGGCTGAGTAGGCCATCATGGAAGGCATGGAGCGAGAAGTCTTTCCCGGCGGTTTTCTGCATGTCTGCGCGTAGGTGCAGGATCATGAGCTTACCTAGAAGATAGGAGTAATAGCCGGGGTCCATCGTGCCCCGGCGGGCTTCCTTATAGGCGGCGGTGGGGCTCTGGTAGCATTCATGCTGCATCAGGGCGGTGGCATCCTGCACGCTCATATTCTGGGCATGAAGGCCAAAGGCTACCAGAAAACGGCAGTCACGCAGCAGGGCATCCTGCAACTGGGCCAGATGCAGGCGCGGCGTGGCACCATGAAAGCCCTGCTCTACCATCATCTGCTCAACATAATGCGCCCAGCCTTCGGTGGTGGCGTAGGACTGCGCGCTCTTGCGGGTGAGCGACCATTGCGGGTTGGCGCGCAGGTATAGCCCCTGCACGAAATGCCCCGGCATGGCCTCGTGTATGGTGGTGTCGAGCATGGTGGGCGTGTTGGCGTTGCCCATCGCCTCTTCAATACTGTCGGCATTGCTGCCCAGTGCTATGGGCGTGATGTAGTAATAGGATGTGGTGGCCACGCGCTCGAACGGGCCGGGCCAGTCCGTGGCGGCGGTGATCAGCGAGCGCTCGAAGGCGGGCGTGCTGGTGACCACGGGCAGGGTCATGGCGGGCAGTGTTACCAGTTTGTGCGCCACCACAAAACGCTGCGCGTCCACAAGCTGGTTCTGCACAAGCGGGATCAGCATCGGGAAAAGTATGGTCGCGGCGCAGGTTGTCCAGTGCGCGCTCGGGGTGCAGGGGGTTTACGGCCCGCGCGGCATCATCGAGCGCTGCCTGATCGTGGCGGAGCTGGTCGCGCCCGGCGGCAATTACCTGCTCCAGTGGCTGGTGCACCCCTTCGGTGGCCAGCATGGCGCTGAGTGTGTCAGCTCCTAGCACAAAAGAGCCATCGGGCTTGAGCGTGCAAGATAGCGCTGGTAGGCGTTCAGAGCGGCCAGAGCGCTTTTGGTGCTGGCCCGTAGCTCGGCCCGTGCCTTGCGGTCGGGGATGGCATCAAACGCCGCGGGAATGACCTGTTCCACGAAGCTGAGTGCTCCGGCCAGATCTTCCTGCGCGATTTCGATGAAGATATCAGGCACATGCGTCAACTGGGCCTCGCCAGTGGCCAGCATGCCCGGAATCTGTCGCTCGCGGGCAATGACGGCGCGCAGCCTGTCACCCACGGGGGCGAAGTTCCTGTCCACCAGACTATACAGCCCGTCCGTGGCCAGATTGACGTAAAAATCCGGGTTGTGGAGGAAAGGCTGAACCTGTTCGTTTTCGATCAGGCTCAGGTCTATTTCACCCAGCAGGATGTCGCGGTCGTCCTGCCTGTCGGGCGGCAGGGCCGAAACATCCAGCGCGGCCAGTGCCGTGCGTTCGGCATGCAGCCGGTCGGTGCGGGCGTTGATGGCGGCAAGGCTGGTATTGTCCAGCATGCTGTCTGATGTGTGGATGCCAAGCTGTGTGGCGCTGACCGGGCTGTCTGCCCATTCGGCCTCAAAATGCGCTTTTTCCAGCGTGTCGAGTGTGGCGGCGGTATCGGCATGGGCCATGCTGGTGGCCAGCAGGGCCATGGCGGCTCCGGCCATCAGGCTCGTGCGTATGCCGGTGCGTTTTCTGGTCTGGTGCTTTGCATGGGGCTGAACGGGGCGGCCAGCCCGGTTCGGTAACGTAATGTCTGAGAGCATGCGAGGC
>NZ_BAIN01000115.1 GCF_000613285.1 Acetobacter papayae JCM 25143 | reverse complement strand
CTGGCCGAAGGCACCGCCCGCGAGGAAGAGCGCGCCCTGACCCTCGCACGCGAGGCCAATGAGCGCCTGACCCAGCACGAAGCGGATTTGCAGGCCGCCACAAACCGCCTGACAGATGCCCGTAGCGCGCTCGAGCGCACACAGGCCGAAAAAGCCGAAATCGACGCGGCAAGCGCGACCCTGCCCACCCGACAGGAAGAAGCCGCCACCCGGCAGGAAACCCTGCGGCTTGAGCTGGAAAGCACCGAGCGTGACCTCGCCGCCCTGACGGAAACCCTCAATATCGCGCGGGCACAGTATACCCATGCGCAGGAAGAACTAGAAAACGCCAGAGCACGCCATAGCCTGACCACACAGGCCCTGAGCGCGATCAAGGCCGAAGTGGCCGAGCTTGAAGCGGCCCTGCCTTCAAACGAAACCCTGCTGGCCATTGCCGCAACGGCGGAAAGCACGGCACTCGCCGCCCAGCAGGCCCGCACCACGGCAGATGAAAGCGAACGCCAGCGCGCGCAGCGCGCCATGGAACTGTCCGTGGCGCGCAGTCAGGCCGAGGCCGCCCGGCAGGCACAGGCCGAGCAGAAAGAAAATATCACTCAGGCCCGCCAGCGGCTCGACAGTCTGGCCAAGGCCCTGCAACAGGCCGAAACACGCCGGGCCGAAGCCATGGCGGCACTGGTCAGCCCCGAAACCCTCGACCACCTGCGCCTGACGGAAGAAGAAGCGGCCAAGGCCACGCAACAGGCTATTGAAGCCCTTGAAACCGCCGAACAGGCTCGCCTGCAGGCCGACACACAACTGAACGAAAGCAGCCGCGCGGCACAGGAGGCGGAAGCCCGCCACCGCAACGCCACGGAAGCACTCCGCGCGGCTGAAACCGCCCTGTCCCGCGCGCGGCAGGAAGAACAGGTTCTTTCGCAGGAGCTGGAAAAAGCCCGCGCCGAAGCCATGCCGGATTCGGTGCTGGAAGAAGCCCGACAGGCCCGTATGGTGCAGGAAAACAGCCTGCAACAGATCAGCCAGTCGCTTGAACAAGCTGAACAGGCCCTGCCGGCACGCCGCGAAACGCTGAGTGCCGCGACCGCGCGCCGCACAACACTCCAGACGGAACTGACCCGCCTGCACGCTCAGGCCGAAGGGCTTGACCACGCTCTGGATGAAGAAGAGCCACAGGCCGGAAGCCCCGTTTCCGCCCAGCTTTCCGTGGAAGAACAGTATGAGCCCGCACTGGCCGCAGCGCTGGCGGACGGGCTGGATGCCTCCACCACCGAAACCGCAGTGCGGGGCTGGCGTCTGCTGGCAGCCGCAGCCCCTCCGCCACTGCCCACCGGCACAACGCCACTCAAGGCGCTGGTAAGCGCACCGCCGGAACTGGAGCGGATTCTGACCTTTACCGGCCTCGTGCCGGACAATACCGATGCCATAGCCCTGCTGCCCTCCCTTGCTCCGGGGCAATGCCTTGTCTCCCGCGCGGGCGATCTGTGGCGATGGGACGGTTTTTACGCACGCGCCACAGCTACAGGTGGTGCTGCCCGCAGGCTGGCCCAGCGCCGTATCCTGCGTGAAACCCGCGCCCGGATTGACGCTCTTCAGGCTGATGAACCCGCACTTGAGCAGGCAGTAGAGCAGGCCGCGCAGGCCGTGCAGGAAACCGAACGGGCCATTGCCAGCCTGCGGGGCGAACGCGCCACGGTGGAGCGCGCACTGCAACAGGCCCGCACGCATGAAAGCGAGACAGGCCGCCGCCACGCCTCCTCCCGCGCGCGGCTGGACACCATTCAGCCCCAGCAGGAACGTGTCGCAGCCGCCCGGCTGGAAGCGGAATCCGCCCATGCCCGCGCGCAGGAAACTCAGGCTGCCCTGCCCCCCGTGCATGCACCGCGTGAGGCCTTGCAGGCCGCACAGAATAAGCATGCCACAGCACAGGCCAACGAACAGGCAGCCCGCACGCAACTCCGGCAATTACAGGCCCGCCTGCAAACCGCACGGGACGAACGGGCAGGCAGCGAACAGAAGCACGCCGCCGCACAGGCCCGGCTGGATACGCTCACCCCTGAATGCGCCCGCCTGCGCGATGCGCATGCCAGCGAACAGGCTGCCTTTGACGTGCTGGCCCAGCGCCTTGCCACCATCGAAGCCGACCAGCAGGCGGCCCTTGCGCTGGAAACCGCCACACAGGCACTGAACGAAGCAGAACAGACCGCCAAACAGACACTCGAACAGGCACGTCTGGCCCAGCAGGCGGCCGACGCTGCGGCCAATGAAAACCAGCGCAGCCGTGAACACGCAGCAGACCTGCGGGGCCGCCTAGCGGGCCTGACGCCACGCATGGCAGAATTGCGTCAATCTCAGGTCGAGACGACCGAACAGGTTGTTCGGGCGGAAAGCGCGCTTCAGGCCGCCGCCATTCCCGCCGAAACGGAACAGACACTCGAGCAGTTGCGCGCCAGACGGCAGGAGTGCCAGACCAAACTGGATGCCACGCGGGAAGAACGCGCGGCCCTGCTGGCCGAAAGCACCGCGCTGACCAACCGCCGCACCGCCGCCGAAGCCGCGCTGGAAGACTGGGGCGCACGCGCCGAAACCGCCAGCCGGGAAGAAGAAAGCATCCGCCAGCGTATGCAGGACGTGCGGAGCGAACACGAACGCCTGTCCACCCTGCCCGATGCCGCACGCCAGCAAAAACAGCAGACCCAGCAGAACCTGACAGAAGCAGAGGAAGCCCACGCTGCCGCAGACAAGGCCCGGGCTGTAGCCGAAGAGGCCCTGACACAGGCAGGAGAACTGCGCCACAAAGCGGAAGGCGAACTGGCAACCGCGCGTGAAACCCTGCTGAAAGCCGAAGGCCGCAGCGAGCAGGCCCGGGCCATTCTGGACCAGTTGCTTGCAGAAAGCCCGCCCCCTGCCCGTCCGCCGTCATCCGACCTAACCGAAGCGGCGGAAGGCAGCCTGCGCCGCAAGATCACGCGCCTGACCCATGAGCGCGATGCCATGGGGCCGGTCAACCTCCGCGCCGAGCTGGAAGCGCGCGAAGCCACGACACAGGCCGAAACACTGGCCACCGAAATGGCTGATCTGGAAGCGGCAATAAACCGGCTACGTGGCTCTATCGGCTCGCTCAATCAGGAAGGGCGTGAACGCCTGATGGCTGTATTCGCGCAGGTGGATCACCATTTTCAGTCGCTGTTTACCCGCATGTTTGGTGGTGGGCGTGCTCATCTGGGGCTTGTCGGCAGCGATGACCCACTTGAAGCCGGGCTGGAAATTTACGCCCAGCCACCGGGCAAGAAACTGGCCACCCTCTCGCTCCTTTCGGGCGGAGAGCAGGCCCTGACAGCGCTCTCCTTGATTTTTTCGGTGTTTCGCTGTAACCCCGCGCCGATATGCGTACTTGACGAGGTTGACGCACCGCTTGACGATGCCAATGTAGGACGTTTCAGCACCCTGCTTGCCGATATGGTTAACGAAGCAGGTACGCGGTTTCTGGTGGTGACTCACCACCAGCTTACAATGGCCCATATGGACCAACTGTTTGGCGTAACCATGCAGGAACGCGGCGTAAGCCGGGTTCTCTCCGTGGATCTTGCGCGGGCAGCCTCCATGGTTGGCCAGAATGACAAGGAAGCACCACATGTCGCATCCTGAACAGGAAGCTGACATTACATCGTCGCTCCGGATTACACCCCGGCGCGGGCGATGCCTGAAGAAAATGGCTCTGGTGATCTCGCTCTGCATGGCAGCGGGAACCGCCGTTATCGTTCAGCACGCCAAGGCTTACGGCGTCATGGCGAGTATTCACCATGGACAGGTCATCTGCCACGCCAGCGCCGGAACCGGCCCCTTGCAGGCAGATTTCGACCAGCGCCCAGCCATGGTGCGCCTGAGCGTGAACAGCATGCCTGATGGTCAGATCACCGTCGGCACTAACGGCAGAACACTGGCAGATGTGCTGAGCACGGCCTACCGGGCCAACACGCTGCTGATGATCGACCTGCACGGCGCAAGCCCCACCAGCGTCGTGCAGCTTGTGCGCAAGGCGCGCATGCGTGACCGGGTTATTCTCATGGCCTCGGACCGCCAGAGTCTGGAAGCCGCCCTACAGGCCGATTCCAAGGTAATGGTGGCCTTTGCCGTGCACTCAGCCCGCGAGGCGCATATCGTGCACAGGCTGGCAGGCCCACACCCCTATGCGGTGTATCTGCCCCCCACAGCGGAACCCAGCCTGTTCATGCAGGTTCACCATGATGCCGAAGCCATCATCAGCGAAAACCCGCTGACAGCACGCGCCGGTGGGCAGGACCCTCTGGCTGAAAAGCCGGTCGATATCGTGATTACCCCCCTCGCCACCGCCGCAGCCCCCTTCCAGCACAGCAATAGCTGAAGCTGAGACTCATACCTCGGCATGTCGGGGC
>NZ_BAIN01000116.1 GCF_000613285.1 Acetobacter papayae JCM 25143 | reverse complement strand
TCATGTCCACGCCGGTCAGCACGACCTCGCGGTAGCCTGAGCGCACGAGGGCGCGCACCTGCTCCACCACAGCGCCCACAGGCACAGAGCGCGAAGGCCCCCGCCCGAAGGAATAATGCAGAAGGTGCAGCGATGATCGCACCCCTGCTGCACCTGCACGAAGGCGCGCGTGCGCCCGGCAAACTCCGTAACCAGATGCGCCGCCGTTTCGCGCGCGGCCATAATGTCAGACACGGCGCGGGGCTCCGCCATGGCGGCGGGCGACCAGCTTTCGGCCTTCAGCTTTTCCTCATTCCCCAGCACGCGGGTGACACCCGGCAGGGCGGCCCAGCGGTCAGTCGATCTGGGCGGCGCAGCCCGTCACGACAATACGGGCATCGGGGTTGCGGCGATGCGCACGCCGGATAGCCTGCCGCGCCTGACGTTCGGCCTCGCCCGTAACCGCACAGGTATTGACGATAATGACATCACTACCGCCATCCGCCGTCTCGCCCAGCCCCTGCGCGTGGTTGCGCATGACTTCGCTTTCCCACGTATTCAGGCGGCAGCCGAATGTCAGGATTTCCGGGCCGGAGGCCGTATCAGCCACAACCCCGTCTTCCCCTGCGGGAAGAGCCAGCCCGGCGGTGTCCTCGGTAGGCGGCAGGGCCTGTTCCGAATCGGAGAGAGGGTTCATGACGGATAAGCGGCCAGATCGACCACCCCTTCAAAACTGGCGGTGGCAGGGCCGGTCATCAGCACATGGTAGTTGGCTGCCCATTCGATACGCAGCTCGCCGCCATCCAGCTCCACCGTGCACAGCCGCGCCCCCAGCCCCCGCCTTGCGGCATTGACCACAGCAGCACATGCGCCTGAGCCACAGGCCTCGGTCACCCCCGCACCGCGTTCATGCACTTTCAGGCGCATGCGGTCTGGAGCCTGCATGATGGCCAGCCCGATATTGGCCCGCTCGGGAAAAAGCGGATCATGCTCAAGGGCCGCCCCCTGATCGAGCAGGCTAAAATCCTCGACAAAGAAAGTCGCATGCGGGTTGCCCATGGACAGCGCCGCAGGCGCGCCCGGCAGCGGCAGGCTGAGCGTATCCATGGCCGTGGCCAGTGGTACGTCGCGCCAGTCCAGCCGGGGCTCGCCCATATCAACCGTTACCAGCCCCGAGGCCGTATCCACCGTAGCGGGCAGCAGGCCCGCGCGCGTCTGGAGCACAGGCGTTGCCAGCCCCTGCTGGCGGTGCAGCAGATCCGCCACACAGCGCGAGGCATTACCGCAGGCCCCGGCCTCGGACCCGTCAGGGTTGAAAAAGCGCACCAGTAAATCCGCACCCGGCAGGGTGGGAGGGGCCAGCGTTACAAGCTGGTCACAGCCGATACCACGCCTGCGATGCGCCAGCGCCGCCACGCAAGCGGGGGTCAGCGGCAGGGGGGCGGGGCGCTCATCGAGAATGACAAAATCATTCCCGAGCCCGTGCATTTTATGGAAGGCTGTCAGCATGGGCGCAGATATAAGCGAATTTGCACGCAAGCACCATGCCCGCGTGCAGGCTGTTACGCGAAAGGCTCAGACAAAGCGGCCCGGCGCACCACGCTCAAGCACCTCTATGCGGTAGCCATCCGGGTCTGTCAGGAAAAAGAACGTACCCACCACGCGCTGATTTTCGCCACTGCCATGGGTCATGGTCTTGACCGGCGTTACCGGGTGTCCGGCGGCACTCAGGCGATCATGTTCTGCCTGCGCATCGGCCACGCTTACGGCCAGATGCCCGTACGCCGTGCCCAGATCATACGGTTCCGCCCGTCCGTGGTTGATGGTCAGTTCCAGCTCGAACGGCCCGCCCTCGCCCGCCAGATAAACCAGCGTAAAGCCATCGAACACCAGTTTTTCGACCACATGCAGGTTTAACGTTTCTTTGTAAAAACGAACTGACCGTTCTTCTTCGAGAACGCGCAGCATGCTGTGGATGAGCCGTGCCATGACTGTTATCCTTTCGTCGTATAGGAAATATTAAAACTTTCGGCGTGCTTAAAGCATAAAGCGATGCACTGAAATTATTTTTTAAGGAGCTTTCCCTTTACGAGCTACCTGCGAAAATGGTTCAAACTGAATACAGTTCCATCACCCCAATACTTGAAACGCCGAGCGAATGCGCCATTTTAGCCCTCAGCTGCCATCCATGACCCTATTTGTAAAAATCGGCCTGTTCACGGGGACAGTTCTGGCGACAGCGCCCGTCCTGAGCAGCCTGCCCTGCCTTATTGGCCGCGCCAGCGCTGCTGATCTGGACGCGCTGGAAGAGCAGATCGCCAACATTCAAGCGCAGCAGCGGGCATTGCAAAAAGCGCTAGTTTCGGTTCAGCAGCAGGTCGCGGCCCATCGCGCGGCTACCGGGGGCGCCAGCCGGGCCGCACATCATGCGGTCAGTGGCACGGCGGCCCATCATGCGGCCCTGCAGGGTATTTCAGGCGTTGCCGATACATCAGAAGGCATAGGGCTGGCAGAACCCGAACCGGTCGTCAGCCACCACCGCTATGCAAGCGGGCCGGATGCACAGCCCGTGTTTTCCGGCGCACGTGATGTCCCCGAGGTCGAATCCGTTATCGGCCACAGGGCGGAAGACGTTGTCTCCCGTCTGGCGGAAAACAACGTAGGCCCCCACTCGCGTGAAACGGTAGGCGCACAGGCCGCCGGCGCTCTGGGCGACCACGGCGTGTTCCATATGGGACCTGTCACCCTCATTCTCGGTGGCTTTCTGGATGCGGCGGCGGTGGAAGAAAATCGCCACACCGCCAGCGGCACCTTCAATTTCTGGCAGGATATCCCCTTCCAGAACCAGTCTCGCTACCACACGAACAATTTTGAAGGCAGCGCGCGTTACAGTCGTATCTCGCTCATGGCGCGCGGCAATGTGGATGCCCACTCCACCATTTCAGGCTTTTTTGAAATGGATTTCGGCTCGGGCGCTTCCACCACCGATGCGTATGAGAGCAACAGCTATTCGCTCCGTATGCGCCAAGCCTATCTGGCGTATGACAACAGCGAGTATAACGTGCACTTCCTGGCTGGTCAGGCATGGAGCATGCTCACCCCCGGCCGTATCGGCATTACGCCGCGTCAGGAAAGTCTGCCCGAAACCATCGAATCCTCCATGCTGGCGGGTCAGACATGGGCGCGGCAGTTGCAGTTCCGCTTCGTCAAGGACTTCCTCAACCACCGGCTGTGGACGGGTCTTTCGATCGAAAACTCCGCAACGCTGTATAGCACGACCGGCCTGGGCACCTCGGGCTGCACCATCAACCAGACCAGCGGTCAGGTGTGTATGCCCGACGGGCAGACCGCCACGGTCGGCTATAATGGCGTGGGCCTGACCAACCCGGCCCTGTTCTCCAACGAAATCGCGCCTGACATCATCGGCAAGATCGCGTGGGACCCGCATTGGGGCCATTACGAAGTGGAAGGCATCCTGCACTTCCCGCATGACCGCGTAACCACGCCGGGCGTGGGCGGGCACAACAATACCGTTGTTGCAGGCGGTGGCGGCGGCTCCATGATTCTGCCGGTTATCCCCCACAAGGTGGAAGTCCGGCTGAACGGCATCGCGGGCTACGGTATCGGCCGCTACGGCTCGGTTATCCTGCCCGATGCCACGCTCAACGCCAATGGCTCTCCCTCTCCACTGCTGTCGGTGCAGGCCACGGGGGGCATTGTATCCCACCCCACGCCACGGCTCGATGTCTATGGTTTCTTTGGCTACCAGTCCTCTGGCCGCAGCTATTTCAACAGCGGCACCGGCGCTTACGGCTACGGCAACCCCAACGCGGATAATACCGGCTGCTATTCCGAACTTTCCACCGGCGGATGCACGGCCAACATTCACAGCGTGATGGAAGCCACCGCAGGGGCGTGGTACCGCTTCTTCAAAGGCAAATACGGCACCGTGCAGGGCGGCCTGCAGCTTGCCTACTCGCGTGTAAATGCCTGGAGCGGCAATGGCGGCGCACCCAACACAAGCCTGAGCGAAGTGTTCATGGATTTCCGCTACCTGCCTTTCCAATAAGACTTTATTGCGCCTGTGGTCGCCCGCGCACCCCCAGCGGGCCTTGCACGGGCGCAACACAGGCGAACCTGAAAAAGCATGAAGAGAGACAAGATGCTGGTCTTTCAAGGCCAGAGGCTATAATGGCCTTGTTCTTCTGCTGTTGCCTGGACTTAACGAATGCCCTTTCAGAACGCTCCCGCCCCCCTAGCACGTGCCCTGTCGGCGCGCGGGTTTGAAGCCCCCACCCCCCGTGCAGGCCGCCGTTGTGGCCCCGGAGGC
>NZ_BAIN01000117.1 GCF_000613285.1 Acetobacter papayae JCM 25143 | reverse complement strand
TGCGCCAGCACGTCACGCGCGACCAGCACCGCGCGCGGGTCATCCGCCGCGACAGAGCCGGTAAAGCCTGTAACCTTTGCCTGTGTCAGATAGGGATCAGCGCTGCAGGCCGTCAGGGAGCCTGTCATGGCCAGCGCGAGCGCCGCCCCGCGCAGACGCCCCGGCAGGCGGGAACGGGTCTGGACGTAACGGTTAGTCTTGAATCGGGCAGCCACGCCTTGATATCTCCGTTGATAGGCCCACCCGGCGGGCGGACGTCTCTTTTCCATCTTCTTTTCGATTAACCTGCTTTCTTGCGGGCAGCAACAGACATGCGCGCGCACAGGCCACGGCCCCCCTTGCGAGAGCCCGCGCTCGTGCCATACCATCCCGTTTTACGGAGTACCCAACCTTATGCGCGCACTCGCCTCGTTTTTTCGCCCCGCCCGTGCGGGACTTGCCGTGCTGGCGGCCCTGTCGGTTGCCCCGGCGGCAGCCCTTCCCTCCGGTGCTCAGGCGGCCACGGCCGCCACACCCGCAACCGGGCAGAGCAGCTTTACCCCGGCCCAGCGGGCGGAAATCGTTTCCATCGTGCGCGAGGCGCTGAAATCCGACCCGAGCATCCTGTCCGATGCGGTGTCCTCCCTGCAGGCCCATGCGGCGGAACAGAAAGCCGCCTCGGCGCTGGATGTGGTACGCCGCAACCCCACCCTGTTTGGCAAAAGCAGCACGGATGTCGTGGTCGGCAACCCGCATGGCACGCTTGAGGTGGTAGAGTTCTACGACCCCCGCTGCCCATACTGCCGCAAGGTGCTGGAAGACCTGACCACCCTCAGCGCATCTGAACCCGACCTGCGGCTGGTGGAAAAGATCATTCCCATTCTTGGCCCCAACAGCACGCTGGATGCGCAGGCCATCATGCAGCGGGGCGGCAGAACGCCTATCTGGCATTCCAGAAAGCCCTCATGACCGATACCGGCGCGCCGGGCATGGAGCGTATCCGCCGTGTTGCCGCCAGCACCGGGCTGGACACCGCACGGCTGGAAAAAGACATGACTAGCAGCGAAACCGCCACGGCCCTTGCGCGCAATCTGGCGCTGGCGCGCTCCATCGGGCTGGATGGTACGCCCACCTTTATTATCGGCACGCGCGAGATCATTCCCGGCGCGGTTTCGCTTGATGAACTCCGGGCCGCCCTGTCCCGCCTGAAAATGGCCGCCCACCCGTAAGGGAGCGGGCCTGTCGCCACATACAGGCCCCAAAACGGCAACGCCCTGATACCCACCTTTAACAAGGGGCTATCAGGGCGGGCCAAAAGCAGATGGGGCTGTTTGCCCCACAACGCTGTTTTCAGGCGGCCTGTCCGGCGGCCTCACGGGCGGGGATAACCCCTTCCTCACGCAGCAGCACGCCGAGTGCGCGCACCATATCGTCCATCATTTCATCCGTATGGAACGGGCCGGGGGTCAGGCGCAGGCGCTCGGTTCCCTCCGGCACGGTCGGATAGTTGATGGGGGTGGCATAATGGCCGAACTCGTTAAGCAGGCGGCGGCTGATCCGCTTGCAGCGCTCGGCATCCCCCACCGGAATGGGCACGATATGGCTGGGGGTCATGGTAAACGGCACCCCGGCCGCACGCAGCTTGTGGCGGAACATGTTCACGCGCTCGAACAGGGTCTCGCGCCGCCAGTTTTCCGCACGCACCTTGCGCACGCTGGCCAGCGCCGCACCCACCACGCAGGGCGGCAGGGCAGTTGTGAAAATAAAGCCCGATGCGGTTGAGCGCAGAAAATCCACGATTGTAGCGGAGGCGGTAATATAGCCGCCATGCACGCCAAAACCCTTGGCCAGCGTGCCTTCGATAATATCCACCTGATCGGCCACGCCATCGCGCTGGGAAACACCGCCCCCTTCCACACCGTACAGGCCCACGGCGTGCACTTCGTCCAGATAGGTGAGCGCGCCGTAGCGCCGCGCCAGCGCGCAGATTCCGGCAATATCCGAGATGTCGCCATCCATGGAATAGACACTCTCAAACGCAATCAGCTTGGGCGCATCCGCTGGAGCCGCAGCCAGCTTGGCCTCCAGATCCGCCAGATCGTTATGCGCGAAAATAACTGTCTGCGAACCGCGCGCGCCTTGATGCCCGCAATCATGGAGGCATGGTTGAGCTGGTCGGAAAAACAGATCCAACCGGGCATGGAGGTCAGGATCGTTTGCAGGCTGGCCTGATTGGACACATAGCCCGAAATGAACAGAAGCCCTGCTTCCTTACCATGCAGGGCGGCCAGTTCGGCCTCGAGCTGGTTGTGCAGCGGCTGGTGCCCGCGATGTTGCGCGTGCCCCCCGCACCAGCGCCATGCGCGCGCACGGCCTCAATGGCGGCTTCCTGCACTTCGGGCACAACGCCCATGCCCAGATAGTCGTTGGTGGACCACACAACCACATCGCGCGCGCCGGAAACATCCTGACGCTCTTCCTCATAGACGGGGAAATGCTCCGCCTGACGGGAAAGGGGCGTAAAGGTCCGATACCGGCCAGCATGCCGGATCTGGTCAAGCGCCTCGTCGCAATGGTTATAAAAGGGGTGCCGGGCGTTCTTGATCGCTCCCACGCTAGATCTCTCCTTGCTCCCTGTCAGAAATGGCCGGGGCCGGGTGCTCGCCCCTGTGCCATTTGCCCGTGCTGGCGCCGACCGCTCCGTGTCGGTTTATCGCACATACACCCGCACGGTGGGCTTCGTCACGGTCGAATCCGGCATGGCCGTCATCTCGACCTGCGCCTGCGGCACACCTGCATCCATCAAGGCCTGCATAACGGCATGCCCATCGCCCGAAGCGAGCGTGATCAGGGCCGTGGGTACAGCGGCCTGCGCATTGCTACCCTGCGTACCCGCCGGAGGGGGCACGGGCGGGCCGGGCGGCACCAGACAACGCACCACAAACAGGGCCTCGGGCTTACGGGCCAGAGCGCGGTGGGCAATGTCCTGCACCTGTGTTTTCCACTCATCCTCAGGCGTACCGGCCACCAGTTCTATCAGCGGGGGCGCTGGCGGAGCCGCAGGAGGGGCGGGCGGCACATATGGTTTGGGCGGCACACCGGCCTGCGGGTTGAAGGTTTTCTGGTCCACCAGCTTGCAGCCTGTCAGGGCCAGCAGCGCGAAAGACAGGGCCAGGGCGGTTGATGCCCCCTGACGACCCGCCCGAAAAAAGTCCTGTCTGGAAACCGGCCGCATGGTCGAAGAATGCTCCCTGCTGGTTGCGCGCAGGCCCTGTTGCGGCCTGCCCTGCCGGGCCTGTACGGCACGGCGACTCGCTTCTCTGCCCCTTTTCTTTCGCGCCTGACCGCGCCCCGCGCAAGCCCCCTGTGGCTTTTCCGCTCTGGCCAAACCCACCCCGCCCCGCTTAAAATGGAGGCCTAAGCAGGCAGTCCACACGGTTGCATGCCCTCGCCTTCGTCTGGAACCCGATGGCCCCGCACACCACCTCCGCCCATGCCGACACGCTCACCAGCCCCCCGCCCACGCTTTCAGCGCAGGACGCGCTGGTGCTCAGGCTGGCGGCAGCCGCCCGCGCGCTGCTGGACGGCCCCGCGGCGGAAGAAGCGGCCCAGAGCCACAGCACAACCGAACTGCGCCAGCTCTGCCTGATCGTCACCGCCCTTTGGTGCCGTGTCCTGCGCTACGACCCCGCCACCCCCGACTGGCCCGACCGTGACCGGTTTGTCGTGCCCTCGCAGGCCATGCTGCCGCTGTTGCGCGCCATGCTGCACCTGAGCACCCCGGAGCCCGATACAACCACACCTCTTGATTTTGGCCTGCACCGGGCGGTGGAAATCGCGCCCGGCCCCGCAGGGCAGGGTATTGCTGCTGCGGCGGGCATGGCGCTGGCTGAAGAAATTCTGGCTGCACGGCATGGCCGCTCGCTCGTCAACCACCGCACATGGGTGCTGGCCCGCGACAGCGACCTGCTGACCGGCATCGCCCTTGAAGCCGCCCAGCTTGCCGGACGGTTCGGGCTGAACAGGCTGGCGGTGCTGGTCTGCCCCGCCCCACGCACAGACCCTGCGGATTTTTCAGACTCGCTGGCGCGTTTTAGCGCTTCGGGCTGGAGCGTGCGGCGGGTCAATGCCCGCAGCCTGCCCGCCATCATGACCGCGCTGGCCACAACACTCCGCGCCCGCAAGCCCACCTTGCTCGCCTGCCTGTCCGATGGCCCCAGCCCGCACCCGCCCATGCTCGCCGAGGAAGAACAGACCGGCCCATG
>NZ_BAIN01000118.1 GCF_000613285.1 Acetobacter papayae JCM 25143 | reverse complement strand
ATGGGCGGCCCGCATGCCAGCACCGCCCCGGCCCCAGAACCACAGGGAAGTCAGGCCCATACAGCACACCCCACACATAAAATACCGTAGGCTGGGTGTACGCCACGACCATGGCATTTGCGCCGCACGGCGGCCCCCGGTAGGGTAAGGGGCTTTGCATTCGCACCGCGACGGTTGTAAGTCCGGGGCTGCTTGTGTCACGCGTTACAGACGGATTTTGGCCAGAATGTCACTGAACAGCCTCAGAGCGGTACAACAACAACGAGCGAGAGCGCCAATGTCCAATGGGGCGGGCGGTTTGCCGGTGGCCCCTCAGACATCATGATGGCCATCAACGCCTCCATCGGGTTTGACAAGGCCCTGTGGCGGCAGGATATCCGCGGCTCGCTCGCCCATGCTGCCATGCTCGCCCATGTCGGGATTATCACCCCCGAGGACGAAGCGGCCATCCGCGCCGGGCTGAACGAAATCGGGCAGGAAATCGAAGCAGGCCGGTTCGATTTTTCCGAAGCCCTTGAAGACATTCACATGAATATCGAGGCCCGCCTGTCCGACCGGATTGGCGAGGCGGGCAAGCGCCTGCACACCGCGCGCTCGCGCAATGATCAGGTCGCGACCGATTTCCGCCTGTGGGTGCGTGATGCCATTGACGGGCTGGACCAGCAGGTAGCCTCGCTCATGCGCGCCCTCGCCCGCCGGGCCAGCGAGCACGCAGCCGACCCGATGCCGGGCTTTACCCACCTGCAAACCGCGCAGCCCGTCACATTCGGCCACCACCTGATGGCCTATGTGGAAATGCTTGCCCGCGACAGGGGCCGTCTGGCCGATACCCGCCGCCGCCTGAATGAATGTCCGCTGGGTTCGGCCGCACTCGCTGGCACCTCTTTCCCCATCGACCGGCGCATGACAGCCGAAGCACTGGCCTTCGACCGCCCTACGGCCAATTCGCTCGATGCGGTTTCCGACCGGGACTTCGCGCTGGAATATCTCTCGGCCCTGTCCATCATGGCCATGCACCTCTCCCGCTTTGCGGAAGAGATTGTCATCTGGTGTTCCTCGCCCTTCTCGTTCATCCGCCTGTCCGATGCCTTTACCACCGGCTCCTCCATCATGCCGCAGAAGCGCAACCCCGATGCCGCCGAACTGGTGCGCGCCAAGACAGGCCGCATTACCGGCAGCCTTGTCGGGCTGCTGACAGTCATGAAAGGCCTGCCGCTGGCCTATGCCAAGGACATGCAGGAAGACAAGGAACCGGTGTTTGCCGCCACGGATGCCGCCGCCCTTTCCCTTGCCGCGTGCGATGGCATGGTGCGCGATATGACCGCCAACACGGCGCAGATGCGCGCTCTGGCTGGCTCGGGCTACTCCACCGCCACCGATATTGCGGACTGGCTGGTGCGGGTGCTGCGCGTACCTTTCCGCACGGCACATCATGTCACCGGGCGGCTGGTCGCCAAGGCCGAGGAAAAAAATATTGGTCTGGCTGACCTCAGCCTTGCTGAAATGCAGGCTGAAGAACCCGGCATTACCGATGATATTTACACCGTCCTGACTGTCGATGCCTCGATCGCTTCGCGCACGAGCGAAGGCGGCACGGCGGCCGACAACGTGCGGGCACAGGCCGCACGCTGGCTGGCCACACTGGACAGCACCACCACACCGGACAGCCACCGATGACCCTGCGCTTGCTGATTGGCCTTGCCCTGAGCACGGCCCTGCTCCTGCCGCTGGCCGCCTGCGGCAAAAAAGGCCCACCGCGCCAGCCCGGCCCAGAGGACAAGATCATCTATCCGCGCACCTACCCGGCGCCGGATTAAGCTGGCGCCACACCGTTTTTCTCACCTGTCCTGCCCCTTACTTCAATCCAAGGCCCTACACGCCTCATGGCTGATCTTTCCGCCCCTACCGGCACAGACCCCACCCTGCCGGAACTGCTCCGCACCCACCCGCAGCTCAGCATGACGCCCACCACAGCTGATGTTTGAAGGCGTGGCCCTGAACGCCATAGCCGATGCCGTTGGCACCCCCTGCTGGGTCATGGGCGCAGGCACATTCAAACGCCGCCTGCGCCGTCTGGATCAGGCCATGCGCGATGCCGGGCTTGATGTGTCCATCCATTACGCCGTGAAGGCGAACGACCATCTGGCCATGCTCTCGCTCGTCGGGCGTGAAGGCCATGGGGCAGATATTGTCAGCGGTGGCGAGCTGGCTCGCACGCAAAAAGCAGGCATACAGGCCGGGCGTGTTGTGTTTTCAGGCGTGGGCAAGACCGATGCCGAGCTTGAGCAGGCCATTGCGCTGGATATTGGCCAGATCAACATCGAAAGCGCTGAAGAACTCGATATCATTAGCGCCATTGCAACCCGCCTTGGCCGCATTGCGCGCGTGACCCTGCGCGTTAACCCTGACGTAGATGCGAAAACGCACGCCAAGATCACAACCGGGCTGGCCGCCAATAAATTCGGTATTCCTTTTGATGACGCGGCAGCCTGTATGCCCGCGCGGCCAGCCTGCCCGGTATCGAGGCACGCGGTTTCGCTACACATATCGGCAGCCAGATCCTGTCCACCGGCCCTTACCGCGCCGCTTATGCCCGCGTTGCGGAACTGGTGAAAACCGTACGTGCCGCAGGGCAGCGCGTGACCCATATCGATTGTGGTGGCGGGCTGGGCATTGCCTACGGGGCCGAAGCCGAAGGCCAGCCCGAAGCCCTTGCAGCCGCCATCCGGGCTGAGCTGGGTGATCTGGATGTCAAACTGGCGATAGAGCCGGGCCGCTGGCTGGCTGGCCCCTCGGGCGTTCTGCTCAGCAGCGTGATCCTGCGCAAGGAATACGGCATGCAGACCCCCTTTGTGGTGACAGATGCCGCCATGAACGACCTGCTGCGCCCCAGCATGTATGATGCATGGCACGGATCGTGCCTCTTGCACCGCACAGTCTGGGCCTGCCCTGCGCACCAACGCATGTGGTCGGCCCGGTTTGTGAAAGCGGAGACACCTTTGCACGTGACCGTGCCCTGCCCCCATTGCCACGGGGCGCGCGCGTCGCCATTCTGGACACCGGGGCTTACGGGGCGGTGATGAGTTCAACCTATAACAGCCGCCCTCTAGCGTCCGAAGTTCTGGTTGAAGACGGAGAATGGACGGTGATACGTCGCAGGCAGACCGTGGAAGAACTCTGGCAGGATGAAACCGTGCCAGCCTTTACAGGCGGAACCATGTAAGCATGGGCGGCGCGCATGACAGCCTGAACGCCCCGAACACCCATACCGGGCCACATGCCGCCCGTCTGGCTTCGGTGCGCCGTCATGCGGCCCTTGTCCTTTATGTCGAGCGGGTATGGCCTGCGGTTCTGCCGGTTCTGGCGGCACTGGGCCTGTATGTGCTGGCAGGTCTGTGCCGCCTGCCGCAACACCTGCCAGACTTTGCCCGCTGGCTGATTTTACTGGGTTTTGCGGGCCTGTGTCTGGCCTATCTGCGCCGCCACCTGCGCACTCTGCCTGTCATACCCCTCTCGGCCATTGACCGGCGGATCGAAAAAGCATCCGCCCTGCCCAACCAGCCACTGGCCGTGCTGGAAGATCAGCCGGTACTGCTCTCCACTGACGCCGAAAGCACGCAGGCACTCTGGCAGGCCCATCAAGCCCGCAGCCTTGCGGCCCTTGAGCACCTGCGC
>NZ_BAIN01000119.1 GCF_000613285.1 Acetobacter papayae JCM 25143 | reverse complement strand
GGGTGGTGGACTGCACCGGGCTGGTCGCGCGCGACAGGCTGGACACGCTGCGCGGCGTGCGGGGCGAAATGCTGCTGCTACGCTGTCGTGATGTAACCCTGCACCGGCCTGTGCGGATGCTGCACCCGCGTATTCCGGTCTATATCGTGCCAAGAGCTGACCATCTTTTCATGGTCGGGGCGACCATGGTGGAAAGTGAAGACACTGGTGGCATGACCGTGCGTTCCATGCTGGAACTGCTGAACGCGGCCTATACCCTGCATCCCGGTTTTGCCGAGGCGGAAATTCTCGAGACAGGTATCGGGCTCCGGCCTTCGTACCCCGATAATATGCCCCGCGTGACGCAGGATGGAAAATATTTGTTTATCAATGGTATGTACCGCCATGGCTTTC
The DNA here is from genome assembly GCF_000613285.1 of Acetobacter papayae JCM 25143. GTDB lineage: Bacteria > Pseudomonadota > Alphaproteobacteria > Acetobacterales > Acetobacteraceae > Acetobacter > Acetobacter papayae. The sequence goes on along the minus strand of NZ_BAIN01000119.1, from coordinate 3,243 downwards.
TGCTGTCCCCCGCACGGGCGGAAGAGGCAGCGGACAGGATTTTCGGTCACGCGGCGGCCTGAAAGCCTGAGCGGGGCCGCAGACTGGCCCGCGCGGGCTGTGGTGGATCGATGTTTTTAAGGAAAATGATCCGATGCTGATCATGGTGAACGACGAGACGCATGATGTTGCTGCCACGACACTGGCGGAGCTGCTCGAAGAGCTTGGCTACCGTGGCGCGCGCATTGCCACGGCGCTGAACGGGCATTTCGTGCCAGCGTTGCAGCGTGCTGCAACACCGCTCGCGGACGGGATGCGGGTTGAAGTGGTTGCCCCCATGCAGGCGGATAAGGCGGCGTGCGAAAGGCTGACATGACGGATCGGATACAAGACAACCGCGAGGATAACCGCATGGATGTTCTGTTTTACGGGCAGGCGCTGTCTTTCCCCCTGATGCTGGGAACAGCCCAGTATCCTTCGCCCGAAATCCTGCGCGATGCCGTGCTGGCGGCGCGGCCGGGCGTTGTTACGGTTTCGCTCCGGCGCGAGGCCGCGCGCGAAAAGACGGGGCAGGCGTTCTGGTCGCTCATTCAGGAACTGGGCGTGCCGGTCCTGCCCAATACGGCGGGCTGCCATACGGTCAAGGAGGCGGTCACAACCGCCCATATGGCGCGTGAGGTCTTTGGTACGGACTGGGTCAAGCTTGAAGTCATTGGCGAGCAGGACACGCTCCAGCCGGATGTGTTCGGGCTGGTGGAAGCCGCGCGCATCCTGTCAGAAGAAGGCTTCAAGGTGTTTCCTTATACGACCGAGGACCTGGTGGTGGCGGAGCGGCTGCTGGCCTGCGGGTGTGAGGTGCTCATGCCTTGGGGGGCTCCTATCGGTTCAGGGCGGGGGCTGAACAATGTGTTCGGCCTGCGTGCGCTGCGGGCGCATTTTCCCGGTGTGCCGCTGGTGGTCGATGCGGGGCTAGGGGTTCCCTCCCATGCAGCACAGGCGCTGGAACTCGGGTATGACGCGGTGCTGATCAACACCGCCGTGGCGCGGGCGGGCGACCCCGCGCAGATGGCACGTGCGTTCAGGCTGGCGGTGGAAGCTGGCCAGCTTGGCCGCGCGGCAGATCCTATGGAGGAGCGGGATATGGCGGCTCCATCCACCCCCGTCGCGGGAAAGGCATTTCTGGGATGAAAACTCTACCGCAACCCATCTACCGTTGTCGATTCCGCGCAGTGGGTCAAGCGGCTGGGGCAGGCAGGCGCACGCTTTATCCAGCTTCGCGTCAAGGACCGGCCCGAGGCCGAACTGCTGGCTGAAATCCGCTCCGCCCGAGCCATTGCCGAGGATCTGGGCGTATGCCTTGTGCTCAATGATTACTGGCAGATCGCGCTGGATGAGGGCATTTCCTACATCCATCTGGGGCAGGAAGATCTGGATACGGCGGATTTCGCGGCTATCCAGCGGGGTGGGCTGAAGCTTGGCGTCAGCACCCATTGCCCGGAGGAGCTCGACCGCGCCCTGTCTTTTGCCCCGGATTACGTGGCGCTAGGGCCGATCTGGGAAACAAAGCTGAAGAAAATGGCTTTCGGCCCGCAGGGTACGGACAAGCTGACAGTTTGGAAAAAACAGGTGGGTGAGACGCCAGTTGTGGCCATTGGCGGCATTACGCTGGAGCGCGTCAGGCCCTGCATGGATGCCGGGGCGGATTGTGTTTCTGCCGTGTCGGCCTTTACTGGCCATGCCGATCCCGAAGCAGGTCAGGGCTTGGCTGGCGGCGGCGGGCTGTTAGTGCACGCCGCATATCATTGAGGCTGGCAGGCTAGAAGCCTGATGGCTAGCCCCTGAAAATACGTGCCGCGTCTGCCTTGCCGAACAAGTGCAGCACGGCGCGCGCGGCCTCGCTCAGATGCTGTGCCAGAGGTATGGGCTGCTGGCCCACGGGCGGGGCTATGCTGTCTTCTGGCAGAATGGTCAGCGCCTCACGCCGGGCGGTTTCCAGCAGGCTGTCCACCAGCGTATCAGACGCAATCCGGTATTCCGGCAGGCCGGACTGGCGGCGGCCCGTGGCCTCGCCCCCGCCCCGCAGGCGAAAATCCTCATCCGCTATCAGAAAACCGTCTTCCGTCTCGCGCAGGCAGCCCAGTCGGCGGCGGGCAGTGTGGCCGGGGTCGTCGTCATGCAGCATCAGGCAGTAGGAGGCCGCACTCCCGCGCCCTACGCGGCCACGTAATTGGTGCAACTGTGCCAGCCCGAAGCGTTCGGCATGTTCTATCACCATAATACTCGCCCCCGGCACATCCACCCCCACTTCAATAACCGTGGTGGCAACCAGAAGCTGCGTATGGCCTGCGGCAAATTCGGCCAGTGCCTGTTCACGCACGGCGCTGTCCTGTTGGCCGTGTGCCAGCCCGATAACCGGAGCCTTGCCCCCACTGCGTGGGTTTTTACCAAAATACGAAACCAGTGTGGCGTGGCGGGCCTCGGCCGCGGCAATGTCCAGTGCCTCGCTTTCCGAAACAAGGGGGCAGACCCAGAACACCTGTGCTCCATCGCGCAGGGCGCGGCCTATGCCCGCCAGCACGTCATCCATCGCGCCAAGGCTGTGCAGCGATGTGCGGATTGGTTTGCGCCCGGCGGGTTTGCCCTCCAGACGGCTGATTCGCATATCACCAAAACGGGTGAGCAGCAGCGTGCGCGGAATGGGGGTGGCGGTCATGGTCAGCATGTCCGCATTAAGGCCCTTGTCCGCCAGCGCCAGGCGCTGCTCCACGCCAAAGCGGTGCTGCTCGTCGATCACGGCAAGGCCGAGGTCGGCAAAATGCACGTTTTCCTGCACCAGCGCATGGGTGCCCACCGCCAGCCGCGCCGTGCCGTCCGCCATGTCCGCCAGTGCTTTCTTGCGTGCCTTGCCTTTGACTGAACTGCACAGGAACGCCACCGGCACGGGAGAAAGCCGGGCAAAGGTGGCGGCATGCTGGCGGGCCAGAATTTCCGTAGGGGCCATGATAGCGGCCTGCGCACCGGATTCGACCGCGCGGAGCATGGCCAGCAGCGCCACCAGCGTTTTGCCTGAGCCGACATCGCCCTGCACAAGCCGGTTCATGCGGGTGGGGGCTGCCATGTCGGTTTCGATCTCGCGCAGCACGTGGGTCTGGCCGGGGGTCAGTTCATGGCCGAATGACGCAAGAGCCTGCTGTTGCAGGGGGCCGCTCTGGTGGATGGTGCTCGGGGTGGCGCCGGGCATGGAACGTCCGGGCCGGGCGCGGG
>NZ_BAIN01000120.1 GCF_000613285.1 Acetobacter papayae JCM 25143 | reverse complement strand
CGGGTGGCCAGCACGCGGTGCTGCGTGGTATCCAGCGTGCGCAGCAGCACTGCCGGGCGGCGCGCGGCCATGAGCGCACAGAGCTGTTCCAGTATTTCCATAGGCCATGTGCCGGTGGGGCAGGCGGGGCTGCGTACGGCCTCCACCAGCACTTCAAGGCGGCCACCGCAGGCCAGACCCACTTCCCATGCCCGTGCGCTGCTGACACCGTAATCCAGCACTTCCGGTGCATCGCCCGCCATAATCCGTAGCGCATTGTGCATGACATCCGATTCCACGCACCCACCGCTGACAGAGCCCTCCACCCGGCCACTCTCGGCCATGACCATGCAACTGCCCGCCGGGCGGGGTGAGCTGCCCCATGTGCCGGTTACGGTGGCCACGGCTACGGCCTGACCCTGTCGCACCCAGTGCAGGGCATGGTCCAGCGTGTGCTGTGCGGTTTTTTGCATCTCTTCCGGGGGGTGAGGGGGTGAAACTGTCATATGTCCACCCTATATCATCCAGCGGACAGGCTGCCCATCAAGCAGCGTATCGTCCGGGCGGGGGGCTCCCCTGCGTGAGGCGATCAGCCGGAGCCGTCTGTCGCGGTTAACACGAACAGGGACTGGAAAGTTCATGACGGAAGCTAGAGACGGTCAGGTTGTGTATGTCGTGGCCGATGGGGGCAAGGTGCGTTTCCTGCACGATAGTCAGGGTGCCATGCACGATGTGGAAGTATCTGACAGCCACGCCCATACAGCCACGCCGGGCCAGATGCCTGCCGGTGCCACGCCCGCGGATGCGCGCAAGGATGCGTTTGCCCGTAGCGTGGCCGATCGCATGAACGCGCAGGTTGCGCATGATGGGGCCAATGTGGCGGCGTTTGTGGTGGCAGCCCCCGCGCCCGTGCTGCATGAAATCCGCCAGCATCTGAGCGCACCCGCCGCTGCGCGGGTTATCAAGGTGCTGTCCAAGGACCTTATCAACATCCCCTCGCACGAGCTGCGGCCGCATTTTGATATCCCGGCCACGGGCTGGGTCATGCCGGGCTAAAGGTGCCCGTTTGGGGCGGGTAAACGCCCCACGCCTTTCAGAACTGCCGGTCGCGCGGGGCTTTCCGCCGCACCGGCAGTTTTTTTTTGCCCGTATTCGTGCCATTGCCTGAACAGACGGGGCAAACCAGCGCAACACCCCCCGTATGGTTAAGGAGAGTGAAGCCATGCATGTGGCCTATCCCGGCATGCAGTTGAACATCATACCGGTTACGCCCTTCAGGCAGAACTGTTCCATTTTGTGGAACCCCGAAACCCGGCGCGCCTCGTGGTTGACCCCGGAGGGGATGCCGACACGCTTCTGGCTTTCATTGACCGGCACGCCCTTGAGGTCGAGGCTATCCTGATTACGCATGGCCATCTGGACCATGCCGGGGGTGTGGCGGCCTTGCGCCGCGGGCTGGCCGAACGCGCAGCTCCCGCGCCGGATGTGATCGGGCCCGATGAGCGCGATGCCTTCCTGCTGGCGTCCATTGCCGATCAGGCCCGGCATTTCGGGCTTGAAGGGCTGGAAAACGCCACGGTCGATCGCTTTGTGCAGGAGGGCGAGGTGCTGGACTATGCCGGGTGCCGCCTGCATGTGCTGCACGTGCCGGGGCATACGCCCGGCCATGTGGTGTTTGTGGACAAGGCAGCGCGCTTCGCTTTTGTGGGCGATGTGCTGTTTCGTGGCACGGTCGGGCGGACAGATTTCGCCTATGGCGATGGCCCGCTGCTGGTAAGCTCTATCAAGGACAAACTGCTGCCGCTGACAAAAGAGTCAGGCGGCGCGGCAATACGTGACGATATTACGGTTGTGCCCGGCCATGGTGGCCTGACCACGCTGGATACAGAGGCGGCGGGCAATCCATTCCTGCAAGGCTGAGGCTGGGGAGAGTAAGGTAACGTGAACTACAAAGTGTTGGCGGCTCTGGTGGCCGCATGTGTGGCGCAGGCAGTACCCATGGTGGTGGTTCGGGCGCAGGAGAGTGCCGCCGGTGCGGAGGCGTCGCTGACAGGCGAGCCCACGCAGGCGCAGCCGGTGCTGGCCAAGGAAAGCCTGAGCATTGTCTCGGCCACCGGCACGCATGCGTTTTCTGTGGAAGTGGCGCGCACGCCGCGCCAGCAGCAGGTGGGTGAAATGTTCCGCACCGCCGTGCCGGAAGATGGCGGTATGCTGTTCCCGTGGAAAACCCCGCGCCAGAGCGATATGTGGATGCAGAATACAGTCGTCCCGCTGGATATCGTCTTTATCGGGAGCGACGGGCGGGTTTCCTCCATTGTCGAAAACGCCGTTCCCTACAGTCTGGCTTATATAAGCAGTCATGGTCCGGTGCTGGCCACGCTGGAACTGGCAGGCGGGCTGACAGCCAAGCTAGGCATTACCGTGGGTGACAAGGTGGTGTCGGCTACGCTGGCGGGTGATGAAACGGGCAATGCCAAGGGCAACGCTACGGGCGCCACCACAGGGGCAGCGCACCCCGCGCCATAAGGCGTTCGATTAAAAGCATCGGCGGCCGGGCTGGTCCGGCCGCAGGGCGTGGCGCGCAGGATCTGGGGCAGTAAACGTGGTAATCTTGGTAACCGGCGTGGCCGGGTTTGTGGGGGCGCATGTCGCCCAAGCCCTGCTGGCGCGGGGCGAACGTGTTGTCGGGCTGGATAACCTGAACAGCTATTATAGCCCGGCGCTCAAACAGGCCCGGCTGGCCCGGCTGCAACAGCAGGCCGGATTTTCCTTTCATCAGCTTGATGTCAGCAACCCCGAGGCGCTTGAAGCTCTGCGGCAGGCCGAGCCGGATATACGCGGCATCTTCCACATGGCCGCACAGGCCGGGGTGCGGTACTCCCTGAAAGACCCCTATGTGTTCGCAGGCACGAATGTGTGCGGCCATGTGGCGGTGCTGGAGTTCGCCCGCAGGCTGCGGCGGCTGGACCATCTGGTCTATGCGTCCTCCTCCTCGGTTTACGGGGGCAATACGCGCCTGCCGTTTTCTGAGAGCGATCCGGTGGACAGGCCGGGCTCTTTCTATGCTGTGACAAAGCGCAGCGCCGAACTGGCCTCGGTTGCCTATAGCCATCTGTATGGACTGCCGCAGACAGGGTTGCGCTTCTTTACGGTCTATGGGCCGTGGGGCCGCCCGGACATGGCCTATTATAGCTTTGCCCGCGCCATTATGGCTGGCGAGCCAGTGACTCTCTACGAGGGCGACGCCCTCGCGCGCGACTTCACCTATATTGATGACGTAACGCGGGCAGTGCTGGCGGTGTTCGCTCATCCGCCTGCTCCCGATCAGCCACGGATTCTCAATGTCGGAAACGACCGGCCGGAATCCGTGCGCCATCTGGTTAGCCTGCTGGAGCAGCATCTGGGCCGTAAGGCACAGATTACCCTGCAACCAAGGCCGGGCGCTGATGTGGAAAGAACCTGGGCCGATATCCGCGCTATCCGCGCTCTGACAGGCTGGCAGCCCTCCACAACACTGGAAACGGGAATCGGACACTTCGTCTCATGGCTCCGCGAATCA
>NZ_BAIN01000121.1 GCF_000613285.1 Acetobacter papayae JCM 25143 | reverse complement strand
GCCGCCATGCCCCCCTGCACCTTTTTGGAAACGACACGGACACAGCAGGGCCGGAGCACAACGCTGGCCCCGCCCCCCTCCGGAATATGCGGGCCAAAGCCTCTCCCGACACGCCGCCACCGCCCAATCGGGCACAAAACGCATGTGTGAATGTGCCTCAGCACATACTTGATCTTCTGTCCTTTACGCCCATAGCTGTTGACGATCTGATACGGCGCTGCCAGTTCTCGGCTTCCGTCGTGTTGATCGCGCTGACCGAACTGGAACTTTCGGGCCGCATCACCACCTCTGCCGGGGGGCATGTGGCGCTGGCAGGCGGACAGGCGGAAACAAGAGGTTAAACGCTGCCTTCGGGCAGGTCGGAGAGAGTATGACTGACGTTGTCGTTGTCGAATCGCCCGCCAAGGCGAAAACGATCAACAAATATCTTGGAGACGGCTACGTCGTTCTGGCGTCGTTCGGCCATGTACGCGATCTGCCGCCCAAGGATGGCTCCGTGCTGCCCGATGAAGGATTCGCCATGTCGTGGCAGTCCGATGAACGGGGCATGAAGCAGGTTTCCGCCATTGCCAAGGCGCTCAAGGGTGCCAGTCATCTCTATCTCGCCACTGACCCTGACCGTGAGGGAGAGGCCATTTCGTGGCATGTCCGCGCCATGCTGGAGGAACGCAAGCTCCTCAAGGGCGTGGACGTCCAGCGTGTCACCTTCAACGAAATTACCAAAAGCGCCATTCTGCATGCCATGGCGCACCCGCGTGAACTCGACTTCCCGCTGATCGAGGCCTATCTGGCCCGCCGCGCGCTGGATTATCTGGTCGGGTTTACGCTCTCGCCTGTACTGTGGCGCAAACTGCCCGGCTCACGCAGCGCCGGGCGCGTGCAGTCCGTGGCCCTGCGCCTGATCTGCGAGCGTGAAGCCGAGATCGAGGTTTTCAAACCGCGCGAATACTGGAGCGTGACCGCCGCCCTGCTGACCCCGCAGGCGCGCCCTTTACCGCACGCCTGACCCACCTCAACGGCAACAAGCTTGACCAGTTCGATCTAGCCAATGCCGAACAGGCCGAGGCCGCACGCCGCGCCGTAGAGGCCGAGCCCTTGCCGTGCGCAGTATCGAGCGCCGCAAGGTGCGCCGCAATCCGCAGCCGCCGTTCACCACCTCCACGCTCCAGCAGGAAGCCTCGCGCAAGCTGGGCATGAGTGCGCAGACAACCATGCGCACCGCCCAGCAGCTTTACGAAGGCATAGACCTCGGCGGCGAAACGGTGGGGCTGATCACCTATATGCGAACCGATGGCGTGACCATGGCGCAGGAAGCCGTGCAGTCTATCCGCGCGCATATCGGCAAGCGGATTGGGGCCGCGTATGTGCCGGAAAAACCGCGCATGTACACCTCCAAGGCCAAGAACGCGCAGGAAGCGCATGAAGCCGTACGCCCGACCGATATTTCCCGCACGCCCGATGAAATGGCCAGCCGCCTCAACCACGACCAGCGCCGCCTGTACGACCTGATCTGGAAACGCGCTGTGGCCAGCCAGATGGAATCCGCCTCGCTCGATCAGGTGGCGGTCGATATTGCCGGGCCTTCAAACCAGACCGTGCTGCGCGCCAACGGCTCGATCATCACTTTCGAAGGCTTTCTCAAGCTCTACCGCGAAGGGCGCGACGATACCGACAAGGCCGCCGACGACGAATCGCGCATGCTGCCCGCCATGAGCGAGAAAGACCCGCTCAAGCGTGAAGATGTGGAGGCCGAACAGCACTTTACCCAGCCGCCGCCGCGCTATTCCGAAGCATCACTGGTCAAGAAAATGGAAGAGCTGGGAATTGGCCGCCCTTCCACCTATGCCTCGGTGCTGAGCGTGTTGCAGGATCGCAGCTACGTGCGGCTCGAAAGCCGCCGCTTCATCCCTGAAGCACGTGGCAGGCTTGTGACCGCCTTCCTTGTCTCGTTCTTTGAACGCTATGTGGACACGGGCTTTACCGCGAGCCTTGAAGAGCGGCTGGACGATATTTCCGGTGGCCGCGCCCAGTGGAAGGAAGTGCTTGCCTCATTCTGGCACGACTTCTCCCACGCGGTAGCCGACACCAAGGAACTCACCATTACCGATGTGCTGAACGCACTGGACAAGGATCTGGGGCCGTTCTTCTTCCCCCCGCGTGAGGATGGGTCCGACCCGCGCCACTGCACATCCTGCGGTTCAGGCCGGCTTGGCCTCAAGCTCGGGCGTTACGGGGCATTTATCGGCTGTTCCAACTACCCGGAATGCCAGTATACGCGCCGTCTGGTTTCCGACAGCGCGGAAGACGGCGAAGGTGCTGCGACCCTCAAGGACGGCATGCGCCTGCTGGGCCAGCACCCTGAGACCAACGAGGACATTACCGTGCGTCAGGGCCCTACGGGCTTTACGTGCAGCAAGGTGAACCAGACCCGGCGGACAAGAAGGCCCGCCCGCGCCGCGCCTCGCTCCCCAAGGGCATGAGCGGCGAAACCATTACGCTGGAGCAGGCTCTGGGTCTGCTCTCCCTCCCGCGTCTGGTCGGGCTGCACCCTGAAACGGGCGAGCCAATCGAGGCCGGGCTGGGGCGCTTCGGGCCTTATGTGAAAATGGGAGCCGTTTATGGCTCGCTGGACAAGGATGACGATGTCCTGAGCGTGGGGCTGAACCGCGCGGTTGATGCGCTGGCCAAAAAGCTCGCCTCCATCCGCACGCTGGGCAACCACCCCAAGGACGCCGAACCCGTGCTGGTGCGTAAAGGCCGCTTTGGCCCCTATGTGCAGCATGGCCAGATTGTCGCCACCCTGCCGCGCGGCACGGATATGGATACGGTTACGCTGGATGAGGCCGTGGACCTGCTGGTGGAAAAAGGCAAACCCCTGAAAGCCAAGGGCGGTAAAGCGGGCGCCAAAAAAACCACCACGAAAAAGGCCACGACCAAAACCACAACCGCCAAGACCACCACAGCTAAAAGCACCACCAAAAAAGCAGCGGCTCCTAAAAAGACCGCGGCGGCAAAAGACACGGCTTTGGCTGAGGCAGCCCCCGCCAAGGCGCCACGCAAGGCCGCAGCGCCACGGAAAAAGAAAACCGATTGAGGCACACTGCCTCCGCGCCTGATTGTCTTCCGCGCATGGAGGATATTCAGGCGGTGCTGGCACAGGACACCCGGCCCCTTGGGCTTATGGATATCCTGCGTGTCCTGCGCCTGCCGGTACAGCACAAGGCGTCGCTCAAAGCGCAACTGCACGACATGGCAGTTGCGGGTGCCTTACTGCACCTGCCTGCTGGACGCATCAAGGCGTCCGTCGGCCTGCCCGAAATCGTGCGTGTGCGTATCACGGGGGTGCATCAGGCTGACGGGCAAGTGCTCATACGCGGCGTGGTGGAAGCCCCCTACGGCACGGGTGGAACGGATAGAACACTCCGCCTGTCCGCCCCGCCCGTAGAGAGTGCCCGCGATATACTCCCCCTGCTGCCCGAC
>NZ_BAIN01000122.1 GCF_000613285.1 Acetobacter papayae JCM 25143 | reverse complement strand
CCTCCGCCTGAGCCTCAGGTGGAAAAGCTGCCAGACGACCCGCTGCCCCCCAAGGCGGAGGAACCCTCGCCCGAGGCTGTCAAAACGCCACCTTCGCCGCCTGCACCGGTCAAGCCGTCGCCCATGGTGGCGCCGCCTGCCCCTATTACGCAGCAGGCCGATCAGGTGCCGGACATGGTGGTGCCCTCGCACATCACCCAGCCGAACAAGGTCAAGAAATCCGTGCCGGACACGCATTCGCTGCTGGCAACGCTTGATGCCTTCCGCACGGATCAGAAACAGACCCACCCGCCCAAGGCGCGTGCAAACCCGCTGGCGGGTGGCGCGCCCGGTGGCGGTGGTTCGCCCGTTGGTAATATTGTCGGCAGCCTGAGCGTTGGCCAGCAGAAAGCCATCGGCGCACAGGTACGCCGCTGCTACACCGAGGATACGGCAGCGAAGGATTACGCCACTTTTGTCGCGCATCTGGTGGTGACGGTCGATGGCACGGGTGAGGCGCGTATCGTGCAGTTCTCGCCGGAAACCCAGGCGCGTATGGACGCGGATTCATCATACCGCGCACTGGCCGAGCGGGCCCGTGCCGCCGTGCTGAATCCGACCTGCGCCAAACTGCCCATTCCAAAGGAACTGCTCGGGCAGACCCAGCAGTTGAAATTTGTGTTCAGGCCTTGAAAATCAGGCCAGAGGGAGGACAAAACATGCTGAAAAGTACCCGGCCTCTTATTTCCGATCAGGAAGCCGATCTGCTTGCGAGCAGCCTGCGCCGTCGCACGCTGTTGGGCGGCGGTCTGGCTGCTGCTGGAATTCTGGCCGTGCCGCTTGAAGGGACTGCCCGCGCGGCGACTTCGGGGGCCGAGGCTGAAATCACCGTCGATCAGGCGCGTACGGCTCCTATCCCCATTATCGTGCCTGACCTTGGTTCAGGGCTGGGGCAGCAGATCGCACAGGTGCTGACCAACGACCTGAACACCACAGGGCTGTTCAAGGTCATTCCCGGTGGGGCCAATGCAGGCACGCCCGACTTTGCCGCCGCCAAGGCCATGGGTGCCCATGCGCAGGTGACGGGTAGTGTTACGGGCAGCGGCTCGTCCGTGCGGGTGGAAATCCGCCTGTGGGATGTGCTGGCGCACCAGCAGATTCAGGGCACGGCCTACACCACCTCAGCCGCTAACTGGCGTCGTATCGCCCATATCGTGGGCGATGTGATCTATGAGCGCATGCTGGGCGAAAAAGGCTATTTCGATACCCGCATCGCCTTCATTTCGCGTAACGGCCCCCGTGGGCGCCAGACCACGCGGCTCGCGATCATGGATCAGGATGGGGCAAACTGCCGCATGCTGACGGCAGGCCGCTGGCTGACCCTGACGCCGCGCTTCAGCCCCACGCGGGATGAAATCGCGTTCATGTCCTACGCCAATGACCGGCCGCGCGTGTATCTGTTCAACCTCAGCACGGGGCGGCAGCGGGTTCTGGGCGACTTCCAGGGCATTTCCTTCGCACCGCATTTCTCACCCGATGGGCATACGGTTGTGCTGTCGGTCACGCGCAATGGTGGGTCTGACCTGTATACGGTTGACCTGTCCTCGGGCGTGCGGCGGCAGATCACGGCATCCGGCGCGATCGACACCAGCCCCAGTTTCAGCCCTGACGGCTCGCAGATCGTGTTCAACTCCGACCGTGGGGGTGCGCCTCAGCTCTACATCATGCCGGCTACGGGTGGCGCTGCTCGTCGTATTTCCTACGGGCAGGGCACGTATGGCACGCCGGTATGGTCGCCCCGTGGGGATCTGATTGCCTTTACGCGGATTGCCAACAACGCTTTCTCGCTCGGTGTCATGGCACCGGACGGCACGGGCGAACGGATCATGACCGAAGGCTTTACCGTGGAAAACCCGAGCTTCTGCCCCAACGGGCGTGTGCTGGTCTATTGCCGCCAGACACGGGCCGGGGCCGGTGGTAGCGGGTTCAGCTCCGGGATCGGTATGGTGGACATTACCGGCTTTAACGACCGTGTGGTGTCCACGCCCGAACAGGCGTCTGACCCCACATGGTCGCCGCTGAACGGCTGAGCCACAATATTTTTGTGCCTTGGAGTCTCCACGCCGTGTGCGTGAGAGACGACAGGGCCAGAAAATGGCGGTAGAAAGCCGTACAAAACTACGTGAGTTCAAAGGGATGAACACAGGTTTTCCCTCAGGACTGTGTCGTTTCGGTATCAGTATTGTCATGCCAGTCATGACAAATTGAAATGGAACTTGACCCCGCCGATAAGCTATGGCTTAGGGCGAATTGGTCTCCAAAATTCGTCGGCTCTTCGAAGGGATTCGCAGAGGAGCTGGAGGGTGCGAGGGGATACAAGGTTATTAACTCTTTTTTCTCCGAATAGCTCCCTTTTGGGGCTAGTTCTCAGGATCCGACACATGAGACTGAAAGTTGTTGCCGCGCTTGGTATGGTTGCTCTTCTGTCAGCCTGCGCGAATGAAAAGGCGAACACCGGCGCCTCTACGGGTGCGAGCATGCCGTCTGGCCCGGTTCCGGGCAGCGAAGCTGACCTCGTTGCCAATGTTGGCGACCGCGTGTTCTTTGATCTCAACAAGAGCGGCCTGAAGGACGACGCAAAAGCCACCCTGCAGAAGCAGGCTGACTGGATGGCGAAGTATCAGCAGGTTAACGTTGAAGTCGCTGGTAACTGCGATGACCGCGGCACCGAAGAATACAACATCGCCCTGGGCCAGCGCCGCGCTAACGCCGCGCGTGACTTCCTGGTGTCCAAGGGTGTGACGTCTTCGCGCATCTCCACCATTTCCTATGGCAAGGACCGTCCCACGGCTCTTGGCGACAACGAGGAAGCTTGGGCGCAGAACCGTAACGCCATTACCTCCGTTAAGTAAGAATTTCAGTATTTCTGAATTTCTGATCTGATCGGCTGACAGGCCGGGCCCCAAAGGCCCGGCCTGTTTTGTTTTTTACGTACTTGATTTTGCCGGGCACAATGGTGAAATCCTTGCCCGACAGGAAAGCAAGCGAGAGGTTCCCATGAAGGCCAGAGTCATGACAGGGCAGGGTGCGCGACAGGGTTTGGCGGCGTTGGGTGTGGTGGCATTGCTGGCCACGACAGCACCCGCAGGCTGGGCGCAGGATGTTTCCAGCCGTGAAGGCATTGCCTTGCAGAATCAGATTCTGGCGCTCAGGCAGGAACTCGAACAGGCTCAGTCCGCACGGGGCGGCGATAGCGCTCCCCCGGTCGCGTCTACGGGCGGGACAGCGGCCAATGGGGATCTGGTTTCCCAGTTGCTGGAGCGTGTCAGCACGCTGGAGCAGCAGCAGCGCGATATGCGCGGCGAAATCGACCAGTTGACCAACGACCTCCAGCAAAAGACCGCAGCACTCGCCAAGCAGATTGGCGATAACCAGTTTGCTGCCCAGAATGGTGGCGGTGGTGCCGCCGCCGGAGCCGCGGCCTCCACG
>NZ_BAIN01000123.1 GCF_000613285.1 Acetobacter papayae JCM 25143 | reverse complement strand
AGTCATTCAGCAGGGGACAACACTCGATCTGCTCAAAACGCAGACCGAAAAAAAACTCAAAGAACCGTCAATCAAAGCGCCAAAAGCCAGAAATTACGCGCCAAGCGTATCAATCAAGGGTTCTTCGATACCTCCACGTCAAAAAATCCCGCCTGCTTTATGATCCATACTCCAATCAACGCAAGGAAAATTGAATCACAGAGCAGACCTTAAAACCAGAGGGTTTTTCGATACCGACAGATTGCAGCTTCATAAGGCCCCCAACCCGACAGACTACCTTTACTGTTTGTTAAGCTGCTTCATGGAATCAGCCGGTGTTTGCAGGCCTGAATACTGCATGACACCGAATGACATGGTGTCGTCAGGTGTAGGCAGATCGCTCTGGCGCCAGCCCCCACCCAGAGCACGGATCAGGCCGACCGTGCTTTGCAGGGCGCGGGCCTGCACCTGCACACGGTCAATGCGTGCATCGAGCGTATTCACCTGCGCGATCAGTGCATCCAGATAGCTGTCAGCACCGCCTTTATACAGGGTCATTGTCAGGGTCTGCGCCTTCTCAGCCGTTTGCACCGCCTGCCCCAGACGCTCCGTTTCCGCCCGCAGACGGTTTGTCAGCGACAGACCGTTTTCCACATCCCCGAACGCGGTGAGAACCGTCATGCGGTAGTGATCCAGAGTTTCGCGGTAGACAGACCACGAATGCTGCAACTGCGCGCGGCGCAGCCCGCCTTCGAATATCGGCATGGAAACGGAAGCACCATAAGACCACATGCTGTTAGCCAGATTGGCGAGATTGAATCCGTTGGAATCAAACCCGCCATTGGCGCTGAAAAACACATGCGGATAAAACGCTGCCCGTGCAATGCCGATCGCCCGGTTGGCCTGAGCCATGCTCCGCTCCGCCGCCGCAATATCCGGCCTGCGCTCCAGCAGGTCGGACGGTAGGCCGGTCGGCACCAGCGGCTCCACATTCGTCAGTTCATCGACCGCCGCGATATGGAAGGTGGAGGGCTGTTCATTCACCAGCACGGCAATGCCGTGCTCCAGCACCTCACGCTGGGCCTGCACATCAAGCAGGCGTGCTTGTGTCATATAAAGCTGGTTCTGGGCTCGTGCCACGTCGATACCCGTGGCGTCCTGATTATCGAGCCGTGTCTGGGTCACATGCAGGGCCTGCTGATAATACGCGATGGACTGAGTATAAATGGCGTTCTGGGCATCGAGCCCACGCAGGGCGAAATAATCCGATGCCAATTCCGCCTGCAGACTCAGCCGTGCGGCGGCGTAATCAGCCGCCTGCTCCTGTGCATAGTATTTCTGCACCCGTACCTGATTGCGGATAGCCGACCAGATATCGGGCTCCCAGCTTGCAAGGCCGGAGTAAAACTCATCCGTGGCCGTAATTGGGCCTTTGTAGCGGAACAGGCGATCTGCCGAGCTTTTGTTGTCGCTCGCGCCAAACGCCATGCCCAGATGCGGCAGCAGATCGGAGCGCGCCTCCATGACAATGGCGCGCGACTGCGAAAAGCGCTCGGCTGCTGCCTGAAGGTCAGCATTGTTTGCAAGCGCTTCCTGCTCCAGCCCGTTCAGCGTGGTGTCTGCAAACAGCGTCCACCAGTCAGGCTTCAGGGCTACGGTGCTAGGCACCGCATCCTTGAATGGTCCCTGCCCGTGCCATGATGGCGGCACCACATAATGGGGCGGATCATAATGCGGTGCCAGATCACAGGCACTTAGCACAGTCAGGGAAAGCAGCAGGCCTGCCCGCGCCGTCAGGCGGCGCGCACGCACGGTGCCAAAACGCGAGAGGGTCTGTTTCATTCGTCATCCCCCTCTATGGCCGCACCTCCTGGAGTGCTCAGATAACCTTTCTCAGGGTTTACAGGCCTTACCTTGTCTCCTTCTAGCAAATCGGCAGGTGGATTGTTGATGATCCGGTCGTCTGGCGATAGGCCGGCACTAACCTCCGTATAGGCATCTGCCATGCGGCCTACTGTGATATTGCGGTAATGCGCCGTGTCTTTGCTATCAACCGTGGCCACCTGCATCCCGTGCTCCTGAAACACTAGTGCACCGGTAGGATGGTATACACACCCGGATCTGCGGGAGCCGTGAGTGTGACGGAGGCAAAGCTGCCCGGCCACAGTTTCTGCTCCGCATTGTCGATCGAAAATTCCGTGATAACCGTGCGCGTGTTGGGATCAAACCCCTTGGCGATGGTCAGGAACTTGGCTTCGAACACCTTGTTGGGAAACTGCGGCACAGTCACCTTAGCCATAAGCTCCGAACTTAATGTGGCAGAGAATGTTTCCGGCACGGACACGAACAGTCGCATGGCGTGGGTATCGGCCACGGTAAAGAGTTCGCTGGCGGTGCCGTTGGCGTTCATGTTGCCGCTACCAGCCCCAACATAGTCACCCACGTTGATGTTACGCGCGATCACCACTCCATCAAACGGTGCTTCAATGCTCTTGAAGTGGATCATGGCCTGATACTGGGCGACCTTGTGCTCGGCTGCTTCAAGCTCTGCCTTGGCTGACTGCTCGTTGGCATTCTGCACCGAAACAGACTGGCCAGACACCGCCTGTGACTGCCCCATGGACCGCCAGCGTGTGGCGGTTATGGAGCAAGGCCGTATTTGGCCTGCGCAACCTTGAGATCTGCCTGGGCCTGAGCGTATTCGGCATCCAGTCTGGGCGTATTGATCTCGGCCAGAAGATCGCCTTTTTTCACGACCGCACCGTAATCCTGGTACCACATTTGCACGTAGCCCGAGACCTGCGCATAAATGGGCGCCTCGTACCATGCGCTGATCGTACCCGGCAGGGTCATGGTTACCGTCGCAGGCGCGGGTTTAGGCAGCACAAGCGCCACATCCGGCACCCGGCTATAAACCGAATCTTCCTGAATACGGACACCATTGCTGGCCCGTTGCCCTAGTAAGTAGCCAATATCCGCCACCATGACAGCCACAAGAAGAATGATGAAGATTCTGCCTTTGCGGGAAACAGACATCAGACAGCCTCCTGCCGGTGGGCCGTATCCGTGCTGGATGGCTTTTCCGGACGATGATGGAAAATTACATAAACACAGGGGACAAAAAGTAGGGTGGAAATGGTGGCCACGATCAGCCCGCCAATAACCGCCTTACCCAGTGGCGCATTTTGCGAATTGCTTATGGCCATGGGCACCATGCCGATAATCATGGCCGAAGCCGTCATGATAACCGGACGGATACGGCCTATCCCTGCCTCGACCGCAGCCACCACGGCACTGCGGTGCATGGCAAAGCGTTCCTTGGCGAAGGACACCACCAGAATGGAATTGGCCGTAGCCGTTCCCATGCACATGATA
>NZ_BAIN01000124.1 GCF_000613285.1 Acetobacter papayae JCM 25143 | reverse complement strand
TCCGCGCGCAAGGGGCGTTGCACGGCTGGCGCTGCTTGGTTTTCTGGCGGCTATGGCGTTGCTGCCCAGCCTGCGCGTGTTACCGCCCGCACATACGGCGGGCATGGCGCTGCCTGAAGGGGTCGAGGCCTTCACCCCTGCGCGTTTTGCGGCCCTGCGCGCGCAGGGCGAGCCGGTTTTTGTGGATATGACAGCGGCATGGTGCATGACCTGCCTTGTTAATGAACGGCTGGTGCTGGACACGCAGGGCACGCGCGCCCTGTTTGCCCGCCGGGGTGTGCATGTGCTGCGCGGTGACTGGACCCGGCATGACCCGGCCATTACCGCCTTTTTGAGCGCACATGGGCGCGATGGCGTGCCGCTTTATGTTTACGCTCCCGCGCACGGGGCTGAGGTTGTACTGCCCCAGTTGCTCACCCCCGGTATTCTTGCCCGCGCACTCGACCCTTCCCGCTGACGGGGGACGGCGCGCGCGGGCATAGCCCTGCGTGCCGGGTTTTACGGTGCGTCAGGCTCCCAGCCGCAGGCCCGGAGGGCGGCATGCATGGAAGGTGGCGGCGGGGCCGTGACCGTTATGGTCGGGTCCAGCGGTAGGGAAAGGCCCTGTGCCAGCAGGTGCAGGCCTTGTGCGTCCGCCTTGCCGTAGAGCGCATCCCCTACTATTGGCCAGCCCATGGCGGCACAGTGCACACGGGCCTGGTGGGTGCGCCCGCTTAGCAGGGTCAGTTCCAGCCAGCACAGACCTTTGCCCCGGCCCAGAACCCGCCACAGGGTTGTTGCGGCATTTTTGGCTGTATTGGCCGGTTTGGGCGCGGGGTCCGGGCGCATATGCCAGCCGGAGGGGGTGCTCTCGCGCACCAGCGGCAGGTCTATCCGCCCTTTTTCTTCCGTGGGCCCATTACGCACGATAGCCCAGTAGGTCTTGCGGGCTGTGTGGTTGGCAAAAGCCTGCTGCATGGCCAGAAGTGGTTGCTTGCGCAGGGCAATGGCCAGACAGCCCGCGGTATCGGCATCCAGCCGGTGAACCAGCCATGGCCCATCGGCCCGGCGCGAAAGCTGGGGAAACCAGTC
Source organism: Acetobacter papayae JCM 25143 (assembly GCF_000613285.1). Lineage (GTDB taxonomy): Bacteria > Pseudomonadota > Alphaproteobacteria > Acetobacterales > Acetobacteraceae > Acetobacter > Acetobacter papayae. Next base: position 2,164 of record NZ_BAIN01000124.1, on the reverse strand, counting down.
CTCCACGCACAGCCCGGTGCGTGGGCCAGCATGAACCGGCAGGCCCGCCGGTTTGTTCACGATCACCACATGGCGGTCCTGATACAAAACGGGCAGCGGCTCGGTTGGTACGGGCCGGGGAGCGGGCTCGGGGGGGAGCGTGTCAGCCGGTGTGCGCCCATTGGTGGGTTTGCCCGGCCTGTCGTGGCGGGCATGGGCTGGTGCGGTACCTGAACGGGAGCGATCCTTGCCTGCGCTCCGGGGGCGCGCGGCCCGTGGGGCTTGCCCTGTTGCGGGCGCGCACCTGCTGTCTTGTGGCGTGCATCGGGGCGGCCTGCGGCTTCCCGGCTGACAGGATGAAACCTTCACGCCCGGCAGGGGCTGCGGGGCGTTCCGCCCGGTCACTGCGGGTATCCCTGTGCGCCCCTTGAGGGCGGGCCGGGGAACGAGCGGGGCGGCGGGGGTCGCGTGTTCTGTCCTGCGTTTTATCCTGCGGCCCGGTCTGGCTTCTGTCCTGTGGGCCAGCCTGCGTTTTGCCGTGTGCCCTGCCCTGCGGCCTGTCCTGCGTTCTGGCGCGTGGTTTGCCCGATGGCTTTGCCGGTGGTCTGGCAGGTGTTCTGGTGGGCGATCCGGCCTGTGGTCTGGCCGGTCTGCGTCCGGTGGGGGGCATGTTCAGTCCTCGCGGTTGGGGCCAACCAGCACTTTGCGGCGGCCCACATGGTCGGCGCGGCTGATCACGCCTTCTTTTTCCATTTGTTCGATTAGCTTGGCAGCGCGATTATAGCCAATGGAGAGATGGCGCTGAATGAAGGAGGTAGAGGCCTTGCCCTCCTGCGTGACAATAGAAACGGCCTCCGTATACAGGTCGGCCTCGCCGTTTTCGCTGTTGCCACGGCTGCTGCTGCCCCCGGATGGGGCTTCGTCCGCCGGTTCGGACAGCACATCCTCGTCATAGACGGGTTCGCCCTGTTCCTTCAGGAAGCCGACAACCTGCTCCACCTCATGGTCCGCCACAAAAGGCCCGTGCACGCGGGTAATGCGCCCGCCGCCCTGCATGAACAGCATGTCGCCCTGACCCAGAAGCTGCTCGGCCCCCTGTTCACCCAGAATGGTCCGGCTGTCGAACTTGCTGATGACCTGAAACGAGATACGGGTAGGGAAGTTGGCCTTGATGGTGCCGGTAATCACATCCACCGAGGGGCGCTGTGTTGCCATGATAACGTGAATACCCGCAGCACGCGCCTTTTGCGCCAGCCGCTGCACGCAGGCATCGATTTCCTTGCCGGCTGTCATCATCAGATCGGCCATTTCGTCGATGATAACCACGATATACGGCATGGGGTTGAGCGAGACGGACTGCTCCTCGAATACGGGGGTGCCGGTTTCGGGGTCGAAGCCTGTCTGTACGCGGCGCACCACCACCTCGCCATCGGCCAGAGCCTCGGCTGCGCGGGCGTTGTAGCCCGCGATGTTGCGCACCTGTAAATGCGCCATGGTGCGGTAACGGCGGTCCATTTCGCGCACTACCCATTTAAGGGCCTTCACCGCGTCGGGCGGATCTGTCACCACCGGGGTCAGCAGATGGGGAATCCCGTCATAGATCGAGAGTTCCAGCACCTTGGGATCGATCATGATCAGGCGGCACTCCTCGGGTGAGAAGCGGAACAGCAGCGACAGGATCATGGCGTTCACGCCCACGGACTTGCCCGAGCCCGTGGTGCCTGCCACCAGCAGGTGCGGCATGCGCGCAAGGTCGCTCAGCACCGTCTCGCCCGCTATGTCCTTGCCCAGTGCCAGCGGCAGTTGCCCGGCTTCCTGCCGCCATGAGGCTGGTCGAGCAGCTCGGACAGATACACCGTCTCGCGCGTCTGGTTGGGAACCTCGATCCCCATGACATTGCGGCCCGGCACGGTGGCGATACGCACGCTCAGCACCGAGAGCGAGCGCGCAACGTCATCCGCCAGCCCGATCACGCGTGCGGAGCGGATGCCCGGTGCGGGTTCGAACTCGTATAGCGTGACAACAGGCCCGGCACTCATGCCGGTGATTTTTCCCTGCACGCCGTAATCGGCCAGTGTCTGCTCCAGCATCAGGGCCGTGGCGTTCAGGGCATCGGGCGAAGGACCGAGGCGGGCATGGGCTGGTGCAGGGCGCAGCAGCGAGATTGGCGGCAGTTCCCAGCCGG
>NZ_BAIN01000125.1 GCF_000613285.1 Acetobacter papayae JCM 25143 | reverse complement strand
GCCGTGCTCCGGGCCGCTCCACGGCTCCGGGGCGTTGTGGTGGAAGGCGCGGCCTTGACGCTCCGTTGCGGCTTTTCGTCCTGCGTCGTCATTTAAGCTCTTCTCCCTTCCTCCTGTCGCATGAGCACGTTCCGTGGGCGCTCAACGCCTACGGAAACCTGCCTGCATGCTCACTCTCACCGTCGAGCATAACGCAATCGCGGCGAAGCGGGGAAGTTCACCAGATCGGCATAAAGCTGTAATGTCATGAAACTGCAATCAACTGATGCGCGTCAGACTTACGGCTTACTCGCCGCCCTCATCCTCCCCGTTCAGCAGCTTTTCCAGAGCGGCCGCGGCCAGCGTGCGGGTAATCCGCCCGCCCGACACCATGACAGCCTGATCAAGCAGCGCCACATAATCCCGCACGGCACTGGCTCGTCTGGGCAGGCGGCGCAGCAGCCAGTCTGTCACCTGTGGGCCCATGACAAGCTGGCGCTCGGCCACAAGCCGCAGAAGCAGGCGGTGCAGCAGGTCTTCCTCCGCCTCGCCCATGGGCACGGAGGCCGTAGCGCGCAGGCGGCTGAGCAGGTCAGGCAATGCCACAGGCCAGCGCGAGGGCGGCTGACGGGCAACCATCAGCAGCGACATGCGCCGCTCACGCGCCAGATTGACAAGGTGCAGCAGGTCCTGCTCACGGGTGGTGGCATCGGCATTATCCAGCGCCACAGCGCGGAACCCACCATCATGAAACAGATCGACCACGGCACTTTCGTTCAGCCGTGCTCCATCGATCACCGGCGCGCCATAACGCCCGGCCCAGACAGACAGCAGGTGCGTCTTGCCCGTGCCGCCAGCCCCCCACAGGGCCATGCGGCCCTCCGGCCAACGGGTAACGGCCTCCGTATCCAGCACCCATGCCCTTGCGGCGGCGTTGGAGGGAGCAGCCACGAAATCAGTTCGTCCGAATCGGGGGCGATGGGCAAAAGGCAGGGCAATCTGCCCGCCAGACGTGTCCGCCACACCCAATTCCGCATCATTCGGGGCGGAAAAGGCCCTGTTTGTTTCATCAATCCGTGTCATGCCGCTTTGCGCGCCGCTTCTCCTGCCGTAAAGACTGTTCGCGGGAATCCTAACTCACCACGGTTCCAACATCGACCCCATATTCATTCAGACCAAGAGCGTATCCGTCATGACGTCTTCTCCTCGCCCCCCTTCCTCCGGACTTACCTACCGTGATTCCGGCGTGGACATCGAAGCAGGCGAAGCGCTTGTTGACGCCATCCGCCCGGCAGCCAAGGCCACAGACCGACCCGGCACCATGGGCGGACTGGGCGGTTTTGGTGCTCTGTTCGACCTCAAGGCCGCAGGCTTTCAGGACCCGGTGCTGGTTTCGTGCACAGATGGTGTTGGCACCAAGCTGACCGTGGCCATCGACAACGACCTGCATGAAACCGTCGGGATCGACCTTGTTGCCATGTGCGTGAACGACCTGATCGTTCAGGGGGCCGAGCCGCTCTTCTTCCTTGATTACTTCGCCACAGGGCGGCTGTCCGTCACCAGTGCTGCCAAGGTGGTCAAGGGCATTGCGCAGGGCTGCGCACTTTCGGGCTGTGCACTGGTCGGGGGCGAAACCGCCGAAATGCCGGGCATGTACGCCGATGGACATTATGATCTGGCCGGTTTTTCCGTTGGTGCGGCCGAACGCAGCGCCCTGCTGCCCGCAGGTATTGCCGCGGGCGATACGCTGATCGCCCTTTCCTCCTCCGGTGTGCATTCCAACGGTTTCTCGCTGGTGCGCCGGATCGTGACAGACGCACATCTGGCATGGACCGACCCTGCCGCCTTTGCACCCGGCCAGACACTGGGCGAGGCGTTCCTTGAACCACGCGCCTGTATGTCAAACAGGTTCTGGCACTCCACCGCGCGGGCCTGCTGCATGGAGCGGCGCATATTACCGGCGGTGGTCTACCCGGCAACCTGCCCCGCGTCCTGCCTGACGGGCTGAACGCGGTGATTGATCAGGAGTGGCCGATTCCGCCCGTGTTCCGCTGGCTGGCCCGCACCGGCAATGTACAGTCCGATGAAATGCTGCGCGTGTTCAACTGTGGCGTGGGCATGGTGCTGATCACCCCCGAGCCGGACAAGGTGCTCGAAATCCTGCGTGAAATGGGTGAAACCCCCAGCGTGATCGGCCATGTGGCACAGGCAGCCGAAGCTTCGGCCAAGCCGGACCTGATCATGCAGGCCAGCCCGGATTTCCGCGCGGCATGACCACGCCCAAATCCTCTGTCGCCATTCTGCTCAGCGGCCGGGGCAGCAATGCCACGGCGCTGATCCGCGCGGCCCAGAACCCGGATTTTCCCGCCCGTATCTGCCTTGTGCTGAGCAACAACCCCGATGCACCGGGGCTGGACATGGCGCGGGAGGCGGGCCTGCCGACCAAAGCAGTCGATCATCGCCCCTTCGGGCGTGACCGCGAGGCCCATGAACGTGCCGTGCACGCCGCCCTGCTTGAAGCTGGGGCCGAGACCGTGTGCCTGGCGGGCTACATGCGCCTGCTCACCCCCTACCTGACCACCTGCTGGGCGGGGCGCATGCTCAATATCCACCCCAGCCTGCTGCCGTCCTTTGCAGGGCTGCATACCCATGAACGCGCTCTGGAGGCCGGTATGCGCATCCATGGTTGCACGGTTCATATCGTAACCGAAGGCATGGACGAAGGCCCCGTGCTGGGTCAGGCCGCCGTACCCGTGCTGGATGATGACACCGCCGACACACTGGCCGCGCGCGTACTGGAGCAGGAACACGCCCTTTACCCGCGTGTGCTGCGTCATTTCCTGACGGGTGCCAGACCCGCACCCAACGGCGCGCACGCCCTTGTCGTGGGCTGACCACCACCAGCCCCACCCCAACCGGTGGGCCTGCCATGCTCCGCCCTCCGTTCTACCGCGCGCTTGTGTTCGGGCGCGCCCCGCTTACAGCCACGGTTTGAATTTTCATGACATCCTCCCCTCGCCCTGCCCGCGCCCGCCCACGCAGCAAACGCCCCATGCCTGCCCCGGCAGCGGACCCCACGCGCGATATCGCCTTCGATATCCTGTGTGGCGTGGTGGAACATCGCCGCATGCTGGAAACCAGTCT
>NZ_BAIN01000126.1 GCF_000613285.1 Acetobacter papayae JCM 25143 | reverse complement strand
CTCCCACCCTGCTGGCAGCATGGCCGCCAGCGTGCCGTGCAGGCGCTGCATGCGCGCGGGCCATGAAACCCGGCCCACACCCTGCCAAGCCGTATCAGGCACGTTCAGGCCGGATAGCCGCAGGCTTCCACGGCCAGACCAGCATTTTCGCACTGCCATGGTCCCGGCAGCGAGGGGGCTGGCAGCGTAAGCGTGCCAAGGCTGTCTGTCAGGCGCAGGCCAGCAGCACCACTCAGGCTGCCACTACTGTTCGTGCCTACCTCACCCTCGCTAGAGGCTGTGGCAGGCAGGATTTCCACCGTCCATTCCTGCCCCCGGCCGGCCAACGGTGCGCCCAGCTTCGCCGCTTCAGCCCGCAGCACGGCCAGTACCTCGGGGTGCTGGTAGCCAGTTACCACCGGCACACCGGGCTTGATGATCCCGGCTTTTTCCATGGCAATGGCGGTCAGCGTATCGCCCAGAAACGCCTCGTGATCGCGCGATATGGCGGTAATCACGCATGCGGCGGGGCGGGTGAGCACGTTCGTAGCATCACACCGTCCGCCCAGACCCACCTCGATAATGGCCAGCTCGGCAGGGTGACGGGCAAACAGCACGAAACCGGCAGCTGTCAGTACCTCGAACACGGTAATGGGCGCGCCATCATTGACCCGCTCGATTTCCTCCAGCGTGGCCACCAGCTCAGCCTCGCTGACCAGTTGCCCCGCAATACGGAAGCGCTCCGTCACATCCACCAGATGCGGCGATGTCATGACATGCACGCGCCAGCGCGGCCTCGCCCAGCGCGCGCAGGGTGGCGCAGGTGCTGCCCTTGCCGTTGGTGCCCGCCACATGGATAACCGGCGGCAGTTTGTTTTCGGGGTGGCCCAGACGGGCCAGCAGCGCCTGCAACCGATCCAGCGACAGATCGATCAGGGCTGGATACAGCCGGTTCAGCCGCTCCAGAATTTCACCGGGGCGGCCAGTAAACTCGGTCATGGCCGTAGCCCCCTGCCGGTGGCCACGGGGCGCTTACTCCGCTGCCCGTGCGGGTTCCGCCTTCTGGGGCGGCGGCGGGGCCGTTACGTCGGCCGGGGCGCGCATCAGCAGGCCGATAACGCGTGCCAGTGTCGCGGGGATATCCTTACGCGCCACCACCATGTCCAGCATCCCGTGGTCGAGCAGGTATTCAGAGCGCTGGAAACCCGGCGGCAGTTTTTCGCGCACGGTATCCTCGATCACGCGCGGGCCTGCAAAGCCGATCAGGGCGTTGGGTTCGCCAATCTGCACATCGCCCAGCATGGCGAAGGAAGCCGTAACCCCGCCGGTGGTGGGGTTGGTCAGCACCACAATGTAAGGCAGACCCGCATCACGCAGCATCTGCACCGCTACCGTGGTGCGCGGCATCTGCATGAGGCTGATAACGCTTCCTGCATGCGCGCTCCACCCGAGGCGGTAAACACCACCAGAGGCGATTTCTGCAAAATGGCCAGTCGCGTGGCGGCTACAAAGCGCTCGCCAAAAGCAGCGCCCATGGTGCCCGCCATGAACTCGAACGCCATAACAGCCACAACGGCGGGGTGCCCGCCAATAGTGCCATGCGCCACCGCGAGGGATTCGTCCTCATGGCTTTTGGCGCGCGCGTCTTTCAGGCGGTCGGTATATTTTTTCTGGTCGCGGAAGCCCAGCGGGTCCACCGGCGCCTGCGGCAGTTCGATCCGGCTGAACACCCCGTTATCGAACGTCCATTTCAGGCGGTCGGCCACAAGGGCGCGCATGTGGTGGCCACAATGCGGGCACACGTTGCGGGCCTTGCGCAGCTCCTTGCTGAGCAGCATCTGGTTACAGGACTCACAGGTGGTCCACAGATTATCCGGCACCTCACGACGCAGAAGGCCGCGAAGTTTGGGACGGACATATTCGGTGATCCAGCTCATCGTAAACCCTGTGCCTGCGCTATGATTACTGTCGACCGGAATGCGGCCCAAACGCCTGCATTACGCTGGCCGCGCCATTCTGCCAAGCTTTATGGCGCGACCATGCTGCCTGTTCAGGCTGCGGATTCAACCCAAGCCTTAAGCTGGCTCTTGGGCAGAGCGCCCACTTTCGTGTCCACAACCTTGCCATCACGCACGAGCATCAGTGTCGGAATGCTGCGCACGCCATAGGTGTTGGGGGTAAGCGGATTCTCGTCGATATTCACCTTGGCGACCGTAACCTTGCCTTGCAGGTCACGCCCGATTTCCTCAAGGGCCGGGCCGATCATCTTGCACGGGCCGCACCATTCAGCCCAGAAATCAACCAGCACCAGACCAGATGCCTTGAGGACATCGGCCTCGAAGCTGGAATCGCTGACAGCCAGAGTATGTTCGCTCATATTCGGAATTTCCCTGCTCTACAAACGCCCCACGGGCCTTGCACCCCGGAGGCTGGTTTTTTCAGTTCCCTACACTTAGGGCGGCCACGGGCAGGGTCAAGGGGCGGCGGGTTGCACGGCGGCGGGGGCATGCCCGTCCAACAGCGTGTCGGGCAGCAGATCAACCGTGGCCCCTCGGTCCAGACCAGCATGCACGTAATGGTGCGCTCGGGCCACAGGCCGCGCAGCAGGGCGCGGTACGCCGCCATCTGCCGTAGGTAGAGCACGGGCGTATCCTGCACGCGGGTGGGCGGATGGCGGCCACTTTTGTAATCGCACACCAAAACCCGCTCAGGCAGCACACACATACGGTCCACCTGCCCCATGATAACCTGCCCGCCCGCCACACCGGCCAGACGCTGCTCGGCCCGGCCACCGGGTGAAAAAAGCGGTGCAAGGTCGGGGGCCTGCAACACCGCCACCACCTGCGCGGCCAGTGTTTCCGCCTCATGCGTATCCAGCCCACTAGCGGCGCGCATAAGCCAGCGCCGCGCCAGTTCCAGATGCCGTGCGGGTGGATGATCAGGCAAGAACTGCAACAGCGCATGCACCATATTGCCACGGTGGAACGCCGCCTCGCGCGCCTTGCCCGGTGGCAACCCACCCACCGCCAGCGGCG
>NZ_BAIN01000127.1 GCF_000613285.1 Acetobacter papayae JCM 25143 | reverse complement strand
ATCACGAACCCCAGTCCGGACACGGGCTGGGGTTTTCGTTTGTCCGCCTGACGCGACCGTCAGGATGCCGGCCAGATCGCCCCGGACATCAATCTGGAGGCCCTTGTCGGATGGTGTGAGAATGATGGCTCGATCAGGGAGCGGATCACCTCGGCCGCCTCCTGGCGCTTCTCGTCCAGTTCGGAATGCAGCATGTCGTGCAGGCGAGCGAGTTGCCGGTGGTAGAACTCCGCCATCTGTGGATGGAGCAGGGGCGGGGGCGCTTCGGCTGTGGCGAGGAATTCGGTCAGTTCCGCCTTGCGAGCTTCGAGTTTGGATCCGCGTTCCTTGACTATCGCTATCGAGATCGCTTCCGAAAGATAGAGATCCATCAGACGCTGGATGTCGCGGTCGACCCGCTTCAGTTCTGATTCCGCTGCGCCGATGTCGGCCGACGCTCCATGCGCAGCCGGTTCATCTCGGTGGTGAACGCCGCGCAGAATTCGGCGAACAGATCCGGGTCCATGAGGTGGTGACGCAGGGCATCCAGCACGCGCCGCTCCAGCTCCTCGCGACGCATATTGGTCCGGTTGTCGCAGGTGCCCTTGTTGCGGGCTGTCGAGCAGCCAAGCAGGGTGCCGGAGATCATGGAATAGCCGCCACCACAGCAGCCGCATTTGCTCAGGCCGGAGAACAGGTAGCGGGGACGACGTTTCTCGCGGAAATGATCGGGCGATGAGGTGTCGCGTGTGTCGCGGCTGGCGCTGACGCTGGCCTGCCGCGCCTTGACCAAGTCCCACAGCTCCTGATTGACGATCCGCAGCTCCGGCACCTCCTGGATGACCCATTCGGAGTCCGGGTTGGGTCGGGCCTGACGCTTGCCGGTGTCGGGATCCTTGATGAAACGCTGCCGGTTCCAGACCAGCCTGCCCATGTACATCTCGTTATTGAGAATACCGGTGCCGCGTAGCCGGTTGCCATTGATGGTCGAGAAGCCCCAGGCGCCGCTGCCGGGTGCCGGGATGCCCTCGTCGTTGAGGCGGAAGGCGATGGCGCGCGGCCCCAGTCCGGCCGCGAAGTCGCGGAAGATGCGACGGACCACGTCGCTTCCGCCGGGTTGATGGTCCGGTCGCCCCGAATGGGCTCGCCATTAGCGTCGAGTTTGCGCACGACATCATAGCCGTAGGCATTGCCGCCGCCGGACTTGCCCTGTTCGACCCGGCTCGCAGGCCGCGATGCGTCTTCTCGGCCAGGTCTTTCAGAAACAGGGCGTTCATCGTGCCCTTCAGGCCGACATGGAGATGGGACACCTCGCCCTCGGAAAGGGTGACGATCCGCACGCCGGCATAGTTCATGCGCTTGAAGACGCCGGCGATGTCCTCCTGATCGCGGGAGAGGCGGTCCATGGCTTCGGCCAGCACGATCAGGAACCGTCCGCGCTGTGCATCGGCGATCAGCGCCTGAATGCCGGGCCGCATCAGGGATGCGCCCGAGATCGCGTGGTCGGTATACTCCTCGACGATGCTCCAGCCCTGTTTCTCCGCGTGGGTGCGGCAGATCCGGAGTTGGTCGGCGATCGAGGCGTCGCGCTGGTTGTCGGAGGAATAGCGGGCGTAGAGCGCGACCTTCATGGTGGATCATCCCTCACGGTCCGGAGCGGCGGCGCTGCTCCTGTTGCTGTGACCGGAACCAGTCCCGTGCCGCACGACGGGCCATGAGGCGGACGAACGCCACAAGACGCGGGTCGGGGGTATTGGGCCGCAGGATGAGCCGTAATTCGGGCTCGGGTGGCCGATACGCCGGGGCAATGGACTGGCTGGGTCTGTCCGTCATCGTCGCTCTCTTCCGACCGCATGGCAAGGAAAACAGACACACGATCCAGACAGATGACTGTTATTTCAATGGAAATCAGTAATATGGAAGATCGCGTCGGTGCGTGCTCCAGCGTGCGGAATCGTAGTTATGGGTAGTCCCGGATACAGGCGCGTCGTACAAATACTGGCGTAAGACGGGCAGACTGGACGCTCTCGTGTGGTCAAGATGCGACAAGCGTCAGGCGAGATTGTTCTTCTTGGCGCCCTGTATACCCGCTACCCCATAATGTTGCCGGATCAGATCGCCCAGCCCGGTGGCCGCACGAGTGAGTTGCCCCGCACGCGAGTGAAGCACCAGATCGATTGAACCAGGAGACGGCAAGGTCTGGTTCACGATACTCGGGACAAGACCTTCTGTCAGATCCTCAGCAAGAGGGGATACCCCCAATCCGGCGTTAACCGCAGCCAGAATGCCCGCGAGTGAGGGACTCACATAGGCGACTGTCCAGGGAATCCCGGCTTTTTCAAGCGCCTGATGGCGCGCTCTCGATAGATGCAGGGTTCGGGAAATACGATCAGGGGCACAGCCCCGGTGGTAGAGGTCAGTCCCATCCAGACCACGGTACGCCTGGCAAGAATTTCACCTCCGGCAGCCCGGTCCTGCTTGGTCAGCACATGGTCAAGGCGCTTTACATCCAGGGCAGACAGGAGACGGTCGCGGTTACCAACCTCCACCTCGAGGCGAGCGTCGGGATGTTGTCGGGCGAAATCAGCGAGAAGCTGCGTAAAGCCACGTCCGCTGGCAAAATCGTCTGGCAGACCGACCCTTACAAGACCAGTGAGAGAGGTCCCGGCCAGACGTGATCGGGCCTCCTGGTCCAGCCGCAGGATTTCACGCGCATAACCGATGAGTTCCCGCCCCTGAAGCGTCAGTGCGACAGACCCGCCACGATCGCGCTCCATAAGTCGGTGGCCAGCCTGTTCTTCCAGACGCTTGATATGACCGCTGATTGTCGACTGGGTGGCATTGAGATGCCGTGCGGCTTCCGTGAAGCCACCGGTATCAATGACGGTCAGAAAACTGCGAAGGCAGATCGGCGAAAGCATAGCTTTTCTTATCTTAAAATGCGATATGATGTAATTATATATCTGTTTCTATGCTACG
>NZ_BAIN01000128.1 GCF_000613285.1 Acetobacter papayae JCM 25143 | reverse complement strand
AGAGCCGGGCTCCACCTTCGCCGTGAACAGAACTGCGCCAAGGCCTGTCGTGACACCGCAGCCAATGTAGCAGACCTTGTCAAACGGCGCGTCCGGGCGGATTTTCGCCAGCGCGATTTCCGGCAGAACCGTGTAGTTCGCAAAGGTCGAGCAGCCCATGTAATGATGGATCGGCTGTCCCTTGAACGAAAAGCGCGATGTGCCATCGGGCATCAGCCCCTTGCCCTGTGTCGAGCGGATGGCCGTGCACAGGTTCGTCTTGCGCGAAAGGCATGATTTGCACTCCCGGCACTCAGGCGTATAGAGCGGGATTACGTGGTCACCCGGGCGCAGGTGCTGCACGCCAGCGCCAACCTCCACAACAACGCCAGCCCCTTCATGCCCCAAAATCGCCGGGAAAAGACCCTCAGGGTCCGCTCCAGAAAGCGTATACTTGTCCGTGTGACAAAGCCCCGTCGCCTTCACCTCAACAAGAACCTCGCCCGCGCGCGGACCTTCAAGCTGAACGCGCTCAATCTCCAAAGAACGTCCAGCCTCAAATGCTACCGCTGCCCTTACGTCCATTCTCTTTACTCTCCCGCTTCATGCACCACAGGGCCAGCGAAAAACTGACCGTATCGTTACTGTTTCGTACTATAGGCCATGCTTCATGCAAAGGGCAGGCCGCTATATCGGCACGTGCCATGCGCTCACACCGGAGTGATCGCCCCTTGCGCAAGGGCCTACGGACAACCTCGGGGCGGTAAACTGCGGACAAATAGCCCATATTTAATGGCATATATTTTAGATATGGATTGTCCATCATTCATATATTGGACATTGGCCTGAGGCGGGTTTTTACAATGAGCGCAATCGCTATCCTGCGTCTCACTGGAGTATCCCGACCGTGACCTATACCGTTGGCATGTATCTTGCAGACCGCCTTGTACAAATCGGGCTGAAGCACCATTTCGCCGTTGCGGGCGACTACAACCTCGTTCTTCTGGACCAGTTGCTCCTGAACAAGGGCATGGAACAGATTTACTGCTGCAACGAGCTGAACTGCGGCTTTAGTGCAGAAGGATATGCCCGCTCCAATGGTGCTGCGGCTGCCGTGGTCACTTTCAGTGTCGGCGCCATTTCCGCCATGAATGCCATTGGCGGTGCCTATGCCGAAAACCTGCCGGTTATCCTGATTTCGGGCGCGCCCAACAGCAACGATCACGGCACCGGCCACATCCTGCACCACACAACCGGCAAGACTGATTACGGCTATCAGTTGGAAATGGCGCGACAGGTGACCTGTGCAGCTGAAAGCATTACCGATGCTCAGTCCGCCCCCGCCAAGATCGACCATGTAATCCGTACGGCCCTGCGTGAGCGCAAGCCCGCGTATCTGGAAATCGCGTGCAACATTTCCTCCGAACCCTGCGTGCAGCCCGGCCCTGTCTGCAGCCTGCTGGCCGAGCCCGAAATCGACCAGACAAGCCTGAAAGCCGCTGTGGACGCCACGGTTGCCTTTCTGGAAAAATCCACCAAGCCCGTCATGCTGGTGGGCAGCAAGCTGCGCGCCGCCAACGCACTGGCCGAAACCGAAACACTGGCTGACAAGCTGCAATGCGCCGTAACCATTATGGCCGCGGCAAAAGGCTTTTTCCCTGAAGACCACGCAGGTTTCCGTGGCCTGTACTGGGGCGAAGTTTCAACTCCCGGCGCGCAGGAACTGGTAGAAACCGCCGATGCGCTGCTGTGCATTGCCCCTGTGTTCAATGACTATTCAACGGTTGGCTGGTCCGCATGGCCCAAAGGCCCGAATGTCATTCTGGCCGAACCCGACCGCGTTACGGTTGATGGCCGGGCCTATGACGGCTTTACCCTGCGCGCGTTCCTGCGCGCTCTGGCAGAAAAAGCCCCCGCGCGCCCGGCTTCCGCACAAAAAGGCAGCGTGCCGACATTCTCGCTCCCTGCAACCTCAGATGAAGCCGGACTGACGAATGACGAAATCGTTCGCCATATCAACGCCCTGCTGACATCAAACACCACGCTGGTAGCCGAAACGGGCGATTCATGGTTCAACGCCATGCGCATGACGCTGCCGCGCGGCGCACGAGTGGAACTGGAAATGCAGTGGGGCCATATCGGCTGGTCCGTGCCTTCCTCCTTCGGCAATGCATGGGCTCTCAGGATCGCCAGCATGTGGTGATGGTGGGAGATGGTTCTTTCCAGCTCACCGCTCAGGAAGTAGCGCAGATGGTGCGCTACGAACTGCCCGTTATCATTTTCCTGATCAACAACCGTGGTTATGTCATTGAAATTGCCATTCATGACGGCCCTTACAACTACATCAAGAACTGGGATTACGCCGGTCTGATGGAAGTGTTCAACGCCGGAGAAGGCCATGGCCTTGGCCTGAAAGCCACCACCCCCAAGGAACTGGCGGAAGCCATTGCCAAGCAAAAGCCAACACCCGTGGCCCGACGCTGATCGAATGTCAGATTGACCGTAAGGACTGCACGGATACGCTGGTCAAATGGGGCCACAAGGTTGCCTCGGCCAACGCCCGCAAAACACCACTGGCCTGACACACAAAGGCCGTGCCCAAAAAGCACGCCCGGCCAGCAGTCTGATACACAAAGGCCCATCCTGTCATCAGGATGGGCCTTTGCTTATTGATGCGACTACAAAAGCCCTGCCCGTTTATGGGCAGGGAGCGTGTTAACGCATGGAACCTGCAACAATGGCGGAAATGACACCCGTGGCAACCGCTGTCAGCAGAAACTGATTACCAGCCTGTACCCAGCGATACCCGTAGGGCGGCGCATAAAGCCCCGGATAGGTGCGCCAGTCATTCACCCAAGGCGATCCACCCCAGTACCGGTCCCCACGCCGCCAGGTCATCGGGCCGGGGCCACCGCCACCACCCGGACCACCCCAACGACCG
>NZ_BAIN01000129.1 GCF_000613285.1 Acetobacter papayae JCM 25143 | reverse complement strand
TGAGGGGGCTGGGCCGTAGTTCAGGCAGGCGCGCGCGGGCCATGCCGCAGGCAGCGGCGGCCAGCAGGGTGGCCATGGCCAGATACGGCCATGCCAGTGCATCGAGTGCCTGCGTGCGTAGGGCCGTGCGGGTGGGGGCATCGGGGGCGAGTGTCAGGCTTGCGGCCAGTCCATTCATGTTGTGCATGGCCAGCCCCGCCAGCACCAGTGGGGCGACAATGCCTCCCAGCTTGTTGCACACCCCCATGATGGCAATGCGCTGGGCCGCGCGCGCATGCGGGCCAAGCAGCGTAACATACGGGTTGACTGCAACCTGAAGCAGGGCCAGCCCTCCGCCCAGTGTCAGCAGTCCGGTGAGAGTCAGAGGATACAGCCCCGCATGCAGCCCGCTGCCCGTTATGGCCATGCCCAGCGCCATGCCCCCTAGTGCATAAGGCAGGCTGCGTCCCGGCCCGTACTGCGTGGCCAGCCAGCCCGCAGGCAGGGCAAAGACCACATAGGCGATGTAGAAAACCAGCGGCACAAGAAAGGCGCTGACATCATCAAGCGAAAACGCCACCTGCACAAACGGGATCAGCGGGCCGTTGAGCCATGTTGCAAAGCCAATGACAAAAAACAGACCGGCCATGCATGCCAGCGGCCCCCACCCGAACGCACCGGCCGGGCAGGCGGAATGCTCAGGGGGCAGGGCCGCCGGGCTGCTCATGCGTTGGGGGTCATTCGTTTTCGGGCAGGCTGTCTATGGCCTCACACGCATGCACCAGAGCGGGGCTGGGGTTGGGGGCCATGCACAGCGCACGGGCATCGGGCGCGCAGCGTTCGGAGGCGTTCTCGACATCGGAATCCAGCACGTCTTCGGCCACACTCAGGTCGCGGGTGCGGTTGTCGTCCTGCTCTTTTTTAAGCACGTCTTGCGTGGTGTGCAGGTCCTTGAGCGCATCGATACACGCACTGCTCGAGGCTTCGGGCTTGAAGTGCAGCACCGTCAGTTCCTTGTGCAGCAGGATATTGGCTTCCGTATCCCGTGGGGCCACGCCGTCTTCATCAGCCTGTGCCGCTGGGGGCAGGCAGAGAAAGCCAGCCAGCGCCAGAGCCAGTGCTGTGGCCCATGCGGGGGCCAGACGGGCGGCTTTGCGGGCTGCCCCGGCGGGCAGGCAGGTGGCCGGGGGAGCGACAGGCGCGGTATGTGGACCAGACACGGCGAACATTCTCCAGAACCTGTGTGGTATGGTGTCGCGTTTTTTAGCCCGTGATCGCGCCATGCGTAAAGAAACAAGCGCGCCCGGCTGGCACGCCCTTGGCATGGCGGGTGCTTTGGTGCTAGACGCGGTATTGGAAAGTCGGCGGTGGACGGATACCTTGCCAACCCGGTCAGGTCCGGAAGGAAGCAGCCATGACGAGTTTCATCCGGGTTACTGTCCGGCTTTCCACCCTGTTTCCCGCCAGTGATGGCGTGGCGGCCAGCCTGACCGGCAGGTGTAATTTTCTTTCTTCGGGCAGATCATGAGCGAAGATACAGACGCCTGGCACGAGGGCGATGAAGGGCTACCCAGCCCCGAACCGGAAGGCCCCGGTCTGTTCGGTGATGCCCCCTCCCCCCCGCCGCCTCCCGTGGCCGAGCCGATAGCGCCTGCCGTATCAGGTGCCCCTGCGCCTTACCGCGTGCTGGCGCGCAAATATCGCCCCACCACCTTTGATGACCTGATCGGTCAGGAGGCCATGGTCCGCACCCTGCGCAATGCCTTTGCGCTGGGGCGTGTGGCCCATGCTTTCATGCTTACGGGTGTGCGCGGGGTGGGTAAAACCACAACGGCGCGTATTATTGCCCGTGCGCTCAACTGCACCGGGCCGGATGGTCAGGGCGGCCCCACGGCTGACCCGTGTGGCGTGTGCCCCAACTGCGTGGCCATTCTGGCCGACCGGCACCCCGATGTGCTGGAAATGGACGCCGCCTCCCGCACGGGGGTGGACGATGTGCGCGAGATTATCGAGGCCACGCGCTTTCGCCCCATGCAGGGGCGGATGAAGGTCTTTATCATCGACGAAGTGCATATGCTCTCGCGCAATGCCTTCAACGCGCTGCTTAAAACGCTGGAGGAACCTCCGGCACAGGTTACCTTCATTTTCGCCACGACCGAACTGCGCAAGGTGCCGGTTACGGTGCTCTCGCGCTGCCAGCGTTTTGACCTGCGGCGCGTGCCCCAGTCCGCTTTGGCGGGCCTGTTCGAGCGCATTGCCCAAAAGGAGCAGGTGCGCCTTTCGGATGACGCGCTGGCCCTGATTGCCCGTGCAGCTGATGGCTCGGTGCGTGATGGTCTTTCCCTGCTCGATCAGGCCATTGCACAGGGTGGTGGTGCTGGCTCGGATGCGCTGATCGGGGCGGAAGTCGTGGCCGACATGCTGGGTCTGGCTGACCGTCAGGTGGTGTTCGACCTGCTTGATGCCGCCCTGCGTGGCCAGCCAGATGTCGCGCTGTCGCTCATGGATGCCGCCCATGCCCGTGGTGCGGATGCTGGGCTGGTGCTGGGCGACATGCTTGAGCTTGTGCACACGCTTTCACGCTTGCGGGCGGTGCCTTCGCTCGAACACGCGGCGGATATGCCCGAGGCCGAGCGCGTGCGTGGGCAGGAAATGGCGGGTGCGTTCAGCGTGCCGGTGCTCATGCGGGCATGGCAGATGCTGCTCAAGGGCATGCAGGAACTCGACACCGCGCCTGACAGGCGGGTGGCGGCCGATATGGTGCTGATCCGCCTGTGTTACGTGGCCGACCTGCCCTCGCCCGAAGAACTGGTGCGTCATCTTTCCAACGCCGCGCGTGATGGGGCCGAGCCCCGGCCGGATCAGGCGGGA
>NZ_BAIN01000130.1 GCF_000613285.1 Acetobacter papayae JCM 25143 | reverse complement strand
TACGGCCCCAGATAATCCACCCGGCCAAACAGCGTATCGAGCACATGCCACGCCTGCGCCCAGTCCGCGCGCTCGGCATGGCGGGTACGCAGGGCCGACCACAAAGGCTCATGCACACTCCGGCCCGTGGCCAGCGCCATTAAGCTGTCATCGCTCAGCCACCGAGGGGGATGTCAGCACGCAAGCCAGTGTAAGATCATCCTGCGGGAGCAACAGGGCCGAGCACAGGGCCATGAGGTCCTGCACCGCAAGCTGATCCGCCAGCCCCGTGCGTACCAGTGTGGCCACCGGAATATCCTGCTCCTTGAGCGCACGCACCAGCATGGGCACGAAGGACGAGCGACGCGGCACCAGCACCAGCACATCCGCCGGTGTCAGCGGCGTCTCGCCGGGGGCCGGGGAAGCGGCAAGCTGGGCTGCGATATGCCGGGCCAGTGCATCGGCCAGTTTCTGGCGCGGGCTGGGCCGTGTAGCGTTGGTGCGCACGGGCTGCCATGGGCTGGCGTCCTCGCCCGTTTCCTGTGTTTCGGCCAGTGGCCACAATTCCACCCGCCCGCCCTGACCGGGCCGGGCCGTAATATGGCGCATGGTGTGCTCGCGCGCCTCCACCACGCCGCGTGCGGCCTCGGGGTTGGCAAAAACCGCATCGACCAACGCCAGAACCGGGGCGGTGGAACGGAAAGACACCGTAAGCTCGGGCTCGCGCCATGGCAGGCCCGCCTGCTCGGCCCGCTGCTTGAACCGCGCACGCCACCCCCGAAAGGCCTCGGGGTCCGCCCCCTGAAACCCGTAGATGGACTGTTTGTAGTCCCCCACCGCAAACACCGTGCGCGGCCCGGCCTCCTGCTCGCGCGCACCTACGCCGGAAAAAAACTCCTCGGTCAGATCCCCCGCAATCCGCCACTGCTCGGGCGAGGTGTCCTGCACCTCGTCCAGCAGCAGATGGTCAATCCCGCCATCGAGCTTGTACAGCACCCATGCCGCCCCCGGCTCACGCAGCAGGGACAGGGTGCTGTGGATCAGATCATCATATTCAAGCTGGCCCTGTAGCACCTTGCGCGCATCGTAAAGCCGGGCCACGGGGGCCACAGTCTGCAACAGCGCGCTGCCCAGCCGGGCCAGCGCACAGGCCCGGCGGTTTTCCTCCACCGCGATAATCCGTTCCGCCTCACGCAAAAGCGCCTCGGCGGCCTGCGGACAGGTTTCCGCCAGTTTGGCGGTTATCAAGCCCTGCTTGCGGGGCCTGCCATCACGCGTGAGCAGCCCATCACGCCATAAGGCCCACTGCCCCGCCCGCGCAGGGGGAGGCTGGGCCAGCCAGTCCAGCAGGGCCAGCGTATTACCCTTAATAGTGGGCGTGCCTTTTTCAGACAGTTCCAGCAGGGCCGCGCGCACCGCGCCCTCTCCTGCAAAGGCCGTGCAGGCTTGCAGCACAAGGGCCTCATCGGGCGTATCCAGTGCGGCGGGCGGCAGGTCCAGTGCCCGGCACAGAACCGCGCGGGCTGCATCGGGCTGGTTGGCCATGAGTTCCAGCATGGGCCGCGCCCGGCTCTCGCGCCGCAGGGCGGAGGCAAGGGTCATGAAATCACCCAGCCCGATCTGCCCTGCCAGCGGGGCAAGGGCTGTGGCCGGGCTGGTGCCCAAAACTGTTTCCGCACAGGTTTGCAGGGCCAGAGCCGCGTCTGTTTCCTCCATGACCGTAAAATGGGGGTTCATGGCCGCTTCCAGCGGGAAACGGCGCAAAAGCGACTGGCAGAAGGCGTGAATGGTGCCAATACGCATGCCACCGGGCATGTCCAGTACCTCGGCAAACAATGCACGCGCGCGCTGGCGGGTGTGCTGCGTTACCGGCACGGACAGGGCGCGCAGTTCCGCATCCAGCCGGGTATCGGACAACGTAACCCAGCGGCCCAGCCGGGTTTGCAGGCGAATGGCCATTTCCGCTGCTGCCGCCTTGGTAAAGGTCAGGCACAGGATACGGCCGGGGGGGCTGCCGGGAGCCAGTTCCTCCTCCGCACCCTCCGGGGCCAGACGGGGCAGCATCAGGCGCAGCAGGCGGTCGATCAGCAGCTTGGTTTTGCCACTCCCGGCGGAAGCGGACACGAAAACCGAGGCCGTGGGGTCTGACGCCATGGCCTGCTGGGCATTGGCCTGCGCCACGGCCCGCTCAATGGCCTGCGCAATGCCCAGTGCTTCGGAAAAAACGCCCTCCGTCATCAGGCTTCATGCTCCATGCGGCCCTGACTCCATTCCGGCACGCGGGCCAGACGGGCGTAATCGGCAAAGCGTGGTTCCTGCCCCGGATGCGGGTGAGAAAGATAAGGCTGGGCCGGATCGTCATACGCGACAATCCGCTCGATCAGGCTAAGCCATGTCTGCTCGGCCAGTGCGCTCAGGCCTTCGGCCTCTTTGGGGGTAATGGCCACTTCCTCTCCTGCCTCCGCGCCGCCGGTCAGCCGCCAGTAGATCAGCCCGTCCATGATCCCGCCCGCTTCTTCAGCCTCACCGGCAAGGGTAACGCCCGCAAAACCGCCCCGCAGGATCATGGCGGCTTCCAGCGGGAGCTGGGGGCTCCAGCCTGCGAGCACGTCACGCGCAGAGGGGAGCACGCCGGTCTTGTAATCCAGCACGCTGACCCGCCCATCAGGCCCGACCTCAATACGGTCGGCCCGGCCAGTCAGCGTGAAAGCGCCGCCCGGTGCATCGGGCACCAGCACGCGCCCGCGCAGTTCCGTCCATATCGCACGGGGG
>NZ_BAIN01000131.1 GCF_000613285.1 Acetobacter papayae JCM 25143 | reverse complement strand
CCGCCACCGTGGCGACCGGCCGCCGGGCGCAGGAAGGCGGAAGAAAAGAGGCGATGCGGTGCGCGAACCCGTCCAAAAGACGTCAGCCCAGCCGGTTTACAAGCCGGGTAATGACATCAGCCGGGGTCAGGCCATCAGCCCGGGCCGCAAAGCTGAGGGCCATACGGTGTGCCAGAACCGGCTGCGCGAGGGCCGCTACATCGTCAAGGCTGGGGGACAGCCTGCCATCGAGCAGTGCGCGTGCGCGGGTCGCGAGCATGAGGGTCTGGGCGGCACGCGGGCCGGGCCCCAGGCAATGGCGGTTTTCAGGTCCTGATCCGGGGTGGTTTGCGGGCGGGCGGCGCGCACCAGCGTCAGAATGGCATCCACAATGCTTTCACCCACCGGCATGGTGCGCACCATGGTCTGGGCTTCTACCAGCGCGTGTGCTCAGCACCGGCTCGGCGGTGGGGCGGCTTACGCCGGTTGTGGCCAGCAGCATCTGGCGTTCGGCGTCCTCGGGGGGAAGTCGAGCGCGATCTGGAGCATGAAGCGGTCAAGCTGGGCTTCGGGCAGGGGGTATGTGCCTTCCTGCTCGATCGGGTTCTGGGTTGCCAGCACATGAAAAGGCTGGGGCAGTGCGTGCTCGGTACCAGCAACACTAACATGGTGTTCCTGCATGGCCTGTAGCAGGGCCGATTGTGTACGCGGGCTGGCACGGTTGATTTCATCAGCCATGAGAAGCTGGCAGAAAACCGGCCCCTTTACAAAGCGGAAGCTCCGGCGGCCTGTGCTGTCTTCATCAAGGATTTCGCCCCCGGTAATATCGGAGGGCATGAGGTCTGGCGTGAACTGCACGCGCCGGGCATCAAGCCCGAGCACCGTGCCCAGCGTCGTGACAAGCAGGGTCTTGCCCAGACCGGGCGGGCCGACCAGCAGCGCATGCCCCCCCGAAAGAATGGTGACAAGCGTCTGGCGGATAACGGTATCCTGCCCGAAAATAATGTCGCCAAGGGCCTGCTGCACGGCCGACAGCCGTTCGCAGATACGGTCTGCCTCGCGCACATCAGGGCGGGAGGCGGAGGAAAGTGCTGAGAGCGGAGCGTCTGATGCGGTCATTTGTCCAGTCTTGAAGACATGCGGGGGTTTCATCAAGCGGGGTAAGCTCCCTATATCATTGGAAGACGCATATGGACACGCATTACGGGGTGATCAGGTCGTGAAAGGCGAAAACGCGCAGAACGCGGGGGCAGCCCCGTGTGGGGAAAAGGAATTCAGCCTGTCCGATCATTCGGAGTCCGGGCTGGAATCCGTGGCGGCGTGCTTGTCGCAGGTGGCTGGCGCGAGCATGAAGGGCGGTGTGCCGCGCCTGCCGTTTCTGATCCGGCGTGATGGGAGCTGGCTCTATCGGGGCAGCGCTATAAAACGCAAGGCCATGCTGTGCCTGTTTGGCTCCCTGCTGACCCGGGACGAAAAGGGGGCCTATTTGCTGCGCTCTCCTTTTGAGAGCGGTGTGATCGAGGTTGAGGATGTTCCGTTTGTTGCGGTGGAACTGACATGGTCGGGGGTGGGCCGCACCCAGCGGCTGTGTTTTCGCACCAACATGGACGAAACCGTGACGGCCAGCAGTGAGCATCCGATTCGAACCGAATGGGATGTCCCGCCTGAAGCCTGCGTGGATGCCTGCCCCCCCTATTTGCTGGTGCGGGCAGGGGATGGCCGCTGGCCGTTGGAAGCCCGGCTGAGCCGTAGCGTGTGGTACGAACTGGCCGCACTGGCCGAGCCGGGTCTGTACCGGGGCGTGCGGTGCATGGGGGTGTGGAGCTGCGGCTGTTTCTTTCCGCTGGCCCGCTGCCTGTCCTCCACAGGGCAGGAGGGGGACGAGACAGACTGCCCTGACAGCCCGGACGATAGCGTGTGAACAACACGCCTGAACAGCCTGAGCTCATAGAAGGATTATCCGACCGGCAACGCGCGCTGCTGCATGTTCTGTGGCGTATTCTGCCGCAGGCCCGGCTGGTCGGTGGCGTGGTGCGTGACCTTCTGGTGGGCAGACGTGTGGCCGATATCGACATGGCCGTGCCGCTTGCACCCGAGCAGGTGATGGAGCGGCTGCGTGCGGCGGGGGTTGTGGCCGTACCCACGGGGCTGGCCCATGGAACCGTTACCGCTGTTGTAGACGGGCTGCCCTGTGAAATTACCACCCTGCGGCGCGACCTGCTGACCGATGGCCGCCATGCCGTGGTTGCCTGGACGGATGACTGGCAACAGGATGCCGCCCGGCGCGACTTTACCTTCAACGCCCTGTTTCTTGATCAGGTGGGCAGGCTGTACGATTGGTTTGGCGGGCAGGCGGATCTGCGCGCGGGCTGCGTGCGGTTCGTGGGCGATGCGCAAAGCCGCATTGAGGAGGATGCCTTGCGTATCCTCCGTTTTTTTCGCTTTCAGGCCCGTTATGGCAAGGGGGAGCCTGCTGCGGATACAGTCGCGGTGCTAGGCCGCACGGCAGCCCTGCTGACAGGGCTTTCTGTCGAGCGCGTGTGGTCGGAACTGCGGCAGATTCTCGCACTTGCACAGGTCATGCCCGTTATGCGGCTTATGGCGCAAACGGGCGTTCTAGCCGTTATCCTGCCCGAAGGCGTGACGCTGGACAGGCTTGAAGCGCTGGAGGCCTGCCAGCCCCCGCCCGATGCGCTGTTGCGTCTGGCCGCCGCTGACGCCCGGCTCCCGCCCACGTG
>NZ_BAIN01000132.1 GCF_000613285.1 Acetobacter papayae JCM 25143 | reverse complement strand
CCGGGCACTGGCCGCACACACTGGCCATCCAGCCCGGCGGGGTCGCACGCGGGGTCGATGCCGAGGCCTGCCAGCGCCTGAGCGGTATTCTGGCCGGTGTTCGGGCTGATCTTGAAAACAACCTGTTTGGCGTCTCGCTCGAAACGGTTGTGGAACTGGCGGACTGCACGGCCCTGCACACATGGCGCCAGCATGGCGGGGCAAGCGATTTCGGCCTGTTTCTAGACATTGCCGAAACACTCGAACTCTCCACACTGGGCCGGGCCTATGATCAATTCCTGACCTGCGGCGCATGGCCCGGCGGGCGCGACCCCCATAACCCCGCCCCGCTCTGGCCCGCCGGGATCGTGGCGGACGACGCGGTGCTGCCCTTCACCGCGCAGGACATTACGGAAGACCACGCTTTCGCCCATCTGCGCGACCATGAGCGCGTGCACCCGCCCGCTGAAGGCACAACCGTGCCCCACCTGCGCGATGGCACGGCCTATACATGGTGCAAGGCCCCGCGTCTGGCCGGGCGACCATTCGAGACCGGGGCCATAGCCCGGCAGCTTGTGCGCGGCCAGCCGCTGATCCGCGCTCTGGTCGCGCGCGATGGCGGCACCGTGTTTTCACGCGTGATGGCACGCCTGATCGAAATGGCCGCCCTGCCGCTGCTGATGGAGCGCTGGGTGCACCAGCTTGAACCGGGTGCACCATGGTGCGTGCCACATGGCACGCTGGCCAATGGCCAGTCCACCGGGTTTACCGAGGCCGCGCGCGGCACGCTCGGCCACTGGCTGCACGTGGAAAACGGGCATATCGCGGGGTATCAGATCATTGCCCCGACAACATGGAACTTCTCCCCGCGGGATGCGCAGGGCGTGCCCGGCCCGCTGGAACGCGCACTGGAAGGCGCGCCCGTAAGACCCGGCGAGCATACGCCTTTATCCGTGCAGCATATCGTGCGCTCGTTCGACCCCTGCATGGCCTGCACGGTGCACTGATGCGCGCCACCGAGCGGATGACCGTCACCGGCAGCGTGCAGGGGGTGGGATTTCGCCCCTTTGTATGGCGCAAGGCGCACGCCCTTGCTCTGGCAGGGCAGGTACGCAACCGGGGCGACCATGTGGAAGTACTTGCCACCGGCACCAAAGCCCAGCGCGACAGCCTGATGGACGCCCTGCGTGAAGGCCCGCCCCACGCCCATGTGGATAGCGTAACCCGCACGCCAGACCAACGGTTTTTTACCGGGTCCTTTACCATCGCCACGAGCGAGGCGGGCGCATTGCACAGCGGCATTGTGCCAGATCTCGCACTCTGCCCCGCCTGCCGCGCAGATATAAACACCCCCGGCACGCGGCGCTGGCGGTACGCCCTGACCTGCTGCGCCGATTGTGGCCCACGTTTTTCCATTGTTACCGGTTTTCCCTATGACCGGGCCAACACCACCATGGCCCCGTACACCCTGTGCCCTGCCTGCCGGGCAGAATACGAAAACCCGGCGGACCGGCGCTTTCATGCCGAGCCAGTGGCCTGCCCCGCCTGCGGGCCACGCCTGCGCTACACTGGCCCCGCCACACCGGGAGAAGACCCGCTGTACAGCGCCGCCCGCCTGCTGCGCTCAGGCGGTATTCTGGCCATAAAAGGCACGGGTGGGTATCATCTGGCCTGTCTGGCAACAGATACCGCCGCCATTGCCACCTTACGCGCGCGCAAGCACCGCCCCACCAAACCTCTGGCCGTGATGGTGGCTGATACAGCCGCCGCAAGCGCCTTTGCCGCCCCCAGCGCGGCGGAACTGCATCTTTTACACGATGCCGCAGCCCCGATTGTAACCGTGCGCACAACCGCTGCCCTGCCAGAAAGCCTTGCCCCCGGTCTGGACCGCGTGGGCCTGATGCTGGCCTATACGCCGCTGCACGCCCTGCTGCTGGCACAAATAGGCCAGCCACTGGTCATGACCAGTGGCAACCGCAGCGGTGCGCCACAGGTCATTGAAGACGCCGAGGCCCTGCACGACCTCGCAGGCATAGCCGATGGCTGGCTTTACCACGACCGCCGCATTGCCCGGCGGCTGGATGACAGCGTGTGCGCCATTGTCGCGGGCCACACCATGACCCTGCGGCGCGGACGGGGGCTGGCTCCCCGCCGCCTGCCCCTGCCCGCAGGCTTTGAAACCCTCCCCCCCGTGCTAGCCATGGGCGGAGACCTGAAAGCCGCCTTCTGCCTGACACAGAACGGGCAGGCCCTGCTATCGCACCATCTGGGCGACCTACAGGCACAGGGGGTGGAAGAAACTGCCCGGCAGGCATTGGCGGATTATCGCACCCTGTTTGGCCTGACCCCCGCCCTTGTCGCGGTTGATGCCCACCCCGATTACATCAGCCACCGCCTTGGGGCAGCGCTCAGCCAGCAGATGGCACTGCCGCTACACACGGTCTGGCACCACCATGCGCATATTGCCGCCTGCATGGCCGAGCATGGGCTGGGGCCTGACACCGCCCCCGTAATCGGTCTGGCGCTGGATGGCACGGGCCTTGGCCCAGATGGCACGGCATGGGGGTGCGAGGCCCTGCTGTGCGACTACCGCACGGCCTATCATGCCGGGCGGCTGGCGCGCGTCCCCATGCCCGGCGCAGACCGCGCAGCGCGTGAGCCATGGCGGATGCTGCTGGCACATCTGGACACAG
>NZ_BAIN01000133.1 GCF_000613285.1 Acetobacter papayae JCM 25143 | reverse complement strand
CGCGCCGGACATGGCCGACCGCCAGATTTTCGCCACCACCCGCGCCCTACGCGACAGCCCGCGCTGGCGCATGGCCACCGAGGATGCGGATCTGGCCTTTCCTGCCATGCTGCATGATTTTTCCTGTGCTGCGGGTTTCACGCTCGATGCCAACAGGCTGCCGCATGTGGTGGCCGCACTGGCAGCCCTACAGGCCGTGACCAAACCCGCCGTCAAGGCCCAGAAAGAACAATACGCCCGCCCGCGCCCGTTCGAGGGCAATACGCTGCCTGTCTGCACACCCAGCACGGGGCTGGGCTATGCCTATCCATCCGGCCACACGGTGGCAGGCTGGACCACCGCCCTGCTGCTGGGCCACCTGCTACCTGCGCGTGAAGATGCCTTCATGCAGCGCGCACGGGTGTTTGGAGAAAGCCGCGTGATCTGCGGCGTGCACTGGGCGTCCGATGTATGGGCGGGCTACATGGATGGCAGCCTGCTTTTCGAACGGTTTGAAAACGCTCCCGAGCAACAGGCCCTGCTGGCCGAGGCCCGGACCGAACTGGCCGAAGCCATCCGCAACGCCACCCCACCCGATGCCGCCCGCTGCACGCGCGAAGCCGAGGCGGCACAGCATTCCGTGCTGGCGGGCGCACCGTAACCACACCCTGCTTTACTGACGCCCGAAAAGGCATCGATTTTTCCGATGGCGTGCATTGGCATTATCTATTGGTTTGAGACCGAAACATATGTCAGGCTCGTGAAAGATCGGAAAAACGGGGCTTGTCCCGCAGTGCGTCAGTGAGGTTTGCCAACAATGTTCACAAAGATGCTATCGGGTGGCGGTTTTGTCGAAGGGGTCGGAGAAAGCGAAATCATCTTCGCACCGGCTACTGGCGAAGTGATCATGGAACTGCCCGAGGCCTCGGCCGGGCAGGTGAATGACGCCGTGGCAGCGGCTGTGCAGGCTTTCCCCGCATGGGCTCTGGCCACCCCGGCGGAGCGCTCGGCCCGCCTGCTGAAAGTGGCGGATGCCATCGAAGCCGAGGCCGAAAATCTGGCCCGCATCGAATCCCTGAACACCGGCAAGCCCTATCACCTTGTTCTGGCCGATGAAATTCCGGCCATTGCGGACTGTTTCCGCTATTTTGCCGCTGCTGCGCGCAACCTGCACGGCCCTGTGGCGGGCGAGTATCTGGCGGGCCATACCTCTATGCTGCGCCGCGACCCGGTTGGGGTGGTGGCGGGAATCGCGCCATGGAACTACCCGCTGATGATGGGCGCATGGAAGCTCGGCCCCGCACTGGCAGCCGGTAACACCTGCGTTATCAAACCCTCTGAAAACACGCCGCTGAGCCTGCTCGCACTGGGGCAGATCATGGGGGATATTTTCCCCGCCGGTGTCGTCAACATCGTGCTGGGCCGGGGTGCCACCGTGGGCAGCAACTGCTGGACCACCCTGATATCGCCATGGTGTCGCTCACGGGTGATATCGCCACCGGGCGCAAGGTCATTGCGGCGGCGGCGCGCTCGGTCAAACGCACACATCTGGAACTGGGCGGCAAGGCCCCTGTCATTGTCTATGACGATGCCGATATCGATGCCGTAGTCGAAGGCGTGCGCGGCTTTGGCTACTACAATGCCGGGCAGGACTGCACGGCGGCCTGCCGTATCTACGCCCATGAAAAAATCTATGACCGTCTGGTAGCAGACCTGAGCGCTGCGGTTTCCACCATCCGCTTTGGCAATGCAGACGATGCGCAGAACGAAATGCCGCCGCTGATTTCCGCCCGCCAGCGCTCACGCGTTGCGGCCTTTGTGGAACGCGCAGCCGAACTCAAGCATATCGAAATCACCACGGGCGGCAAAATGGGCCCCGGCAACGGCTATTTTTACGAACCAACCGTTGTGGCGGGCGCACTAGCTACGGATGAAATCGTGGAGCGCGAGGTGTTCGGCCCGGTTGTATCCATCACGCGCTGCACCGACCTGGATGCCGTTATCAGCGATGTAAACGCCTCCGCCTATGGTCTGGCCTCCTCTGTCTGGACGCGCGATATCCAGCGCGGCATGGCTGCTGCGGCCCGGCTGCGCTACGGCTGCACATGGGTAAACACGCATTTCATGCTCACCAGCGAAATGCCCCATGGCGGTTTCCGCCAGTCTGGTTACGGCAAGGACCTGAGCCTTGGCGCGGTGGAAGATTACACCGTGGCACGGCATGTCATGGTCAAGTGGGGCTGAGGGCCGCAGCATGACCGACCTTGCCCCCACCTCGGCCGTACGCCTGCACGGGCTGACCAAATCCTATGGCCGCGGGGCCACGGTACTGCGGGGGA
Source organism: Acetobacter papayae JCM 25143 (assembly GCF_000613285.1). GTDB lineage: Bacteria > Pseudomonadota > Alphaproteobacteria > Acetobacterales > Acetobacteraceae > Acetobacter > Acetobacter papayae. Next base: position 268 of record NZ_BAIN01000133.1, on the reverse strand, counting down.
TTGACCTTGAAATCGCCCAAGGGGAGTTTTTTACCCTCCTTGGGCCTTCGGGCTCGGGCAAAACCACCACCCTGCGACTAATCGGCGGGTTTGAACTGCCTGATACGGGGCAGATTCATCTGGGCGAGGCGGATGTTACCACCCTGCCGCCCTACCGCCGCAACGTAAACACCATGTTTCAGGACTATGCGCTGTTCCCGCACATGACCCTGCTGGACAACGTGGCCTACGGCATGAAAGTGCGCGGCGTGGCCCGTGCCGAGCGGCA
>NZ_BAIN01000134.1 GCF_000613285.1 Acetobacter papayae JCM 25143 | reverse complement strand
GCGGGCTCAGTGACAGGCGGCGCCATGGCGGATCTCGACCGTGGCGGTAGCGCCCATGCGCATGAGCAGGGTAGGGGGAGCAATCAGGCGAATACGCACGGGAAAGCGCTGCGCCACATGCACCCAGTCCATTTCGCGCAGAACTAGCGGCAGGGTGCGGCCCATACCACTGGAATCGGTAGACATGACACCCCAGCCGATACTAGCCACTTTGCCTTCAATCGGGGTTTTGCGGTCGATCATGGAATAGACCGTAACGCACTGTCCGGGGCTGACGGCGCTCAGTCTGGTTTCGCGCAGGTTGGCCACGGCGTACCACGCATCATCACTGATGAGCGTGAACAGAACCTGCGAGGGCATGAGGATTTCGCCGGTTTTTACCCGTAGGCTGGTAATATAGCCATCAGCCGGGGCCTGCACGCGCGTCTGGCGCAGTTCATACCGGGCACGGGCCAGCACGGCCTGACTGGCCGCCAGAGCGGCTTCGGCACTGGCCAGATCGCCAACGGCGACATCCGCCGCCGAGGACTGCTGCTGTGCCTGTGTTACGGAAAGCCCCGCATCGCTCTGCACAACGCGGGCCTGATCATATTGCTGCCAGGGAATGAAAGACTGCGCGGCCAGAGGGGCCAGTCGTGCCGCGGTACGATCAGCCAGATCACGGTTGCTCTGGGCCTTGCTAACCTGTGCGCGCGCCGTGGCGGCCTGCGCCATCCGTACCGCCAGCAGGCGCTTCTGGTTGGCCAGCTCGGCAGTGGCAAGGGCGACATTGGCCTCCGCCTGCTTGACGGTCAGCTCATACGGCTCGGGGTCGATCACATAGAGCGGCTGGCCTTTGTGGACATGCTGGTTTTCATGCACGCCCAGTTCGATTAGCCGCCCACCCACGACGGAGGCAACATGCACCACCTCGGCATCCAGCGAGCCGCTGTCGCTGGAGGGATAGGCACTGTTGCGGCGGGCAACATACAGGCTGGCCAGTGTGGCGGCGATGATGCACAGTAGCGCGATGACAATACCGCCGCGTTTTCTGGCGGTCATGGAAACCTGTTTCATGCTCATGGCCCAAAAACCCCGACCCAGAGCGCCAGAGCGGCCAGCACCCCCAGTGATACATAGGTAAACAGCCGCAGGCTTAAGAGCCTATCAAGGTCTGTGAAAATAAAGGCTGTGCGCAGCCCGATTGCCGTGGCGATACCGAAGAGCGAGCAGACCATCCATGCAGGAAAATAGGCCCCCACAATCGGGAACGAGGGCGCTTCCCGGCTCATGCACCCACTCAGTAGGCTGAGCAGGGGCAGCAGGACCGCCGGGCGGAAAAATGCTTGTATGGCTTTAATGATTTTATCCCGCCTGCTTTTTCGGTTTTTTGCCGGGTTTAGGCTTCCGGTCCGGATCAGGTGTAAACATGGCCTGACAGCCGGGAGAAAGCTGGTCAAATTTCTTTTCCATGCAGGCGGTTATCTTGCGCTCGTTGGGAATATAGAGCGTGCACAGGCGCATGGCGTCTTTTTTACAGGCTTTGGTCTGTTCTTCTTTTGTGGCAGCCAGCGCGGAGCCTGCGGACAGGGTGGAGAGAAACAGAAAGACCGTGGGAAGAATGATTTTGCCTTTTCCCATGACACGGGCTGTTCTGTGCATGATCGTCTCTCCTCAGGGGCGGGCCGGTTTTGAGTGAGGCAATATTTTCACACAGTGGATTAATAAAGGCTTACCCTGCGCAATAATAACGCGGCATTCCAGTAATTTCCACCATTGTCGGGCGGGGGGCTGCCCCGCCCTTACCGAGTGGCCTGAGGTGATGTGTACGTCAGGGAGCAGGGGTTGGTAGTGGGGTGTTGGTGCGGCCTGAATATCGGTCGATAATCTGCCGTGCGGCGGCGGCGGCCTCATGGGCGGTGTTGGGCGCGGTTTCGCCCCAGTCGCCATCGAGCGCATGGGCGTGGATGTCGTGCAACTGCGTGATGCCGCCTGCTTCCTGCCCGGCTGCGTCATGCAGCGTCCAGATGATGTCCAGATGCTGGCGGGCCTGCCCATCGCTATCAGGCGGGGCATCGCTTACGCGCACTGTGCAGTTCAGGGTGTAGTCCGCCTGCGCGCGGTGGTGGGTCAGCGTATCGTGGGTATCGGGGAAAGCCGCGCGGAAAGCGCTGGCCAGAGCTGTGTTCCCCTTACCGGGCGCGCCTGTAACACCGCTGAAGAAAACCCGTGCGGGGCGGTGCTTCAGGCTGTTGGGGTCTTGCTCCATGGCCGCGGCCTGAATACCCGTCAGCAGGCTGGCGATACGGGGTGCTGCATCCTGTGCCATGCCGGACAATATGGCGGGGCTGACGGTGCCGCCACCATCGGGCTGCCAGAGGGTCTGGGCAATGCCCGCGCCATCTTGTGCTGCACGCGGGGTGCTGGCCGGGGTCATGATGGTGTAGATGGGAATGACCTGCCCGCCCGCCTGCCGTGTCTGGAGCCGGAGCCACCATGCACCGGCTGTTGCAGGCCGGGCGGAGGCGGCAACGCTCTGCCTTGCAGGGCCTGCGCC
>NZ_BAIN01000135.1 GCF_000613285.1 Acetobacter papayae JCM 25143 | reverse complement strand
AGCGGAATGGCCGCCAGCAAGGCCGCCACCACAGGCAGCAGGCCCAGCACTGCAGCAGCCCGTAGGCCCAGCAGCGGCCATGGCTCCAGCCCGCGCACATGGTGCGCCATCAGCCGCCAGCCCCAGATCAGCAGCATGAAAGCGGGCAGCAGCGCGCCCAGCCCCAGCCCCTGCAACAGCCCATCCGCTACAAAAGAGCCGCTCAGCCCCAGCAGGTTGGTGGGGGGTTGGCCGGTGGCGGTGTCAAAGGACGGATCAGCCGGATTATAGCTGGCCAGCGCCACCAGCAGCACACAGGCCAGCCCGCACAGCAACAGCCCGCCCGCTTCTTCCAGGCGGCGGTGCAGCGTGTTTTTGCGGGGCGGCGAAAATGAACGGTCCTGTGCGGGTGGGCTTGTGCGCGCCAATGATACGGGTTCCTGGTCTGGAGATGGGCAAAACATACCCGTGTGAAAAGTCTGACAGTGTCCTGAACTTCTTAGCAGTCCTGCCCGTTCAATGTGAACCGCCATCCGTGCCGGTGGAGACAGTGTGACAGATAAACGTCACCCATGGGCTAACAGCAGCAGAAGAAGATGGTATGGTTGGAAAAACCGGGGTCTATGGTTTGTGGAGGCATGCGTTTTTGCAGCACCCGCGTACGGCTTTCTTGTGGCAAGGTGGCCGGAATGTCCATGAACGGAAACGGGAGAGCCAAGCGCTGAACTTGCCAGTCAGATCAGGTCAGGACGCCGCCATGCCGGACACTGCGGGGCTTGATGCCACCGCCACCGGCGGGGTGGAGGGTGCCTGTCATACGTTTCCTTCCTTTAATGCCCTGCTCCTGCGGGAACTGGAAGCCCTGTTTGCAGGGGCGGTTGTGCTGCCTGCCATTGCCGCCCGTTACCTGATTGCTGCTGCCCGCGCGGCAGCCTGCACCACCCCGCCGGGGCTGGCTGTGGCAGATGGCGCGGTTGTGCCCCTTGCCGGTCCGCTGGCCTGTCTGGCCGAGCCGTTTGCCCCCCCGCCCGGCACGCTGGATGCCTGCCTGATGGCCCTTGCCCCCGTGCTGGCGCAGGTGCCCGCAAGCCGTGGGGTGGATGCGCTCGCAGGGGCAGAAACCCTGCACCCGTGGGCCTGTGCCGTATGGGACCTGCTGCCTTCCACCGCCCGGATTCTCGCATCCGGCGGGGATGAGCGGCTTGATGGTCAGGCTGGAAACGGGCTCAACCGCTATGGCGTGGGTAGTCTGCCCCGGCCTGAGGTGCTGGCTTTCGCCTCTTCTACTGCGTCCGATCCTTCTCCACGCGGGTTTGCCGCTGCCCGTGCGGCGCGGCTGGCGCTGGTGCGCGCCCTCGCGCGGGACTGGCCGGATAAGGCGGCCATGGCCGCCACCGTTGCAGCCACCGTTATGGAAACCAAGGCGTTTCTGGCTGGCTTTTTCGGTGTGGATAGTCCCGATCACGTTATTCTGGCGGCATCTGGCACGGATTGCGCCATGGCCGCCACGGCGGTGTGCGCCCTGCGTGGCAGCCCTGTTACCATTGTGCTGCCGGGGGCGGAGGAAACCGGCTCCGGTGTGCCGCAGGCCGCACGCGGTCGGCATTTCGCCAGCCGCACCGCCCATGGCGTGGCGGTGGAAAAAGACGGTGTGGTGGAAGGGTTTTCCCCCCGCACGGTCTGTGTGCCGGTTGCCGTGCGTGAGGCGGATGGCGCGAGGCGGACAGCGCGCGATGTGCTGGCGGACTGCACGGTGCATATAGAACAGGCTATCCGTATGGGGCGGCGGGTGCTGCTTTATGTGCTCGATGTGTCCAAGACCGGGCTTGTCATGCCTGATATCGCCGGGGTGGAGGCCTTGTGCCAGCGCTTTCCCGGTCAGGTGGATGTGCTGGTGGATGGGTGTCAGGCGCGGTTTCTGCCCGAACAGGCCGGGGCATTCCTGCGCCGGGGTTGGGCGGTTATGGTCACGGGGTCGAAATTCTATGCCGGGCCGACCTTCTGTGGCGCGCTGCTGCTGCCGCGCCGCTGGCGGGCAAGGCTTGCGGGCGAGGGTGAGGGCCAGCACGCGGGCTTGCCCCCTGGACTGGCCGATTACGCATGGCGCACGGAATGGCCTGCAGCCCCGGCTACGGCCTGCCTGCCGAAGGGTTCAATGCCGGGCTGTTCCTGCGCTGGCAGGGAGCCTGCGCCGAAATGGCGGCTTTTGCCGCAACCCCGGAGCGGGAGCGGCAGCACAGGCTCGACCTGTTTTTGTCTGGTGTGGCCAAGGCGCTGAGTGCCTGCCCCATGGTGCGGCTACTGCCCACCACGCAGGTGGGCGAGGTGGGCCACTGGATGTGGGAAGACAGTATCCTGACTTTTCTGGTGCTGGCTCCATCTGCCCGCGAAGCGGATCATGTGCGGCCCGCCGTGCTGGATATGGAGCGCAGCCGCAGGCTGCACCGCTG
>NZ_BAIN01000136.1 GCF_000613285.1 Acetobacter papayae JCM 25143 | reverse complement strand
TGCGGCGTAGCCGAGGGCAGAACTGGCACCACAGGTGTTGCCAACGGCAGGGGCGTGGGCGCGGTGTTCTGCCCTTCGCACCGGATCATCCGCACATCGTAAAGCGGGCTTTCAAACACGCCCAGCGCGGGCTCGGCCGCCAGCATCCAGCCATGAAACGCCACGCCATCGGGGTGGGTATCGCGCAGGTCGAGCCATGCGGCGGCATCAGGCGCGAGCGTGGGCGGACGCGCAACGCAGCGAACAACCCCTATGTCCAGATTTTTGTAATGGGCTGTCCCGCCAACCGGCACGGACAACACCTCCACATGGCTATCGAGCTTGTCCAGCACACGCACGACCGCAACGGTCTTGCCCTGCCATGTATCCGCCGGATAAACGGCAGGAGGGCCACGCCCACACCAGCGGCATGGCCCTGCCCCCCGGCAAGCCCGATTGCGCCCGCCAGCAGAACACCCATACCGGTTAGAACGCCACGCCCGGCTCCGGTTGCTTCACGCCCTTGCGGGCGGCCTGTCCGCATGGTCATGCGCCCATCCGCGGAGAACGCAACGCCTGCACCAGTTCAGCAAGCCGCTCGCGCAGAACCTGTTCGCTTACACCCATCAGTACCGCATCCTCAAAGGCATCCGTCAGAACCTGCTGCACATCCTGCCAGTTTTCTTCCAGCACCCGGATTTTCTCCTGACACGAGACGGGCTGCCCGTCTTCCTGTGGCCAGATACGCAACGCTTCCATACTGCCTGTTTCCTGTATCAAATCCACAACCCTACCGGAGGGAGTGCCTCAAGGCGCATCACCATGGCCGGAATCCGCATGCTCCGCCGGGGGCTTGCCGGTGCGGGTAAGGGTATCCGTCACGGAGAAAATGAACTTGCTCAGAAGCTGTTCCAGACTGATGGAACCCTGCGTCTGTGTCATGGTCGCGCCGGGGCTGAGGGTTTTGTCATCCCCCCCCGGAGACAGGGCGATATATTTACCGCCCAGCAGGCTGTCACTGGTGATAATGGCCGCCGTATCAGCCGACAGGTGCAGGTCGGGGCGGACGGTAAAAACCACATGCGCCTTGAAGGTCTGCGGATTGACGCTTTCCGATACCACATGGCCGACCGTAACCCCGGCCAGCCGCACATCGGAGCCGATATCCAGCCCGTCTATATGGGAGAAGTCAGCGCCCAGTTGATAACCGTCGCCATTACTCTTGCGCCCCTCGCCCAGAACGGTCGCCACCAGCATGGCCGCCAGCGCGCACAGCACGACAGCCCCCGTTACAAGCTCGGCGATGTCGCGCCGCGATTTTTCCGCCATTGCAAAAGCCATGAACAGACCACACTCCCTGTTGGTGGCAACACCCTAGCAGGGAATGCGCGGCAAATCACGCCTTGGACGTATCGCCCGGTGTCCATGCCTCGTAATCACCCGTTGCGGGCGGGTGTTTGCCGGTTACGTACAGGCTGCCCTGCGGGCGGTACGCTCCCGGGCCACCGGTCAGGTTAGGCTGGTGGGGCAGTTGCCACGGCTTGCGCTCAGTAGCGGGAATCGGGGCTTCGAGCATGTGGTGCAGCCACCCCCACCATTCTGGCGGTACGGCGGAGGGGTCTTCCCCCTTATGGTAGATCACCCAGCGCTCAGGGCGTTCAACCCCTCCGCCCAGGCGGGCGGGGCCGGTGGATTCATAATAGCAGCGGCCATCGGCGTCCTTGCCGATCAGCCGCCCTTTCCGGCGCGTATGCAGCCATGTTCCGAAATTTGCCATGGCTCGCATGATAGGACTCCGGCGCGGCATCCGTCGATGGTTTTGTCGTCCATGCCCCCATCACCTGTGCGAGACCGGACAGGCTGAAAAGTTATCCCCCATATCCTCGTTATAAAGAGTATCAATGCCGCTGGCGGGCCACCAAACCGGCTTACCTCCGCTACAGCCGGAGCGATAAACTGCCCAACATGACAACCGCCACACACCCCTGGAACGGTGTGCTGATGAGCACACTGGACGCCGCCGCCGACCCGGATGCGCCGCTCCGCCCCGTAACACTCCCCGCGGAGTGGGATACGGAGGCGGCTGCCGCTCTTGCACAGCTTGTACCGGGCGACGATCCGATCGACCTTCCCTCGCTGGCCGATGGCTGGACGCGCGTGTTCGCCCCGGACAGCGCCACGGCGCGTTCGCTGGTCTGGCTGCTGCTGACCCGACAGGCCGCGCC
>NZ_BAIN01000137.1 GCF_000613285.1 Acetobacter papayae JCM 25143 | reverse complement strand
CGCGAGCCCGGTGGTGAGTGCCGGGTGGTGCGCTGCTGCCCGCTGAAAGGCCTCATCATTCTCGGCCCATAATGTGAGCATACGGATCAGGTCGGGTTTGAGCGCTGTTTCTCCCGCGATAAAGGCGGCGACTTCGGCGTTGAAAAGGTCCGCCAGTGGCGTATCGGGCATGGCAATATCCGCCAGTGTGTCCAATGGCTGCTCGGTTGCGGTTTCCTTGTGCCGGATCTGGAGAAATTCGTGATTATGCGCGTAGTTGCGCACGGGAGAGACTGCTGAGAGCAGAATCTGCGCGGCACCGGTTTCGCCCGGGGCCATGCGTTCCAGTCCCGCAAGCGTCTGCTGGGTTGCGCGCAGGCCCAGCAGGTCCAGCCTGTCGCGCATGACGGCAAGGCGCGGTGCAAGGGTGTCGCCCCGGCATTGGGCAGCGGGCGACCAGAACCGCTCCGCCAGAGCGGCTGTGCGGGGCCAGAGCCGCGCATCGAGCATGCTTTCGTTGATTACTTCCGTCCATAAAACCGCTTCAGCCCCCAGCACATGGGCTGCCTGTTCGGTTGAAAGGGGGGGGAGGGGCGCATCATCCGCCGCCTGTCCGGCATCCGATGGGGCGGAGGGTGCTAGGGAAGCAGGAACTGTGCCACCCGGCCCGGTGGTCTGGGCTGCTGCTGCGGCTTCGGCAGCGCCTTTTCTGGTGTCGAGCGGGTCTGTTTCATAATAGGCCCGGGCGGGTAGCAGGCGGTCGAGATAGTAGGAGCCGGAAATAACGGTGTCATATCCTGCGCGGGTTGCATCAAGCGTATGGGCGGGGCCGCGCCAGCTCTGGATCAGCGTGCCGGGGGGCAGGTCGGCGGCCAGAATTTCGTCCCAGCCCATGACGGTCTTGCCGCGCGCATGCAACGCCATGCCCACCTGTCTTGAAAAACCGGCCTGCAGAGCTGCGGTATCCGCCAGCTTGTGCTGCTTCATGTAAGTGGTAATGCGCGGATTTTGCAGCCATTGCCGGGCTACGACCTCATCCCCTCCGATATGGAAAACAGGATCGGGGAACAGCCGGGCCATTTCCGTATAGAGCCGGTTTACAAAAAGCAGTGTGGCGGAGTTTGTGGGGTCCATGGCCGCGCGGTTGATTTCCGCCCGGTCGGTCTTGTTGAGCGGGTGCTGGGCGGCCAGTGCGGGATAGGCGCGCAGGATTGCAAACGTGTGGCCCGGCGTATCGAATTCAGGCACCACGCGAATACCCCGCTCGGCGGCGGCGCGCACAAGCTGGCGGATTTCGTCCTGCGTGTAGTAATCGCGCGGGCTGTCCGGGGTGCTGCTACGGGTCAGCAGGGGATAGAGCCTGCTTTCAACCCGGAAAGCAGCCCCATCCGACAGGTGCAGGTGCAGCACGTTGAGCTTGACCATTTCCATGGCGTCAAGCTGGCGTAGCAGTGCGGGCAGCGGCATGAAGTGGCGGCTGGTGTCGATCATCAGCCCGCGCCAGACAAAACGGGGGCTGTCTGTAATGGAGGCCTGCGCAATGACCGGGCCTGAGGCCTCAATCCTGACAAGCTGGAGCAGGGTTGCCAGTGCGCGCAGGATACCGGCTGGCTCCTGTGCATCCAGCCGGGCTTCGGTTGCGGAGGTACGCAGGTCGTATTCTTCGCGCATAGCCGGGCGGGGGAAGGGCGCATCCTGCTTGTAATGGATATGCATGGCGTAGGGAGCGCTCTGGGTGTTTTCTGTGCCTTGGGGGGCGGTCAGAACAGCCAGACGCTGCTCAAGGCGTTGCACGGCCTGCCGCAAGGCGGGGGTGGCCGGGCTGTCCCAGTGTATGTCCAGACGGGATGGGAGGGGAAAGGCTTCGCCGCTGCTCCGCAGGGTGCTGGGAGTTGGCATGAGCACGGGGGGTGTTGCCGCACTCATGGGGGCTGGCGGCACGGTGTCCACCTGTGCGGAGGGAGTGGTGGATTGTGCGTGTGCGTAAGGCAGGGGCAGCAGGCAGAGCAGGCTCAGGCAGGCCATGCCCGGCAGGAGGGAGCGGGTCATGGCGTGGGTTCCGGCTGGGTTGGGGCGTGGCGCGC
>NZ_BAIN01000138.1 GCF_000613285.1 Acetobacter papayae JCM 25143 | reverse complement strand
CGCGCGACACCGGGGCGGATGCGCAGGGCCGGGTCGTCGCCCAGCCTTTGCTGCATATTGGTGATGAAGCCGTGGACGCGGTCGATGCTCTGCTGCAGCGCAAGCTCGGCCGACGGCATCCCCGGCGTGTTGACGCGCACCGGAGCGGTGTCCGCGTCATGGTCGTGCGCGCATCCACTCAGGATACCCAGCGCGACAAGGAGGTGTGTCTTCTTCATAAGACCAGTATCGCGCACTCCGTTGTGACGCTGTTTTCAGGCGGCCTCCCTCAGTGTCGCGCCGAGCCCGACCGCATCGCAGATCTCGCGGGCCAGCCCGCTGACGACACCCCCCAGTGCCGCCTGCGCGTCAACGGAGTTCGTGTCGGCCATCTGTGCGGTGGTGCGGCGATCGATCTCATCGGAGGCCGTGCCTTTGGGGAACACGCGCGACAGGCGGCGGCGTGCTTCGACGGAGCCGAGTGCCCGGTAGACACGACGGCGCAGGGCGACATCCTCTGGTTTGGTGGAGAGCGCCCAGAGTTCGATGGGGCCGAGCGTGTTGAGTAGGAACATTTCGTACCAGTCCTCGCCCACCTTGATCTGCAGCAGCAGCGGTGCGCCGCTGCCATCCGGGCGCGGCCCCTGCAGGGCGGTGTGGACAATCTGTCGCCCGGCGGCACTCAGCCCGAGGAGTGCGGCAGCTTCATCGGCTTCCTCAGGATTGGCAGTCCCCAGAATAAAGCGGGCGGTCGAATGGGCGGTGAGGTAAGGACCAAAGTCGGTGATCCTCTGGCTGGTCAGGCCCAGGCGCACGCCCAGCTTGGCGGCGCGTCGCGCGGCCTCTTCGAAGAGCTGCAACACGAAGGGGGCCTGTGCTGCGCGCTGGAATTCGTCGCATTCGAGGCGCTTGTAGCTTTCGCGGAACTCGCGGAAGCGCTCGCGGTGGATGTCGCGCACATGGGCGGGCACCTTGTCGGCGTCTTCGGGGGAGAGGAAGAAATTGCGTCCCACGATCTGAAAGCCGAGCAGATACATCAGTTCGGACTGGCGGGCGTTCTCGCCGAGCCTTCGGGGGCGACACGGCCGATATCGAGGGCGACAATGCGCGCATCGCCCAGATCCAGCCGGGTGGGCCGGTTCAGGGTCGGGTATTTGCCGATGAACGCGCCAATATAGCGTCTGAAGACATCCAGACCCGTTTCGGCACCTGACGTTGGTGTATTCGACCCGTAATTGTCTTGCACATATGGCAGGTACGTGGCGGACACCAGATCCTCAATCACCGGCACGGCATGCTGTGTCGCCATCCGCGCCATGCGCATGTCGCCGCGGGCAGCGAACAGGTCTGCAATATCCCACCAGGTCGTGTCATCACCCTCGGGCTCAACACCCAGACGTAAGAGGGCGGCGTCGATCAGTTGGTTGTCGGTCTGGCGGTATTTTTTGATGGACGTCGAAAAGACCTCATCTGAACACATCTCATAGGCGGCGGTGACGGTGGCATCGATAATCTGGTTCATGCCCTCGAAGGGTTTGCCCGTCAGCTCCATGCACACGGTTGAGAGAAAATTCGTCAGAAACGCGCGGTGATGTTCGAGCGGATGGCGACAGCAGGCTTCGGTGTCGAAGATATTGTAGGCATGATCGTCTTTGAAATCGAACGGGATGAAGAGCGCCTGATGGGCGTCTTCGGCGCGCAATCCGTTACGCACCATGTCGATGAAGCCGCTTGCCGCGTCCCCGATGTCGAGCTTGCCGATCAGGGGCAGGCGCGGGCCGGCATCGGTCAGGGAGGCCGTGCTCAGAACGGTGGCCAGCAGCAGGGAGTTGGCGAGCATGGACTTGCCGCGCCGGGACGGGGCGACGAACAGGTCGAGGGTTGCGACACGCCCACTGCCGGTCGGATCGAAGGGCACGATGGTGCCGTCATTGGCCCGCAGCAGGGCCGCGCCGTCTGTCCAGGGGGCCGCCATCCGGAAACACGGCATGGTGAGCAGGGTTTCATCGAGTGGGGCGGCTG
>NZ_BAIN01000139.1 GCF_000613285.1 Acetobacter papayae JCM 25143 | reverse complement strand
ACGCGTTTGAGCGGATTCCGACGTTTGGCCGTTTTTCTGGTCTGGATCGCGTTCGGTATCCTTCTGACCTGAGGAACCTCTCGGTTGACCAGCTTGTTCAGGTAGCGGACGAGCTGCGTGCGGAGACGATTGACGCGGTTTCGACCACGGGCGGGCATCTTGGTGCATCGCTGGGTGTTGTCGAGCTGACGGTAGCCCTGCACGCGGTGTTCGATACGCCCGATGACCGGGTGATCTGGGATGTGGGCCATCAGGCCTACCCGCACAAGATTCTGACCGGCCGGCGCGAGCGCATCCGCACCCTGCGCCAGCCCGGCGGGCTGTCGGGCTTTACCCGCCGCTCCGAGAGTGAATACGACCCGTTTGGCGCGGCCCATTCCTCCACCTCCATTTCGGCCGGTCTGGGCATGGCCGTGGCGCACCACCTGCGCGCCAAGGACGATGCTCCTACCGTGAACGCAACGTGATTGCGGTGATCGGCGACGGCTCGATTTCGGCTGGCATGGCGTATGAGGCGATGAACAACGCCTCCGTTGCCGGGCCAGGTGCGGAACGGCTTATCGTGATCCTGAACGATAACGAGATGTCCATCGCCCCGCCTGTGGGGGCTATGTCCAACTACCTGTCGCGGCTGATGTCCTCACGCAAGTTCATGGGCCTGCGTGAACTTGCCGGGCGTTTCGTCAAGAAGCTGCCTGCCCCGGTAGAGCGCACGGCCCGCAAGGCGGATGAATATGCCCGCGGCATGATCACCGGCGGCACGCTGTTTGAAGAACTGGGCATGTATTATGTCGGCCCGGTGGACGGACATGACCTGCCGCAGCTCATTTCCATCCTGCGCAACCTGCGCGATACGGATAACGGCCCGATCCTGCTGCATGTGATCACGGAAAAAGGCCATGGCTACCGCCCCGCTGAAAACGCGGGCGACAAGTATCACGCGGTTGCCAAGTTCAACGTGGTTACAGGCGAGCAGAGCAAGGGACCTGCTGGCCCGCCCAGCTATACATCTGTGTTTGCGCGTGAGCTGGTGCGCCTTGCCGGGCAGGATGAGCGGGTTGCCGCCATTACCGCCGCCATGCCTTCGGGCACGGGGCTGGACGCCTTTGCCAAGAACTACCCCGAGCGCTTTTTCGATGTGGGCATTGCCGAGCAGCATGCCGTCACCTTTGCGGCGGGCATGGCCTCGGAAGGGCTGCGGCCGTTCTGCGCCATTTACTCCACCTTCCTACAGCGTGCCTATGATCAGGTAATGCATGATGTGGTGCTGCAGAACCTGCCCGTGCGCTTTGCCATCGACCGTGCCGGTCTGGTGGGGGCGGATGGAGCCACGCATGCTGGGTCGTTCGACATCGCCTATCTGGGCTGCCTGCCGGGCATGACCATTATGGCGCCGTCTGACGAGCTTGAGCTGCTGCACATGACGGCCACGGCCGTTGCGTTTGACGAAGGCCCGCTGGCGCTGCGCTACCCGCGTGGCAACGGTCTGGGTCTGGACCTGCCTGCTGCTGGCACGGTGCTGGAAATCGGGCGCGGGCGGATCGTGCGCGAGATGGGCCGCCAGTCCGGTGCGGAAAAGGGTGGCGTTGCCATTCTCTCGCTCGGGCCAAGGCTTGCGGACTGCCTGCAGGCAGCGGATATTCTTGCTGCTCAGGGCCTTGCCCCCACGGTTGCGGATGCGCGCTTTGCCAAGCCGCTGGACACGGCGCTGCTGGAAAACCTCGCCCGCAACCATGCGGTGCTGATTACGATCGAGGAAGGGTCTGAAGGCGGTTTCGGCTCGCTGGTGTGCCACCATCTGGCCCGCACCGGCCTGCTGGATCAGGTGCGCTTCCGCCCCATGACCCTGCCAGACCGCTTCATCGACCACAACACACAGCCAGCCCAGTATGCCGAGGCCGGCCTCGACGCACCCCATATCGTCGCTACCGCTCTCGCAGCGCTCGGCGT
>NZ_BAIN01000140.1 GCF_000613285.1 Acetobacter papayae JCM 25143 | reverse complement strand
TGCCAGTGCGGCGGTCGATGTCCGGGGTGTCGGCCGGGGGAGTACGGGCGTGCTGCGAGCGGCGTATGCGCGTGATTAGCGCGGTTTCAAAGCGGATTGCTTCTTCCGGCGTATCGGGCAGAGTTATGGCCCATGTGCCGGTTTCGGTCTTGCTGGCTATTAGCTCGGGGCGGATTCCGGCGGGCTGCGCGCCCTCGACCTGCCGCCATGGAAAAGGATCAAGCCCACGCAGCCGTGCCAGCAGGTCTTTTACCGTCTGCACCGGAAGGCTGGCCACACTGGCCAGATGAGCCACCCCCCGGCTGGCCAGCAGGGCAGATGCGCCAGCACGGCCAGCATGTCGGGGTGGGCCTCCCCCTGTTCCTCAAGCTGGACATGCAGACATTCCTCCAGCGAGCGGGCGGCTACCCCGCAGGGCTCCAGCCGCAGCAGCCGCTGGCGCACCTGTTCCAGCAAGCCGGGGGGCAGGTGCGCGTTCCGGGCCACTTCGGCGGGGGGGATAGGCAGGCGGCCCTGTTCGTCCAGCGCGTCCAGAATAGCCAGTGCGCAGCGCTGTTCCAACTCGGTAGCGCGCTGGGCGGCCAGTTGGTGCAGCAGACTATAGGCGGTGGAGGGGGGCTGGGCCTCAAGTGTGTCGGCGGCATCCTGCGCAAAGCCGCTCAGCCGGGTCAGGACGGAGGGGGGAGCCCCGTCTTTCCAGTCCAGAAACGGGTTGGCGGCAATTTTCTGGTCTATGAAATCCAGCAATGCCGGGAGCGGCATTTTTAGAAGCTGGAGCGACTCTTTCATGCCCGGCGTTAGCGACAGGCGCTGGTTCTGCCCGACTTTATGCCCAAGAGCCACCACCATGGCGGGAGACTAGCAGCGCGGGCGGGCTTGTCGGGTGTTTTTGCTGTCCCGCGCTCCACGCAGGGCCGCAACGCCCCACAGGCCCAGAAACAGAAAAACAAGACCAGCGCCAAGGAGGGGAAAATGCGCGGCGGCCATATCCGCCACGGTGGCGGCCCAGTTGGGCACCCGCTCGGCAATGCCGGGCATCTGGGCCAGTTCAAGCAGGGCCACGGCAAGGGCGGCGGCGGCTGAAAGAGCCGTGACAGAAACCGTATAGCGCGCGCGGCGGCGGGCGGAGTGGGCACTCCATGTCCAAGCCCGGATCATCAGCACCGTATCGAGGCTGTCCATCAGCATCATGGCGGCGGTAAACAGCAGGGGCAGCAGCATGAGCGCCCATGTGGGGGCTGTGGCATGGCTGGATGTGGCAAGGCCCAGCAGGCCGATTTCCGTTGCCGTGTCAAAACCTAGACCGAATAGAAAGCCCAGATAATACATCTGCCGTTCATGGCGGATCATGTCGGTTACGGGGACCAGCAGGCGCATGAGCCCCCCCATGGGGCGGGGGGCTATGGAATGGCCCGCCTTGAGGCTCTGCCACTGGGTTCTGGCGGCAGCGCCATTGAGCAGCGCCATGGCCAGCAGGAAGGCAATGGAAATGCTCCCCCCCACCATACCGCCCACAAGGTGCCAGCGCTCCAGCCATGTGTGCACGGCAGGTGCAGCAGCGCGTAGGTGGCCACAATCACCACGGTGGAATGACCGAGCGAGAAAAACAGCCCCACAAGAATGGGTCTGTGATCGCGCGCCAGCAACCTGCGCGTGACGACATCAATCGCGGCGATATGGTCCGCATCCAGCGCGTGGCGCAGGCCGAATGTCCAGGCCACAAAAGCCGGGGCCAGCAGGCCGGGTGCGCCAAGGCCCTCGCAGGCGGCCAGCCCCCACAGGCCTGCATTCAGCCCGCATAGCCCCGCCATGAGGGCGAGCGATGAGCGCGCGCGCGCCATTTCAGCAGATTCTCGCAGTTGTTCGCCCGATGGCATGGTAACGGTGCGCCGCCCGCCAAACGCGTTGCGCAGCACCACGGCGGGGCCATGCGGCCCGG
>NZ_BAIN01000141.1 GCF_000613285.1 Acetobacter papayae JCM 25143 | reverse complement strand
TCCTGCCCATGACGGACACCCCGCCCCAGCAGACCGAGCCCGCACAAGCCGCCCTGTGGTCGTGCGATCCACGCCTGTCCGTGCCGTTCCACCGCCTTGCGTCGGACATAGCTGATCCGGCACCGGGCAATATCCTTCTGGCCTCCCTGCAAAACGGGCCGGAAGCAGCACCTGAAAGCACGGCTGACAACGCCTATGCCGCCCGGCCAGCGGGCATATTAGGCATAGCTACGGAACCGGGTATGGCAGGACGGCTGAGCCTGCTGGCCCACGCTGTACCGGAAACCTTCAGCCAGGACGATCTGAACGAAGCCGAATCCGCAGCCCGCACCGTTGCCGCCCTGCACGGCCAGCCCGCTCCGCCAGAACGTGAAGACCTGCGCGCACTTCCCCTCATCACCATTGATGACGAATCCGCGCATGATTTTGACGATGCCCTGTGGGCCGAACCCACCGAAACAGGTTGGCGGCTTGTGGTCGCGATAGCGGATGTCAGCGCATGCGTGCCCGCAGGCTCGGCGCTGGACCAGCAGGCCCGCCTGCGCGGCACGTCCATCTACCTGCCAGACCGGGTTGTGCCCATGCTGCCCCCGGCCCTGTCCGAGAATGCCTGCTCGCTCCTGCCGGGGCAGGATAGACCCTGCCTGTTCATGGACCTGTCCATAACCCGGCAGGGCACACTGGGTCGGGCACGGCTGGGCCGGGGCCTGATGCGCAGCGTCGCACGACTGAGCTACACACAGGCGCTGCTGGCCCTTAACCCACAGCATTCAGCAATACCTGCTGCCGACATATCGGGGCAGGACACACCACAAAACCCCGCCCCTGCTGTGCTGAAAAGCCTGCACGCCCTCTGGGATGCCGCACAGGCCCTTCAGGCCGAAGCCCTGCGGCGCGGTGTCGAGCCGCAGCATGACGAGTCCTGGCTAGTCAGCCACGATACACAGGGCAATGCTGTGTCGTTTACGCCACGCACGACGCTGCCCACACATGACATGGTGGCAGCCTGTATGGTGGCCGCCAATACGCAGGCTGCAGCCCTCCTGCACCATCATGGGCTGCCCGGGCTGTTCCGCACCCATGCAGCCTCTACCTCCGGGCAGCCCCGGCCCACGGCCCGCTACAGCGCCACAATAGCCCCCCATGCAGCTCCGGCTTGCCTGCTACACGCATTTTACCAGCCCGATCCGCCGCTATGCGGACCTTGTTACCCACCGGGCACTGACGGATTTTCTGGCTCGCGCGCCTTTATCCACATTCACGCCCACGCAGGCCGCCTCCCTCACACCTACCCAGCCTTCCAGTTCGTCCGACACAGCGCTTGAGGCTCTGGCAGCCCATCTGAGCATGACTGAACGCAGGGCCACGGACGTTGCACAGGCCTGCCTGAACCGGCTGGCAGCACAGGTGCTGGCCCCCCTGATAGGCCAGCCTGTGGAGTTCCATGCCCTCACATCAACACGGCATGGCCTTCGGGTGAGATTGACGAAAACCGGAACTCCGTCTTTCCTTCCATGGTCGGCATTCCCTTCTGGCACAGGGGCCTGCGACACCTTGCTGCATGACGGCGTCGCGTCGCGCCGTTCCGACTCCAATGAGCATCAAACCGGAAACCGGAACCGGGTTGAGCGCGTATTTTCAGCAGTCCTGATCGCAACCTGCCCGTCGCGGGGCACCGTAACTCTGGCTTCTCCCGTTCATGCGTGCTGACCTGTCCCTCCGTTATGCCTGCGTCATGCGTGGCCTGCCTGTCGTTATTCTGGCAGTGCTGCTGTGCCAGCCAGCACCCGTGCGCGCACAGGACAGGTCGGGCAACCAGCCCATGCCGCCCCCACCACTGACCCCACGCCAGAGTGCCTCGGCCACGACCGCGACCGATAACACTCCCCCTAAGGCACAGG
>NZ_BAIN01000142.1 GCF_000613285.1 Acetobacter papayae JCM 25143 | reverse complement strand
CGTAAAACAAAAGAAAAAGTAGTTACGCTTACCAGACTTCGTCAAGAAAGGGTTCCATCAAAAGAACGTAAGCTTAACCCTGACGGAGATTATCAAGCCAAGGTTCTGAATTTATCTCGTGGAGAAAAAGCCGGGAAATGATGAAAATGAAAACCCCATTCGGAGTAAACAATGCCTAGGGAGTTTTTTCTTCAATGGCTGAAACGAAAAACCGAAGATCTTACCAAATCGAACAGCCACAACGGGTCGATAAATGAGAAGATTTCGTTAATTTGGGTATCCTTATTTTGGGAAAATAAATATTCTGGAGCGATGGGTGCGTCCTTATAGGATAATTCCATATAAAGGGAGGGCGATATGCAATTCCGGCTCTTAACGGCAATTATGGTATTTCTAGGATCTTACCTGCCGTTGGCGGTGATTCTTTTCTCCCAAAATATCGACTATAAAGCGTTGGTTCATGGATTCTGCTGGCCCCTCAAAACGGGAACTTGTTCGATCCCTGTGAATGACGCGAAATATTCGATTGGTTTTCTTATAATTACAATGATATGCTTTGGGATAACCATTATTTCTCTTTTAATAATTCGGCCAACCCAGGACATCACTGTTTGTGAAGCAGAATATGTTCCGACAGATCTCATGAACTACACACTTCCTTATGTGGTGTCATTCATGGGAGTCGATTACAATGAAACAAATAAATTTGTAGGTTTCTGTGTATTTTTGGGTTGGATGTTCTGGCTTACACATAAATCTGGACAGATTTTTCTTAACCCTCTTCTCATCGCTCTCGGCTGGAGACTTTACGACGTTACGTATTCATTTGCTGGAAGCCATACCCAACATAAAGGACGTGCATTGGTGAAAGGATATCTAGAGCCTGGTATCTACAAGCAATGGCCCGTCCAAGACATCCAAATTATTAAACCTTAGGATTTATCATGAATATTCCAGAATATTTGAGTAATTTTGACGTTAGCAATGCAGGCTTAACGGTCTGGCTTTTCAAGAAGTCCGGAGGCGCAGGTGGAGCAGCTCCCACTTATAACGGGCACTGGATAGCTACAAATGACGATCTCAATACCGCTTTGAAGGAAGCGATCATCGAAGCTAGAAGCAGTATAAAAGAAGTGCATGATTATGGCCTTCTTGCTCAGAACAACGAATCTAGCGCTCTTCTTATCGACACTGACGAAACCCACGCCAGCTTGATCGTCAATCAATCTGCAAACGCACTACCTCAAAAGAAAGTCAAAAAAGAGTCTCATATTACAAATACTTATTTTTTTGTTGTACGACTGACCGATGGGGAAAATGTACTTCACGCCGTAAGAAGAACAGATTCTTCATGGCGGACGAAACGCCGAAAGGAGGTAATTGATATAGTATTCAGAGAAAATGCATTAGCTTTGGATCAATCACCTTCCTTCTCCCTATCGAAGCACGTAGATTTTTTTATCGCTGCCGATAAAATCATTATTCCACACAAAGCAAATTTTGAATCTGTTCTACATTATCGGCAAGCTCATGCAGAGGAATTTAACGAGCTCCAAGCAGAAACAGATTTCTCGCAAATCTTTTCATCCTTGGATGCGTTAACAGATTTTGTAGGTAACAATAAAATTCAGCTCCGCCGTATGTGTTCAATACGTCAAAAAGGTCATTACAAAGATCCTGCTTTTATGAGCAGATTAAAGCAGCAGCATCTGACGTATGGTTTGACTTTAACGTTTAATGCTGCTGGACAGATCGTCCCTACACCTGAAACATGCCGTGATATCATAACCGCGCTTTTAGACCATCGTCTCGCGTCTGCATTTTCAGAGAATATTTACGACGTTCCTAATGCAACAGAGATCCCCTACG
>NZ_BAIN01000143.1 GCF_000613285.1 Acetobacter papayae JCM 25143 | reverse complement strand
GGGCGGCGGGCGGTAGTCCATGCGGGGGCTGGCTCTTGCGGCCACGGTGTTGCTGCTGCTCTGGCCGCAGGTGGTGGCGGATATGGCTTTTCAGATGTCCATGGCGGCTGTCATGGCGCTGGTGGCGGGGTATGAAAGCCTGCACCCGTTGGTGCAGGGCTGGTGCGCACGACAGCAAAGCCGGATGGGGCGGGCAGGCGGGTTCATGCTCGGGCATCTGGCGGAACTCGTACTGGCCAGCCTGCTGGCGGGGGTGGCCACGCTGCCGGTTGTCATGGCGCATCTGGGCGTGATTGAGCCTTATTTCGTGCTGGCCAATCTGGTTGCGGTTCCCCTTATGGCGGTGTGGATCATGCCCATGGGCCTGCTGGCATTGCTCGGCATGCCTTTCGGGCTTGCCGCGCCGGGGTTGTGGCTTAGTGGCTGGGGTTATGGCCCGTTCTGTGGCTTGCGCATGGGGTGGCCAGTCTGCCGGGTGCGCGCTTTGCGGTGCCTGCCAT
Source organism: Acetobacter papayae JCM 25143 (assembly GCF_000613285.1). GTDB lineage: Bacteria > Pseudomonadota > Alphaproteobacteria > Acetobacterales > Acetobacteraceae > Acetobacter > Acetobacter papayae. The sequence goes on along the minus strand of NZ_BAIN01000143.1, from coordinate 1,349 downwards.
GCCGGGCTGGGGGCTGGGCGCGGCCCTGCTGGGGCTGGCTTGGCTGTGCCTGTGGCGCAGAGGGTGGCGGCTGGCCGGGCTTGTGGTGTTCGGGCTGGGGGGTGCTGTCTCCATGGCTTGTTAGCTGCCCGGATATTCTGTTCAGCCCGGATGGCGGGCTTATTGGCGTGCGCATGCGCGACAGCGTGCTGGTTATGGGGCATTCGGCCGAGCAGGCGGGTCTTGAGCGCGAATGGGCGCGGGTGCTGGCCTTGCCTGTGCAGCGTTTCAATGCGGCCCGTGATGGGCAAACCCCCGATGGCAGCCTTGTCTGCGGGCAGGACGGTGTGGCCGGTGCCTGTGTGTTTCAGCGCTCCGGGCTCACAATGCTGCTTATTCCCACGCCCCCACCTGCGGGCACGTCCATTGCCGAGGGGCAGGCGCTGATGGGCGAACTATGCACCGGTATGGATCTGGTGGTCAGCACAGGTGGGCTTGGGCACCTGTGCACGCAGGCGCCGCTCAGGCTCGATAGAGCGCTTGCGCGTCAGGAAGGCGCGCAGGCGGTGTATCTTGCCTCTTCAGGCCGGGTGCATGTGGTGTCGGACAGGCTATGGCGTGGCGCGCGGCCATGGGTGCTTAATCCCGGTGGCCACGGACGTCCGTTACTGCCGCTGGCACGGAGCGAGGACGGCCCGCCAGAAGGACCGCCACAGCGCTGGTAGTGCGGGTGTTCAGTCCGCAACGCTTTCAAATGCTTCCATGACGCGGCTGGAGTAAACCAGAGCGGCACCGGCGTTCAGGGCAACGGCCACACCCAGCGCTTCGGCAATTTCTGCCTTGCTGGCACCCACCTTGTGGGCGGCGGCGGTATGCACGGCAATGCAGCCATCGCACCGGGTGGTGACAGCCACGGCCAGCGCAATCAGTTCGCGCGTTTTGGCGTCCAGATGTTTGGTTTCAGGCAGCGGGGTTTCAAGGGTCTGGAGTCCGCTCAGGGTGTTGGGCGTGAGGGTGGCCAGTGTCTTGACGTTTTTGGTCAGATTGTCGCGGTAAGCGTTCCAGTCGGTCATGGTGTCGTTTTCCTGCGGGTTGCTGTCTTGAAAAACAGGGTCAGAACCCTGTCAGCCTAGCCTGCTTGCCCCCCGTGTTGTCACGACACGGTTAGGAGAGGTCGTGGTGCTTGCCCAAGATGGTGCAGAGCCGGTATCGGGCGAGTATGACAGACAGACACGAAAACGGGCCCACGGCCGCAATGCGGCAGGGGCCCCTGGCAGTTTACCGGCAGCGTATAGCGGCGGGGGAACTGAATGGAGATCCCGATCAGGCCCGCGTGGTCGAGCGGCTGGATACGCTGTGGCGTGAACTGG
>NZ_BAIN01000144.1 GCF_000613285.1 Acetobacter papayae JCM 25143 | reverse complement strand
CGTAGGATCGCTTAAGGTTGGCAGTGCATGATAAAGGCACCCTACAATGTCCGCTTCCGGGATTACCGCATTCACGCACATAAGTCTGCAATGAGGCGTCTGCCGCCTGTCTGCTCCCACAATGTAGAATAGACAGGCTGTTCAGGGGGGGAAGCGGTCTGACAGGTTTCGGGCGACTGCCTACTGAAAGCTGCCGTTCGCGCGATCAGTAACAGTCGATGCGACGCGCCTCGAGCCTTTCGGAAGGGCCTCAAGGCTGACAAACGACCGAACCGTTCGCGCCGACTTCCGTGCATGCCGAGAAGAAGGATTGCAGCAGCCAGTAAAGTTGCACGAAGGATGGTGTAGGTCTGCCACCGTTTTGAATGGCCACAAATTCGTTAGCGACCGCCTGCAGACTGAGCGACGAAGTCACAATGACAACGCGTCGACGCGCATCGGGGGCCGTTCTTGCGCGTCGCAGAGAGACCGCAAGATCAGCAGCGTTCGAGCGTATGGTTCTTGGAATCTGTGTGTTCTGACCCGGCGCGTTGTAGCTCGAACCCCATAATTGCAGTTTTGCCGTGAGACGCTCTTCGGGAAACGTCATGTTGCCTAGGTTCTTGATCGCCTGACTCACCGAGACATGAAAGGGGCTGGCACCAAGGGAAAGCGTTCCATGCTTTGCGTGGTAGAACGAGATTTGCGTAAGCCCCGCATGGTCAGTGACTCCAATGAAGTCAGCCCACTCATCCCCAAGATCGTCGCACAGCAAAATCGGATCGGCGGCGGCAATATGATCGACAATTGCCCCAAAACTTGACGTAGCATCGAAGGTAGTCTGTGCAGCGGTGAAGTTTCCTTTTTCGCTGACAACAGGAGTCAACGCCGCGCTGGCAGTAAAATACTGCAGGAATTCTCCCCCGCCGTTCATAAGCGTCTCGTCCCGGAAGACCTGCCCATCAATATAGGCCAATCGCACGTCGTCGAAGAGAACGATGAGCGCTTTGATCTCGTCGAGGTATTTGTGTAGCTTTTGGAAGACGCCATTTCTACCCAGATCCTCGTTGGCTCTTTCCACGTAGACATCCGATGCCGGAGGTAAGGACAGGGACCGGAGGACGATGCGGTCTCTATTCAGGCTGATCGATGCCGCCTGATCGCCTGTTGCGGGTTCGCGTGCTAGCCTGACACCCTCACTCTCTTCAATATTCAGAGGGCGATCAAGCTGCACAATCAACGCCATTAGTTCGGGTGCGGAGAGTTCGACCTTCGCATCACCATCCAGACGAATAAGCCTGATGCCTGCTTCGTCATTACCCAAGGTGTCGGACAGTCTGTTTGTATCAATCGCCATGGCGATGGGCACCGACGCTGCCAGAACTTCGGTCAATGACACCGGTCGGGCAAAAGACCTGATGAAGGGTGAAACGTCAGCACGATCGACACGGAGTTCATCGATAACGCCTTTTGCGAAGGTCACGATGCCTGAAAGATCGGCGCGCGCCGAACGAATACCGATACGACCTGTACTTGGTGTTGCGGTAGTCTCCGTGCCGCTCGCAAAAACACTGTAGGTGCGATGCGCATAGCGCCTGCTTCCTGCCGGTCCAACAACATTGGCGAGGTTCTGTGCTTCGACGGTTTTGGTTCGCATTGCGTAGGGCGAAATGGACATGTTGCGCATTGTCATGCGCTTGAAAATTGCGTCTGCTTTTGCGATTGCGCCTTCGACACGCGCCGTCGAAACCGCTGAGAGATAGATCGTCTTGAACGAAGCCGGGAGGCTCAATCGGGATGTCAGAACCGCTGCATGACCCTGATATTCAA
>NZ_BAIN01000145.1 GCF_000613285.1 Acetobacter papayae JCM 25143 | reverse complement strand
CCCGCGCCTCGTGGCGTTCGTCCGCGTCATGGCCCGTCGCGCGGCACGGGACTGGTTCCGGTCGCAGCAACAGGAGCAGCGCCGCCGCTCCGGACCGTAAGGGATGCCTCGACATGAAGGTCGCGCTCTACGCCCGCTATTCGTCCGACAACCAGCGCGACGCCTCGATCGCCGATCAGCTTCGGGTCTGCCGCACCCACGCGGAGAAACAGGGCTGGACCATCGTCGAGGAGTATACTGATCACGCCATCTCGGGTGCCTCCCTGATGCGGCCCGGCATCCAGGCGCTGATCGCGGATGCACAGCGCGGACGGTTCCAGATCGTGCTGGCCGAGGCCATGGACCGCCTGTCCCGCGACCAGGAGGACATCGCCGGCGTCTTCAAACGCATGAACTATGCTGGCGTGCGGATCGTCACCCTCTCCGAGGGCGAGGTGTCCCACCTCCATGTCGGGCTCAAGGGCACGATGAACGCCCTGTTCCTGAAAGACCTGGCCGAGAAGACCCATCGCGGCCTGCGCGGGCGGGTGGAACTGGGCAAGTCCGGCGGCGGCAACGCCTACGGCTATGACGTCGTGCGCAGGCTGGACGCCAATGGTGAGCCGATCCGGGGCGACCGGACCATCAATCCAGCGGAAGCCGAAGTGGTCCGTCGTATCTTTCGTGACTTCGCGGCCGGACTGGGGCCACGCGCCATAGCCTTCCGTCTCAACGAGGAAGGCATATCCGCACCGGGCAGCGGTGCCTGGGGATTTTCCACCATCAATGGCAACCGAGCGCGTGGTACCGGGATTCTCAACAATGAGATGTACGTGGGCAAGCTGGTCTGGAACCGCCAACGATTCATCAAGGATCCCGACACCGGCAAGCGTCAGGCCCGTCCCAATCCGAATTCCGAATGGGTCATCCAGGAGGTGCCGGAACTGCGGATCGTCGACCAGGAACTGTGGGACGCGGTCAAGGCGCGGCAGGCCAGCGTCAGCGCCAGCCGGGACACACGCGACACCTCATCGCCCGATCATTTCCGTGAGAAACGTCGTCCCCGCTATTTGTTCTCCGGCCTCAGCAAATGTGGCTGCTGCGGTGGCGGCTATTCCATGATCTCCGGCACCTTGCTCGGCTGCTCGACCGCCCGCAACAAGGGCACCTGCGACAACCGGACCAATATGCGCCGCGAGGAACTGGAACGCCGCGTCCTCGACGCCCTGCGTCACCACCTGATGGATCCGGACCTGTTCGCAGAATTCTGCACGGCCTTCACCACCGAGATGAACCGGCTGCGCATGGAGGCGTCGGCCGACATCGGCGCAGCGGAATCAGAACTGAAGCGGGTCGAGCGCGAGATCCAGCGGCTGATGGATCTCTACCTTTCCGAAGCGATCTCGATCGAAACGGTCAAGGAGCGCGGCTCCAAGCTCGAAGCCCGCAAGGCGGAACTCAGGGACTTCCTCGCGACCGCCGAGGAGCCCCCTCCCCTGCTCCATCCCCAAATGGCGGAGTTCTACCACCGACAGCTCGCGCGCCTACACGACATGCTGCATTCGGAGCTGGACGATAAGCGCCAGGAGGCGGCCGAGGTGATCCGCTCGCTGATCGAGCAATCATCCTCACCCCGTCCGACAAGGGACTACAGATCGACGTCCGCGGCGATCTCGCGGGCATTTTGACGATGGCGTCAGGCAGCAGACAAACAAAAACCCCAGGCCGTTTCCGGACTGGGGTTCGTGA
>NZ_BAIN01000146.1 GCF_000613285.1 Acetobacter papayae JCM 25143 | reverse complement strand
CCCAGCTTGTGCCCCGAACACGCCAGACTGCCAAAGCCGCCCGCATGCAGCGCTACGTCGATCCGCCCTACGGCCTGCACCGCATCGCCATGCAAATGCGCGCCATACCGCGCGCACAGCCGCGCCACCTCGGCCATAGGGTGCAGCACCCCGGTTTCGTTATTGGCCAGCATCAGACACACAAGAGCGGGCAGGGCATGGGGCCGGGCCAGTGTTTCTTCCAGCAGGTCAAGCCGCACCTGTCCGCTGGCATCCACCTCCAGCCATTCCAGCGCAGCGCCTTCGGGCGCACCCCGGCGCACCGCATCGTGCTCGGTACGCCCCACCAGAATACGTCGCCCCGGTGCAAAACCGTGCAGGGCCAGCACGTTTGCCTCGGTCCCGCCCGAGGTAAAGACGCAGTTCAGCGGGTCAGCATCGAGCCTGCGGGCAATAACCGCGCGCGCATCCTCCAGCAGGGCGCGCGCCTTGCGCCCCTGCGCATGAACGGAGGACGGGTTGCCCGCAAGCGCTGCTGCTTCCAGCATGGCGGTAGCAGCGGATGGCCGCAAAGGCTCGGTAGCGTTGGCGTCAAGATAGACGGCATGAGCCGCACCATCATCGGGTGAAGGGGGCATGGAATGCTTTCCGGAATATTCTGCCTGGGACGCAAGACAGGTATTATCACGATTTATGTGGAAATACGAACCACACAGCCGCTATAGAAGCCACATGGTCAGCACCACGGGGCATTGCCTGTCCAACAGATCAGGAGCCCTGATCAGGCACCATGCCAAACGCAACATGGCACGGAATGGATTATGCCTGCCCCGCGCGCAAGGTCAATGCCAGGAAACGCACAGGATGCGCCCTGACCGCAAAAGACCCGCGCTGAACTGACCTGCCCGCGGGCCGTGGCCCGCATGTTCGGGCACGGAGCGTGGCATCGCTCCCCGCACGAACAGTTATCAAACCTGGACGCGCCATGCCCCTGGGCGTGTCCCATGATCAAGCGGAACCTACATGCCAGAGGTTATGTTTGCCGGCCCGGACGGGCGTCTTGAAGGGCGCTACCACCACTCCAACGAGCCCAACGCCCCGCTTGCCCTCGTGCTGCACCCACACCCGCTGCACGGCGGCACCATGAACAACCGCATTACCTACGGGCTTTACCGTTCGTTCGAGAAAATGGGTTTCTCGGTCATGCGGTACAACTCACGCGGAGTCGGACGCTCACAAGGCCGGTTTGATGGTGGTATTGGCGAAATTTCAGATGCCGCCGCCGCTCTGGACTGGATGCAGATGGTCAACCCCAATGCCAGCGGTCTGTGGATTGCGGGGTATTCCTTCGGGGCGTTCGTGGGCATGCAGCTTCTGATGCGTCGTCCAGAAATTACCGGCTGGATCAGCATTGCTCCCCCCGCCGCCCATTATGATTTCGGCTTTCTCGCACCCTGTCCGTGTGGCGGGCTGATGATTGCTGGCGGTAAGGACGAACTCGCCCCCGAACCCGCTATCCATAAGCTGGTGGACAAGCTCAACACCCAGAAAGGGGTTGAGGTGGATTACCGCGTCTTCCCCGAGCTGATCATATCTTTGCCAAGCAGGTGGACAAGATCACCAACGCCATGGAAGACCACGTAACCCGCGCCATGAGCGCGCTGAACATGCCGTTGGCCGCCGACTAGGCTCTGCCCCTGGCCCACTTCCTCACCCGGCTTTCCGCCGGGTGACGCTG
>NZ_BAIN01000147.1 GCF_000613285.1 Acetobacter papayae JCM 25143 | reverse complement strand
GCCCCCGTCAACGCAGGCACGGAAAGGCGTGTCTGGGTCAGGAACAGGCTCCAGGCAATACCGGCCAGAGCACCCGGCAGTGCGGAGATGATGATGAAAGGATCAATCCAGGACTGGAAGTTGATCACAATCAGCATGTAGATCAGCACCACCGAAACCACGAGCCCTGCAATCAGCTCCACATAAGCGCTGTGCATGGTTGTGGCCTGACCACGGATATCCACCGCAACACCACGCGGCAGATCGCCTTTTGATGCCGCAATCTCACGTTTGACCTGAGCCAGAACAGACCCGAGATCGGTAAACTCGGTGGAAACGTAGATATCGATATCGGGCATGGAGTTGTAGTGAGACACCTGACCCGGTGTACCGATAGCCTTGATCGTGCTGATGCTACCCAGAAGCTGCATGTCTTTGCCGTTGGGATCGCCATCTCCCTTGTCTACAGGGATGGTCAGCAGGTTGTTGTAGTGTGTGAGCTGATCCTGCGAGACATAGACATTCAGCGGGAACGTAATGCCGGTCTTGGGGTCAAGCCAGTATTGCGGGTCCACTGTCTGACTACCCGAAAGGGTCATCAGTTCGTTGTTGGCAATATCACCTTCCGTCATGCCCGTGGCCTGACTGAATGTGCGGTTGCCCTGCACGAACAGTGTTGGTGTGTTCATGGTCTGCTGGATAACGGTATCCACGGCACCATGTATGCTGCGCAGGCGGTTAACCAGCAGGCGGGCATAGCGATAGTTATCGCGAATATCAGGCCCGGAGATCTGGATATCAACCGGTGCAGGTGAACCGAAGTTGAGGATTTTCTCGGTCAGATCCGCGGGCTGGAAGGTAAAGACCGTGCCGGGGAAGCTGGCCGAAAGCTTGCGCCGAAGCAGGGCGCGGTAATCCCATACGGGAGAAGCCTCGTCCTTGAGGGTAATGCTCAGGTCGCAATCCTGCGTGCCAATTGTTGGCGTGGGAATGAACGCCTGGTTATGCGGACCTTCGGGCAGACCGCAATTGTTGATGATCCCTTCTACCTTGCCCGGCAAAAGAGCCTCAATACGGTTGTCAACCAGACTGACGATCCGGCCCGTAGTTTCAATACGGGTACCCAGAGGGGCACGCATATGCATCTGTAGCGCACCTGATTTGACCTCGGGGAAGAAGTCCTGCCCCACCACTGCGAACAGGGCGAGAGAGAGAACGGACAGCCCCAGAAACACCGCGACAAACTTGCGGCGTTTGTTAACCGCGCGTTCCAGTACCCGCCCATAGCGGAGCTTGAAAGCGTGGAAGACATGCTCGAACTTGTTCTGGAACCGCCCGAAGAACCCTTTGGGCAGGGCTTCATGTTCATCACCATGCAGGCCGGGATGCACCTGCCTGCGAGCAGATATTTGGCCATGGTAGGCACGAGTGTGCGAGAGAGGATGAACGATGCCAGCATGGCGAAAACAATCGCTTCGGCCATAGGCATGAACAGCCAGCCCGCCACACCGCTCAGGCGGAACAGCGGTGTCCACACAATGCAGATGCACAGGGTGGAAACCAGTGTGGGAATAACGATCTGGTTGGCCGCATCGATAATGGCGGTTTCCAGATCCTTACCCATTTCAAGATGGGTATCGATATTCTCGATCATGACGGTTGCGTCATCCACCAGAATACCAACCG
>NZ_BAIN01000148.1 GCF_000613285.1 Acetobacter papayae JCM 25143 | reverse complement strand
CCCAGCATGGCGGCGGCATGGTCTGCCGCCTGCGCTTCGGTCGCGCTGATCACCAGTGCTGCCAGCCGCCCGTAAGGGGGCCAGAAACCGGGGCGGCGCTGCTCGGCCTCTTGTGCCATGAAACTGTCGAAATCGCCCGAAAGCAGTGCCTGCATGACCGGGTGTTCGGGCATGTAGCTTTGCAGCAGCACCCGGCCCGGCGCTTCGGCGCGGCCTGCACGCCCGGCAACCTGATGCAGGAGCTGGATCGTGCGCTCACCCGCGCGTAGGTCGGCCCCACCCAAGCCAGATCGGCATCCACAACGCCCACAAGGGTCAGGTAGGGAAAATGCCAGCCCTTGGCCACGACCTGTGTGCCGATAATCAGATCCGCCTCACGGCGGGAGATTTTTTCAATCGCTGCTGCCGTGGCCTTGGGGCCACCGAGCGTATCGCTCGACATGACCAGAATACGGGCCTCAGGAAAAAGCTCGCGCGCTTCTTCCGTAATGCGCTCTATGCCGGGGCCTATGGCGGTCAGGCTGTTTTCTTCGTTGCAGGCAGGGCAGGTGGAAGGCAGGGGCTGGGTGGTATCGCAGTAATGGCAGGAGAGCACCTTGCGGGCCCGGTGTTCCACCAGCCACGAGGTGCAGTGCGGGCATTCCATCCGGTGTCCGCAGGCGCGGCACAGGGTTAGCGGTGCATAGCCCCGGCGGTTCAGGAACAGCATGGCCTGCTCCTTTCGCTCCAGTGTCGCGGCTATTTCATCGCGCAGGACAGGGGAGAGAAACAACCCGCGTGGCGGCGGATGATCGCGCAGGTCCAGCAGGCGGGTTTCAGGCAGGGCCGCGCCCCCGTGGCGGGTGGGGAGAACAAGGTGGCGGTAGCGCCCGGCCTCGACATTGGCCAGCGTTTCAAGGCTGGGTGTGGCAGAAGCCAGAATGACCGGAACCCCCGCCAGCCGCCCGCGCAGCACGGCCATGTCCCGCGCGTTGTACATAACCCCTTCCTCCTGCTTGAACAGGGGTTCGTGTTCTTCGTCCACGATCACCAGACCCAGCGACTTGAAGGGCAGGAACAGGGCCGAGCGGGCTCCCACAACCACCTGTACCGAGCCATCAGCCGTGCCAAGCCATGTCTGCCTGCGCGCTTTCTGCCCGATTTCGGAATGCCATATGGCGGGCGGCACCCCAAAGCGCCGGGCAAAGCGTCCCATCCACTGGGCCGAGAGAGCGATTTCAGGCAGGAGCACAAGCACCTGCCGACCCGTTTTCAGGCAGGCCGCTACGGCTTCCTGATAGATTTCGGTTTTGCCCGACCCCGTAACCCCTTCCAGCAGGGTGACGGAAAAACCGCCTTCATGCACGCAGCCACGCAGGGCTTGTGCCGCCTCAAGCTGCGCGCCTTCAAGCACGGGCGGGCAGTGATCAGGGTCGGGTGCTGCAAAGGCATGGCCGGGGTCAAGGCGCACAGGGCGCAAGGCCCCCGCATCGGCCAGACCGCGAATGACCGCGGCCCCCACGCCTGCGGCACTCGCCAGGTCTGTGGTGGTGCGGGGTGGGCCATCGCCCAGAACCGACAGGACTTTCTGCCGTGCCGGTGTCAGGCGGAGTGTGTCGGGTAGGGGGGCGGGCAGCCAGCCCATGCTGGGGGCAGGCACGCCTTGCATGGGCTGG
>NZ_BAIN01000149.1 GCF_000613285.1 Acetobacter papayae JCM 25143 | reverse complement strand
CGCCAGCACCACCCCGGCCACCGCCACCATGCGGTGCACCGCCGCCGCCTGCGGGCGCACGTGCGGGCTCGATGCTGATTTCATCGGGGTCCGTGGCGGAGGCGCAGCTGGCGAAGCGTTCGGCTTTGTCGTGAGCGATTTCCACCAGAGTATGGTCACCCGCGATACGGATCGCGCCAATGTCCTGCTTGCGGATACCGCCCAGCTTGCACAGCATGGGCACCAGCCATTTGGGGTCGGCCCGGTCTGTCCGGCCAACGGACAGGCGGAACCAGCTGCCCTGCATGGCGGGGGCGCGTTCACGCGGGGTGCGCTCGCCGCGTTCAAACCCGCCATCGTCACGCATCGGGCGTGAGCGGGGGGTGTCGGGGGTGATGACCCGTACGGTCATGGGTTCGGGCAGGCTTTTCTGCCACAGTCCCACAAGTGCCTGAGCCAGTTGCTCGGGCGCATGGGTGGCAACCAGACGGTCCACCAGAGACAGCGACGTGTCATGCCGGGGGGAGGGCGTGGCCGGGCTTTCCGCAGCCGTATCGTCCGTTACCGGGGTGGTGTCTGCAGTCGTGTCCGCTGCGGCCGCACCCTTGACCGGCGTATTGAGGAACGGTGCATTCAGCAGGCGTTCGGCATCGGCCTGAGTAATGGCAGCGCGGTCAGGCGCGCCGGACCATTCGGCTTCCACCTTCGCGGCCTGCAGCAGGCGTTCGGCCACGCGCTTGCGTGCGGGCGGCACCAGCAGCACGCAGGTACCCTTGCGGCCCGCGCGGCCGGTACGGCCTGAGCGATGCAGCAGGGTTGCCGGGTTGGAAGGCAGGCTGGCGTGAATGACAAGCCCGAGTTCGGGAATGTCGATCCCGCGTGCGGCCACGTCCGTTGCCACGCATACGCGGGCCTGTCCATGGCGCAGGCTTTCAATGGCGCGGCTGCGCTCGTTCTGCCCCAGATCGCCCGAAATGGCGACGGAGGAAAAGCCGCGCTCGGTCAGGATAGCCTGCAACTGCCGCACCGCTTCACGCGTGTGGCAGAACACGATGGCCGTGCGGGCTTCTTCAAGACGCAGCACGTTAACCACCGCTGCCGCCATATCGGGCTGGTTGGCCAGCACGGCGCGGTAGGTGATGTCGCTATGAGGGGCGTTGCCGCCCATTGTGTCCAGACGCAGGGCATCGTTCTGGTAGCGGCGTGCAAGGCCTACGATTTCGCGCGCATGGTGGCGGAAAACAGCAGCGTGCGGCGGGTTTTGGGCGCGGCATCCAGCAGGGTTTCCAGCTCTTCGCGGAAGCCCAGATCAAGCATTTCGTCGGCTTCGTCCAGCACGACGGCGCGCAGTTCGCTCAGATCAAGGTTGCCACGGCGCAGGTGGTCGCACAGGCGGCCGGGCGTGCCTACAACAATGTGGCAGCCCCGTGCCAGCGCACTGGCTTCGCGCCGGGGTTCCATACCACCAACGCAGGAGACGATACGCGCACCGGTTTCGGCGTACAGCCATTCCAGCTCGTTCTTGACCTGCAGGGCCAGTTCACGCGTGGGGGCAATTACCAGCGCCAGCGGCGTGGGGGCGGGGGGCAGGCGTTCTGCCCCGGCCAGCAGGGTATCGGCCAGCGCCAGGCC
>NZ_BAIN01000150.1 GCF_000613285.1 Acetobacter papayae JCM 25143 | reverse complement strand
AGCCCGGCTGAGCATCGAAGCTCAGCCCCGCAAGGCCGGTGCGCCCGTCGGCATAGACAAAGCCCACGGACTCGAACACCAGATGCCCTTCCCCCTCCGGCAACGACACGGCATTGGCCCTGTCCATGACAGTGGGTTTTTCATCTATGATCTTAAACACGCGGCTGAGCCCCGCCATGCCTTCCTGCAAGGCGGAATGTACTGCCCCCAGAGCGCGCAGGGGCCGGGCCGCCAGCAGCAGGGCCGCCACAAAGCCCGAAAAATCACCCAGCGAAGCCCCGCCCGTTGCAGCCCGCCAGCCTGCAAAGCCTAGCACAGCGGCAACCGCCGCTCCCCCCAGTGTTTCCAGCAGGGGTTCAACCCGTGCGCGGCTGCGGGCAATCTGCAGGACGGATTCATGCAGCCTGTCAAAAGACAGGCCAGCCCGCTTACGCTCGGCCTGTTCCAATCGGTAAACCCGAACCGTACGCGCCTGCGAAAAACTTTCGGTCAGCAGGGCCGAGGTTTCCCCCATGCGCTCCTGCATCCCACCCGAAGCCCGGCGCACCCGCCGCCCCAGCTTCTGGATAGGCAGTACCGCGGGTGGGTAAAGCAGGGCAGCAATCAGGCTCAGTTCCCAGTCCATGTAGAACATGGACACCACAAGCCCCACTACCGTCACCGCATCGCTACGGAACTGACAGCCCTGAGCATGGCATCGCGCACGGCCACCGCATCGGTCGTAAAACGCGCAGCCTGCTTGGCCGGGGCCTCGCTTTCCACCTGCGTAATGTCGCTGCGGATCATATGGTCGAACATTTCGCCCTGCAGGCCCCGCACAACCTTGAGCACCAGCCCCTGTGTGACAACGGTCTGCCCGTACTGGGCGAGTGACTTGGCGGCTGTCAGCATCACCACAAGCAGCGGCACCTGATACAGAATGCGCGAATCCCGGGAGGAAAACATATCCAGCGCGCGCTGGATCACCAGCGGGTAAAGGGCTGTCAGCAACGCGGTTATGATCGGCAGCGCCGCGGTAATCACCACATGCATTTTGTGATGGCGAATCTGCCCGTGCCACAGCCTGAGCAGCAGGGTCCATGTATCGTCGGACAGGAATTTACGCTTGGCAGGGCGAGAGGCCGGGTGGGTAGCTGTCATGCCCCCATGTAGCAGCCCTCAGCCCCCACGTGCAAAGGGGGGCAAACCACCTCTGGCAACAAAGCCGCTGCTTTCAGGCTTGCTCGCCCAGAATCCGGCCTAGTTCAGCCCGGCATGCCTCAGCCGAAGCCTTACAGCCACCCTGCCGCCACCACTGCCTGACCTGCGTAATCACCTGCCCCATGGCCGGGCCGGGTGCGACCCCCATGGCCAACGCGTCACGCCCTGCCAACGGAAACACCGGCACATCAAGCCCGGCCAAGCGCTGGCGCAAATGCGCGAGCACCTGCGCGCGGGTCCATCCTGCGGGTTTTGCGCCTGACAGAGCCACAACCCCGCCATAAGGCAGTCGGGGGGGGCATCCACCAGCAGGTTTCGTAAGGAGTCCTGTGCCTGTTCGTTATTATCCAGCCGGGCCAAGGGGCTCTCTGGCGCGCCTGCGC
>NZ_BAIN01000151.1 GCF_000613285.1 Acetobacter papayae JCM 25143 | reverse complement strand
GCCGGGCTCTGGGGCGACTGGGCGTGCGCCCACCCGCCCTGCTGAACTGGATTTACTGCGTAGGGTGGGACGCGGTGAACAACGTGCCCGCCGCCACGGCTTTGCTGACCCTGCTGCTGGCCATGGGGCTGCACACACCGTTCTGGCTGGCGCTGGCCGTGCTGGCCGGTGTGCAGATGGTAGCCTCCATCTACGGGCACCACATGGTGCAGGCCTTGCAGAAATATCTGGGGGGGCTGCTGCTGGTGGTGTTTACCCTGATAGGCATTGTATTCGCGCTGCGCGGGCAGGCGCCACTGGCCACGCACCATGCCGTAAGCCTTGGCACATTCATGCTGGCGGTGGGTATTCTGGTCAGCTTCAACCTGTCTTGGGCTTCCTACTCATCGGACTACACGCGCTATCTGCCTGCCCGCTCCAGCCCTACCAAAGTGGTGGTGCTGGCACTGGCGGGGCTGCTCTGCTCGGCCATTCCCTTCCAGATTCTTGGGCTGATCTGCGCGGGTAGCGTTGCTGACCCCTCCCCCACAGCGGTTATTGCCTCGCTGCGTCAGGCCATGGGGCCACTGGGCGGGGTGGCTCTTGCGGCCATTGCGCTGTCGTCCATCACCGGCAATTCCTTTAACGACAACACCGCAAGCTACAGCCTGATTTCAGCAGGGCTGCACATCCCGCGCGTGGCCGCCGCCGTGCTGACAGCCCTGCTGGGCTATGCGCTGGCCGTAGCCGGAGCCGGTCGCTACACCACACTCTATACCGATTACCTGCTGGTAACCCTCTACTGGATAGCGCCGTGGATCGGCATTGTGCTGGCAGACTGGTATCTGGGCGACCGCACGGTGCACCCCGTCCCGCCCGGCTGGACACGCGGGGCCACGCTGTTTGTGGTCATTACCGTGCTGACCATCGGCCTGTTTTCCACCAGCAGCCTGTATACCGGCCCCGTAGCCGCGTGGATGGGCGGGGCCGATATTGGCTATTATGTAGGGTTTTTCGCGGCTTTTGCGGGTTACGCGCTCAGCCGCCCCAAACGGGCGAGTTCATAAAGCCCAACGGCTGCCGCAACCGATACGTTCAGGCTTTCCATATCGCCGGGCATGTACAGTCCGGCGATTTCATCACAGCTTTCACGCGTCAGGCGGCGCAGGCCGCGCCCTTCAGCGCCCAGCACAAGCGCCACGCGCCGGTTTTCAAACGAGGCACCATCCAGCACGCCGCCGCCCGCATCCAGCCCGACTGTCCAGCAGCCCGCCTTTTGCAACTGTTCGATAGCGCGGGAGAGATTAACCTCACGCACGATGGGCACCGTTTCCAGCGCGCCGGATGCGGCCTTGGCCAGCACGGCGGTTTCCTCCGGGGCGTTACGGTCCTGCACCACCAGACATGCCGCCCCGAACGCCGCCGCCGAACGCAGGATAGCCCCTACATTGCGTGGGTCCGTTACCTGATCGAGCACCAGCACCGGGCCGGGGCGCTCCAGCGCCTCGTCCAGCGCGGG
>NZ_BAIN01000152.1 GCF_000613285.1 Acetobacter papayae JCM 25143 | reverse complement strand
AGCGGGGATAAGCAGGGCCGCACGCGCCAGACACGCGGCCATGATACAGGCAGGTAGGATGGCGGGCAGGGGAAGGCTGGCAAGGCTTGCCGCGCGCAGCCCGAAGGACAGACACAACGCCATGACGCCATAGCTGCCAACGCGGCTGTCACGCATGATGTCCAGCCTGCGCGAGGGTGTGGAGCCGCCGCAGCCATCGGCCATATCGGCCAGCCCATCTTCATGCAGACCGCCGCCCAGTATGGTCTGTGCTGACAGTGCCAGACAGGCCGCGACAAGCGGAGGCATATGCGCCAGTTGTGCCAGCAGCAGAATAACCCCGGCAAACAGGCCGATACCGCCGCCAATAAGTGGCCAGCACCAGAGCGAACGCGCCATGGGCCATACGGCGCTGGTGTTGCGGTATGGCGCAGGCAGCAGCCGGGTAATGGGCAGGCGGGTCAGCAGGCCCAGACCGCAGGCAAGGTGCAGGCGCACCGTGTCCAGCGTGGCCCGGAGGGAGGGGCTAGTGCTCAAGCGTATCAGAGCGGGAGACGGCGGCCTCGGCAAAGGTGGCCATGCCGGTGTGGCAGGCTAATGCTCCGCGCAGAATGGCGACGGCAAGGGCAGCCCCCGAGCCTTCTCCCAGCCGCAGGCCAAGGCCCAGCAGGGGTTCCATGTTCAGATGGCTGGCCAGCCGGTGTGTCTGGCCAGTGAGGGTGGCACAGTGCGAAAGACAGGTATGGGCCAGTCCTTCAGGGTGCATTTGTGCCAGTGGCGCAACCGCTGCCAGACAGACAAAGCCATCCAGCAGCACGGGTATGCCCATATGGCGCGCGGCCAGCGTGGCCCCCAGCATGGCCGCCAGTTCAAACCCGCCCACACGGCGGGCTATTTCCAGCGGGCTGGACAACTGTGGCGCATGGTAGCGCAGGGCCTCCTGCACCACGGCGGCTTTCTGGGCCGTGCCGTATTTATCCAGCCCCGTGCCTGCCCCTGCCCAGTCCGTGCCGGTACCGCCCGCCACGGCCGCGGCCATGGTAGAAGCGGCGGTGGTGTTGCCAATACCCATTTCGCCCAGGCAGAGCAGGTCACAATCTGCTGGTACGGCGTTGTAGCCTGTGGCCACGGCCTGCACGAAGGCATGCTCGCTCATAGCGGGTTGGGTGGTAAAATCCGCTGTGGCGCGCAGGCCGTTGACGCACACGACTTCCAGTGCCGCATCCACTGTGCGGGCAAGCTGGTTAATGGCAGCCCCCCCACGCTCGAAATTGCTGACCATCTGGGCCGTGACTTCCTGCGGCCATGGCGAAACGCCCTGTGCGGTTACGCCGTGATTTCCCGCGAAGATAATCACCTGCACCCGCTCAAGCCGGGGCGTGACCCGGCCCTGCCACCCCCCGAGCCAGCGTGTCAGCTCCTCAAGGCGGCCAAGGCTGCCGGGGGGCTTTGTCAGTTGCGCTTCGCGCAGGGCAATGACTTCCTGCGCTGTGGAGTCGGGTTCGGGCAGGG
>NZ_BAIN01000153.1 GCF_000613285.1 Acetobacter papayae JCM 25143 | reverse complement strand
GGGGGCTGCGGTATCGTGGGCATCCACCCGCAGTTGCACGCCGGGTGTTCCCTGCTGGGGCTGCGTGGCCAGCGCCATTTCCGCCCCGGCAAGCAATTCGCGCCCAAGGGGAGCATTGGCCCCGCTCAGCGGCAGCAGCACACCAACGCTACGGCTGGGTGCGGGTTTTTGTGCTTCAGTCACACCGGCAGAGCCAGCCCCCGGTCCGGAAGACTGCTGCGCGCACCCGGCCAGCAGAAGCCCGCCAAGCCCAACAGCGGCAAGACCGCGCCCTTTTGGCGCATATGTGGCATAAACCACGGACATTCTGGCCATTGTGGCCTTGCATGGGGGGGCATTTGCCCCCAGAGCTTGAGCATAAAGCCCTGACAGGAACGAATATGCGCGCGTCATCATCCACATCATCCTCTACCGCCAGCCAGCCTGATGAGCCGCCGCATGACAAGACTGCTTCATTCCATAGCGAAGGGGAAGCCCCAAGTCATGTGCCTTCTTCCTCCAGCGTGCCGCCTGCGACACTCGTGCTTGTCGCAACGCCTATCGGCAATCTGGGCGATTTCAGCCCACGCGGGGCCGAAGCGCTGGCTGCGGCAGAACTCGTATTGTGTGAAGACACGCGCACCACCGCCCGGCTGCTGAGTGATCGCGGGATCAGTGCCCGCACGGAAGCGCTGCATGAACATAACGAGCGCCAGCGTGTTCCCGCCCTTGTTGCCCGCCTGCAGGCAGGTGCGCGGATTGCACTGGTTTCAGACGCGGGCATGCCCCTGCTGTCCGACCCCGGCTACCGGCTTGTGCGTGCAGCCATAGAGGCAGGTATTACCGTAACCGCCGTGCCCGGCCCCAATGCGGCGCTGACCGCTCTGGTGCTGTCAGCCTGCCACCCTATCCGTTTCTGTTTGTCGGCTTTCCGCCCCCCCGCTCCGCCGCCCGGCGCGAGGCCTTTGCCCGATTGCATGCGGCGGAACGCGCGGGCCTTGGCGCAACCCTGATCTGGCATGAAGCCCCGCACCGGCTGGCCGACACCCTGCACGACATGGCCGCCGTATTCGGGCCAGACCGCCCCGCCGCTGTTGCGCGCGAACTAACAAAACGCTTTGAGGAACTCCGCCGAGGCAGCGTGTCGGAACTGGCGGATTTTTACACCCAGACACCGCCACGCGGCGAAATCACCC
Source organism: Acetobacter papayae JCM 25143 (assembly GCF_000613285.1). Lineage (GTDB taxonomy): Bacteria > Pseudomonadota > Alphaproteobacteria > Acetobacterales > Acetobacteraceae > Acetobacter > Acetobacter papayae. The sequence goes on along the minus strand of NZ_BAIN01000153.1, from coordinate 281 downwards.
TGCTGCTGGGCCCAGCCCCGGAAGAAAGTGCTAGCGCCGATGATCTGGATGCCACCCTGACCAGCCTGCTGGCCACGCATTCTGTCAAGGATGCGGCGGCTCTGGCGGCAGCCGCGGCGGGCCTACCCAAACGGGTTGTCTATGCCCGCGCACTGGAACTGGCCAACCAGAAGAAAGATTAGGCGCAAAACACGCCAACACTTGGTAAATGGCCGCCCTCAGGCGGCGGCCACGGCCTCGCCCGCCGCATGGCCGCTGGCCCATGCCCAATGGAAACTTAT
>NZ_BAIN01000154.1 GCF_000613285.1 Acetobacter papayae JCM 25143 | reverse complement strand
CACGGCCCCCACCGGCCGAGCCTGAAGAACGGGAGCGGCGCGCAGGCCGGGATGGGCGGGGAGAACGCATGGATGAGGTGTCCGGTTTTCTGGTCATTCTGCTCTCTCCCTAGCGCATGTGCGGGGCTTTCGCCTATCCCCCCACCCGTGTTTGCCCGAAAGCCGGTAAACCCGGAGAGGCAGCAGGAATGGACAAGCCGCGTTGCGGGTTGTATTCGGTGCCCATTCACCACGGAATGACCAGAGGCCCCGCCCCAGCGGCACCGGCCAGACACCAGATGACACCACGCAACCGGGGAGCGGGCCATGACCTCAGCTTATTCGGACAATGCCGTTACCCTGCACAAGAACGACCTGCCTGACGGGCTGACCTTTTCCGGCTCCGTTGCCGTGGATACCGAAACCATGGGGCTCAACCCCCACCGCGACCGGCTGTGCCTTGTCCAGCTTTCCGCAGGGGATGGCACGGCCCATCTGGTGCAGATTATCCCCACCCGCCTTGGCGGCACCGGCTATGCCTGCCCCAACCTCAGGCGGGTTCTGGCCGACCCGGCGCTGACAAAAATCATGCATTTTGCCCGGTTTGATGTCGGTATCCTGCAACATACGCTGGGGATTACGGTTGCCCCTGTTATCTGCACCAAAATTGCCGCCAAGCTGGTTCGCACCTTTACCGAGCGCCATGGCCTTGCGGCCCTGTGCCGGGAAATGCTCGGGGTGGATCTGAGCAAGCACCAGCAGAGTTCGGACTGGGGTGCCCCCACCCTCACACCCGAACAGCTTGCCTATGCCGCCTCGGACGTGCTGCACCTGCACGCGCTATGGGCACGGCTGGAAGCCCTGCTGGAACGAGAAGAGCGCCGCGAACTGGCACAGGCCTGTTTCGACTTCCTGCCCAGCCGGGCCAGACTGGACGGTCTGGGCTATGACGAGCCGGATATTTTCGCGCACCGGGCATGAAAACCTTCACGCCCCCCGCCTTTTGCGTGTAAGCGAACTGCATAACTCATGACCCAGCCCGCCCCCTCACCCATACCGGCCCCCTCCGGTGCTGACGCCGCCACCACGGTGCGGATGGAAGCCGCAGGACTCGCCGCTCTGGCGCATGCTCTGGAAGACCCCACCGGGCTGGGTGGCGCTTTTGCTGCGGCCATGGCTATCCTGCTGGCCCTGCCCGGCCGCGTGGTGGTAACGGGCATTGGCAAATCAGGCCATATCGCGCGCAAGGTACAGGCCACGCTGGCCTCCACCGGCACGCCATCGCTGTTCGTTCACCCTGCCGAGGCCTCGCATGGTGATCTGGGCATGATCCAGCCCGGCGATGCCATACTGGCTTTTTCCAATTCCGGCGAAACAACCGAGCTGGCCGATATCGCGGCCCATGCCCG
>NZ_BAIN01000155.1 GCF_000613285.1 Acetobacter papayae JCM 25143 | reverse complement strand
CACCAGCATCACGTCAATCAGCGGCGTGGTGTTGATGTCGACAATGCCTTCGTCTTCCGTCGTGCTGTCAGACCCGACATTCATGCCCATCCTCAGTGCTCCTTCGGCTGCTCGGTAATGAAGTCGATATGCTGATGCCAGACTGCTGGCACGCGGCAATAATCCCGCCAACCTTCTCGTAGCGCACATGCCCGTCCGCACGGATCTGGATCTGTGGCTGCGGCTTCTGCACCGCAGCCTGTTCCAGACGGCTCTCAAGGGCCGCCATGTCCACAACCGGTGTCTGGTCCCACCACACCCGGTTATCCGCCGTGACCGCCACAACAACGTTGCTGATCTTGGTCTGCGTCGCTGGCTCAGGTCTTTCGGCAGATCAACCTTGACCGTATGCGTGGCCACCGGATCGTGATCAGGAAGATGATCAGCAGCACCAGCATCACGTCAACCAGCGGCGTGGTGTTGATGGCGGAGACGACCTCGTCCTCTCCCCCGTCACCGCCGCCGACATGCATCCCCATGGGTCAGCCCACCCGGTTCGAGACAGTGGCGGTCGTGGGGGAGTGATCCGCCCGCACCGCAACCGCATCACCATGGCGCACGCCACCAATCAGGATCGACTGCAGATCATCGGCAAAGTCACGCACCTGATCCATCGCCCCCTTGTTGCGCCGCACCAGAAGGTTGTAGCCCAGCACCGCGGGAACCGCCGTGGCAAGACCGAACGCTGTCATGATGAGCGATTCACCCACAGGCCCCGCCACCTTGTCGATCGAGCCTGACCGGCAATGCCGATGGCCGTCAGCGCGTGGTAGATCCCCCACACCGTGCCGAACAGACCAATGAACGGCGAGGTGGAACCCACCGTGCCCAGAAACGCCAGACCCTTTTGCAGGTTGCTCTGGATGTTGTTCACCGCACGCTGGATGGACATGCCCGTCCAGGTGCGCAGGTCGATGCTTTCCTGCAGCGTGCCTTCATGATGTTCCGCCGCCACAATGCCCGTATCGGCAATATAGCGGAACGGAGAGCCGGCCTGCAGCGCCGCGGCCCCGTCCTGAATGCTCGGCTTGGTCCAGAAATCCTGACGCGCCGCGCGGCCAGCCGAGAACAGGCGACTCTGCTCGATGAACTTCGTGATCATGATGAACCACGTGCCCAGCGACATCGCCAGCATGATCAGCAGCACCGTGCGGGCCACGAAATCGCCATTGGCCCAGAGGCACTCAGCCCGTAGGGGTTCCCTTCGGGTGCCGGAGCTGCGGCCTCGGGGGCAGGTGCGGGCGCCGCAGGAGTTGCCGTATCCGCAGGAGCCGGGG
>NZ_BAIN01000156.1 GCF_000613285.1 Acetobacter papayae JCM 25143 | reverse complement strand
CAACTGGCAGCGCGCCATCCGCTATGGCCGCGGCTCCGTTTGCCAGTGGCAGCGCTGGCGGGAGTGCGGGTGGCGGCGCAGTGGCCAGTGCGGTTACTGATGCACAGGCCATGCCCGCTATGGAGGATGACAGGCCCCGCCTGCGGATGGTCGGTGGCACCGCCATGGCGGTGGAGGCTCTCCCCCCGGTGCCTGAACCTGTGGTGGAACAAGAGCCTGCGCCACCTGCTATCCCGCGCACATGGCGCGAAACCGTGGCCCTTGTGCGCGATGCGCGTGAGGCGGTGCTGCATGGCCACCTGCGGCACGCGGCCCATCTGGTGTCGTTCGCGTGCGGGCATATTGTTATGCGGCTTGATGCGGGCGCCCCCCCCGATGTCCCCCGCCGCCTGCGGCTGGTGCTGGAGCGCGTAACCGGTATTGAATGGCAGGTGGAACTGTCTGAGGCACCGGGTGAGCCCAGTCTGGGCGAGCAGGGGGCCGAGGTTATTCAGTTCCGCCGCAAGGAGGCGGCCTCTCACCCGCTGGTGCAGGCCATTTTGGAGGCTTTCCCCGATGCGGAGCTGGGCGAGGTTTCCGAGCACGGGCTGGACGATTACGGCCTGCCGCCCGAGGAACTGCACACCGCGCTGGCAGCGGATGACCCATCCCTTATGTTCGCGCCGCTGGATGCGGAACTGCTTGACGAGGATGAACGGCCCCATGATCCGGGCCTTTCTCCAGACTGACCCGCATGGCCGCGTAACGGCTGTGCCGGTTTTTAAAACCAGAGGAACCGATCAATGAAAAACCTTGCCTCGATGATGAAACAGGCCACGCAGATGCAGGCCAAAATGGAAGCCATGCAGACCACGCTGGAAGGGATCAGCATTGAAGGGGCTGCGGGCGCAGGCATGGTCACGGTTGTGCTGAGCGGCAAGGGCGACATGCGCTCGATTAAGATCGACCCTTCGCTGGCAGACCCGACAGAAATGGAAATGCTTCAGGACCTGATTATGGCGGCCTGCGCGGATGCCCGCCGCAAGCTGGACGAGCGCGCTGCTGAGGAAATGCAGAAGGTCACTGGTGGGCTTAACCTGCCCGCAGGCCTGAAGCTGCCGTTCTAGGACTGACCGCGCGCGAGGGTGCCGGAATGGGTGGGCAGGAAATAGAGCAGCTTATCCGGCTTCTGGGCCGGTTGCCGGGGTTTGGCCCCCGCTCCGCGC
>NZ_BAIN01000157.1 GCF_000613285.1 Acetobacter papayae JCM 25143 | reverse complement strand
TCCCGCCTTGCGCCGCTGGCCCGCGCCATGGAGCGCGCGGGCGAGGCTATCCGCACCTGCTCCTCCTGCGGGAATCTGGACACGGTGGATCCGTGCCATATCTGCTCCGATCCCCTGCGTGACCGCTCTTTGGTTTGCGTGGTGGAAACAGTGGGAGACCTGTGGGCGCTCGAGCGTGCGGGGGTGCACCGGGGTGTGTATCAGGTGCTGGGTGGCACGCTCTCGCCGCTGGCGGGCACAGGGCCGGAAGACCTCAATACTGCCCCCCTCTTTGCCCGGTTGGAAGCGGGGCAGGTGCGTGAGGTCATTCTCGCACTGGGCGCTACGGTGGAAGGGGCCACAACCCTGCACTGGCTGATGGACCGTCTGGCCCCCTACACGCCCCCGCAGGGTGATGTCACGATCAGCCGTGTCGCGCAGGGCGTGCCCATGGGCGGCGCGCTGGACGTGCTGGATGACGGCACGCTGGCAGCGGCCCTTGGCGCACGCCGCCCGGCCTGACCCCAAAAGCAATGGAGAACACCACCATGACGATGGATCTGTTTCCTGTATCCGACGCCATGCCACGCCGCGCCCTTGTAACCGGAGGGGCGGCGCGTCTGGGCCGTGCTTTGGTGCTGATGCTGGCTGAAACCGGGTTTGATGTTGCCATCCATTACCGGGGCAATGCCGTGCGGGCGCGTGAAACACAGGCCGAGGTGGAAGCCCTTGGCCGCCGTGCAGTGCTGCTGCATGCCGACCTCGCGCGGGAGGAGGAAACCGCACCGCTGACCGAGCAGGCCATGCAGGCCCTTGGCGGCCCGCTGGGGGTGCTGGTCAATAACGCTTCCACCTTCGAGCGCGACGAGTGGGATGATGCCTCGCTTGAAAGCTGGATGCAGCACATGAAGCCCAACCTGCGCGCACCCTTTGTGCTGATGCAGCTTTCGCCAAGGCGCTGCCAACAGGGGCGGAGGGCATGGTGCTGAACATGCTGGACGAGCGCGTGTGGTCGCTCACGCCGCATTTCGTCAGCTATACGGTTTCCAAAAGCGCTTTATGGACGCTTACCCGCACCATGCGCTTGCGCTGGCTCCGCGCCGCATCCGGGTGAATGCCATAGGCCCCGGCCCTGCCCTGCCCAGCACGCGCCAGACCGTGGAACAGTTTGCCCGCCAGTGCGCCTCTGTGCCGCTGGGCTGGA
>NZ_BAIN01000158.1 GCF_000613285.1 Acetobacter papayae JCM 25143 | reverse complement strand
CCGGCCGCGAGTGCGCCCACCACGCCTGATGACCTGCTCAAGGCGGGCAAGGCCGCACTGGTCAAGAAAGACTACGATACCGCGCATGATAATGCGCAGGCCGCTCTGCAACATGCCAAGGGCGCTTTCAAGGTGGATGCGCAGTTCCTGCTGGCACAGTCTCTCGCGGGGCAGAAGCAGTATCGGCAGTCGGCTCTGGCTTATTACGAGGCCTACAGCCTTTCGCCCAAAAGCACCCGCGCGCCGGATGCCCTGCTGGGCGTTACCGCAACGCTGCTGGCGCTGGGTGACAAGAAAGCCGCCTGTCAGGCTCTGGGCAAACTGCATGCCGAATTCCCGGACCCGGCCAAGCGTGTGAGCAATGCGGCGGATATCTACGGCCAGCGTGGCGGATGCGGCTAATGGCCGTTTTGGCGCATAGGTTTGGGGGGTAGTGGTATTTCCGCCTTGTTTGCGGGGCGGCCTGTTTTTTCCGGGCAGGCCGTCTGCCCCCAGTGGTTTTCCAAGCATATGGCGCGGCTGGGCCCGTTTGTTGAGGATACGCCCGGCCAGCCACCCGTAGCGCTGGCGGTTTCCGGTGGGGGCGATAGCCTGTGTCTGGCATGGCTTGCAACCCGGTGGCGGCGCAACCTGCTGGCTTTTGTGGTTGATCACGGATTGCGGGCGGAATCAGCCGCCGAGGCTGCCCTGAGCCTTGAGCGCCTGCGCGATATGGGTATACCCGCGCAGATATTGACCCTCAAAAACCTCCAATATGGGCCCGGCATTGCGCACCGTGCGCGTGATGCGCGTTACGCCGCCCTGCGTGCCGCATGCCGGGCACAGGGGTGCCTAGACCTGCTTTTGGGCCATCAGGCCGATGATCAGGCTGAAACTGCTTGCATGCGGCAGGCAGCGGGCAGCGGGCCAGACGGACTGGCGGGCATGGGCTGGATCAGCCTGCTGCCAGACCTGCGGTTGGTGCGGCCTTTACTTGGGGTTTCACGGCTGGCCCTGCGCAATACCCTGCGGGCTGCCGGGCTTGAATGGTGGATGACCCGTCCAATGAAGACAGGCGGGCCGAGCGGGTGCGCATACGCCACCAGCTTGCCGATGAAGGCCTGCGAGAAAAATTCTGGTGTCTGGCCATGGAGGCCGGGGCCGGGCGCATGGCGCGTGAGG
>NZ_BAIN01000159.1 GCF_000613285.1 Acetobacter papayae JCM 25143 | reverse complement strand
CACGGGGGCAAAGCGGCTTTCCACCAGCCGGGCAATCAGCCGCAGCAGCACGGCACCGGGTGTATCCGCCAGCGCCATGCCCGCGCTGTCATCCGCCAGCACGCCCCAGCGGGCGAGTTCCGTTACCACCCGTGAGGCCAGAACCCTGTCCGGTGTAATAAGGGCCACCGTGCGCCCCTCATGCGCGATGGCATCACGCATGATCATGCTGATGGCCAGCGCTTCTTCCTGCTCGTCCTGCGCGCTGATACGTACGACACCCGGCAGCAATGCCTCAGCGCCTGTGCGGGGCTGGCCGCATTGGTGCCCTCGCCCTCACGCAGCACCCAGTCATCCAGCGCTGTGGCGGGCAGCATGACCCGCGACAGAACAGCCGAACGGGCGGCCCGCCGCGCGGTTTCAGCCTCATCGGCCTCGCCACCGCCTGTCCCTGCCATTCCAGCCCGAACAGGAACGGCTGGCGCGGTGGCCCGCAATGGTTCCTGCGCCCGGTCCCATACCCGCACCTGCGCGCGCCCATGGCCAAGGGCCGCCAGCAAACGGGCCAGACCGGCCTGAGGGTGACTATCGGGCAGGGTATCGAACACGGCATCAGGCATGTTCATGTCCAGTCCGGGTAAAATCACCCGACCACCAGGACAGGCCAGAACCGCCGCCAATGCCTCCGCCGTTGGGGCCATGGCGTGGGTAAACCCTGCCGCCCATAGCCGTCCCTCGTCCCCCCGTGCCGCCATACCCCGCCACAGGGCCGCCTGCGCGCGCAATAGCGCAACCTGCCGGGCAACCGGGTTCATCAACCCCTGACTGGCCAGCCAGACAGGCCACTGCTCGGTAATGATTTCCAGAAACCGCAGAATAATCTGCCAGTGCTGGGCAAAATCGTCCTGCACCGCGCCGGGCAGGCGCTCGCTCAGGGAAACACCGGCCCACTCGGCCTCGTCCATGAGTGTTGCGAGCGCGCCCGCCAGCGGCCATGCCTGATCGAGCGTGGGGCGGGTACCAAATGCGCCTTCCGCCTGCAAAACAAGACGTGTCAGCGCTGCCTGCCGCGTCATGCCCCCTACGGCGGGCGGCAGGTCCAACGGGTCGAGCCCCTGCC
>NZ_BAIN01000160.1 GCF_000613285.1 Acetobacter papayae JCM 25143 | reverse complement strand
TACGGGCAAGGCAGCGGAACATGCGCTGGAACGTGCGGGCATTACGGCCAACAAGAACGCCATTCCGTTTGACCCCGAAAAGCCTGCAATCACCTCTGGCGTGCGCTTGGCAGCCCGGCGGCGACAGCGCGTGGTTTCCGTGAGGCGGAATTCCGCGAGATTGGCGAGATGATCGACGAAGTGCTGAGCGCGCTGGCTGCTTCCGGTGGCGAGGGCGATGCGGCTGTGGAACAGGCCGTTCATACCCGCGTCAAGGCTCTGTGTGCACGCTTTCCTATCTATAAAAGATAAGGGCCTCTGCGCATTGTCCGCATAGGAAGAAGGCGTGGGGGAAACCCCGCGCCTTTTCTATTTGTGGTCCTGTAGCTTGCGGTTTCAGTGCTTGGAGCACTTTGTCCGCTGTGCTGCGGCCACAAGGCGGTAGATGGTGGTTTTGTGCACGCCGTATCGGGTCGCGACTTCGGACACCGCAACCTGTTCTTCCGTAATCAGTTTGCGGGCGGTTTCGGCCTCATGGGGTTTAAGCTTCGAGGGGCGGCCCATATGGATGCCGCGCTCCCGTGCGAGCTTTCGTCCTTCCGCTGTGCGTTCGCGGATCAGCGCGCGTTCAAATTCAGCAATCCCGGCAAAAACGGTCAGGATCATGCGGCCAGCGGCAGAGGTCGTGTCGGCCCATGGTTCTGAAAGCGAACGCAGGCCAGTATCCTTGGTGCGGAGGTAATCCGTAATTTCCAGAAGATGCTGCGTGGAACGTGCCAATCTGTCCAGACGATGTACAACCAGAATATCGCCCTTCTTAATCTTTTTTAATAATTTCTGAAGCTCAGGTCTTTTTCTTATGGCCCCAGATATTTTTTCTTTGAATATGACAGTACAGCCAGCCTCCTTGAGATTTTTTATTTGAACTGAAAGAGTTTGATCTTCAGTGCTGACGCGTGCATATCCGATCAACATGGTATTTATCACTCAAGTCTAGATAAAGGGGATCGATATCAACCACGTTTTTTTGATTAATCATATATATAGCACTTGAAAAAATCGTG
>NZ_BAIN01000161.1 GCF_000613285.1 Acetobacter papayae JCM 25143 | reverse complement strand
GTTTTTTCAACGCTGACCTTGAGACGACGGATGTTGCGATTTTTGAAGCGATAACGAGCGAGCTTGAGCGTCAGCGCGACGGGATTGAGCTGATTGCGAGCGAGAACATGGTCTCTGAGGCTGTTCTTCAGGCGCAGGGCAGCGTTCTGACGAACAAATATGCCGAAGGGTATCCCGGCCGCCGGTATTATGGTGGCTGCTCGGAAGTGGACAAGGTTGAAAGCCTTGCGATCGAGCGGGTGAAGACGCTGTTTGGCGCGGGCTATGCGAATGTGCAGCCGCATTCTGGCGCGAACGCCAACCAGGCGGCGTTCATGGCGCTTGGCAAGCCGGGCGATACGGTTCTGGGCATGAGCCTTGCCGCGGGCGGGCATCTGACACACGGTGCCGCGCCGAACTATTCTGGCAAGTGGTTCAACGCGGTGCAGTATGGCGTGCGCCAGCAGGACGGCATGCTGGACTACGAGGAAATGGAAAGCCTTGCGCGTGAGCACCGGCCGTCCATCATTGTTGCGGGTGGCTCGGCCTATCCGCGCATTATCGACTTTGCGCGTTTCCGCCGGATTGCGGATGAGGTTGGCGCGAAGCTGATGGTGGACATGGCGCATTTTGCTGGTCTGGTTGCGGCTGGCCTGTATCCGAACCCGATCGAATACGCGCATATCGTGACGTCCACCACGCACAAGACGCTGCGTGGCCCGCGTGGCGGCCTGATCCTGACGAATGACGAAGCTCTGGCGAAGAAGATCAACTCCGCAGTGTTCCCCGGCCTGCAGGGTGGCCCGCTGATGCACGTGATCGCCGGCAAGGCGGTGGCGTTTGGCGAAGCGCTCAAGCCCGAGTTCCGCAGCTATCAGGAAGCGGTGCGCCGGAATGCGGAAGTGCTGGCGGAAGTTCTGGTCGAGCGCGGTTTTGATATCGTGACGGGCGGCACGGACTCGCACCTGCTGCTGGTTGACCTGCGGCCGAAGAAGGT
>NZ_BAIN01000162.1 GCF_000613285.1 Acetobacter papayae JCM 25143 | reverse complement strand
CCTAGGCCGCGCCGCCCTGCATGCACTGGCCACCGGGCGGGGGCTGCTCACCCCGGACAGCGCCGGGCAGAACTGGTTTGTGCAGCCGCTGCTACCGCCGCCCCGCCTGCTGATTGTGGGCGCGGTTCATATTGCCCAGCATCTGGCCCGGCTGGCCGCCCTTACGGGGTTTGACCCCATTGTGGTGGACCCGCGTGAGGCACTGGCCACGACCGAGCGTTTCCCCGGTCTGGAGCCGGGTCGAACTCTGATAACCGAATGGCCGGATGAAGCCCTGCCCGCACTGGGTATCGATTCCACCACAGCCCTCGTTACCCTGACACATGATGCCAAGCTGGATGACCCCACGCTGGAAACGGCGCTGGGTAGCCCGGCTTTCTATATTGGTGCGCTGGGCTCGCGCAAAACACAGGCCAGCAGGCTTGAGCGCCTGCAACAGCTTGGCTACGCGCCCGAAGCTCTGGCGCGTATTCGCGGGCCGGTAGGGCTGGCTATTGGCGCTGTGGGTGCTGAGGAAATTGCCCTGTCCATTCTGGCCGATATCGTGGCCGTGCGGCGCAACGGCCCATTGGCAACCCGGCGCGGCTGGGACAACCCGTAATGCCCGGCACCCCGCCCCCTTCCACCCTGCCGGGCACAATGGCCATTATTCTGGCGGCCGGGCGCTCAAGCCGCACGGCCCCTGCCCATAAGCTGCTGGCATGCGATGCCTCGGGCCAGCCCATGCTGCTACGCACACTCAACGCCGTGCTGGCTAGCGCGGTGGAGGAAGTGCTGGTGCTTTTACCGCCAGAGCGGCCCGACATGGCGGCCCTACTGCACCCCCTGCTGGAAAGCCCGGCCAATGCGCCCCCGGCTTCAGCCCCCCTCGCCCCCGGAGGCAGGCAACCAGTGCGACGGCTGCGCATGACCTGCGTGCGCCAGCCTGAACTTGGCCTGTCGCGCTCGCTCATGCCGGAGTGCGTGCGGCCATGC
>NZ_BAIN01000163.1 GCF_000613285.1 Acetobacter papayae JCM 25143 | reverse complement strand
CGGCGCTGGCGCACCGGCCAGCAGGGCGTGACCACCCAAAGCCAGCAAGCGGTCAAACAGGGCATGCAGAGCTACGCGTGGGTCCACATGACCTTCCTGCCCGAAAAACAGTCCTTTTTGGAATCGCCCGTCCAGATCAGGCTCCAGCGCTGCAATATCCGCGCCATTAACCTGCGTATATTCCGAAGTGCGGCGGGCAAAGCGGGCGATTTCTCCCACATCACGCGCGGGAGCGAGCACCAGACTGCCCTGCCGTGTCACCTGCGGCACGTGGCGTGCCCACCAGTCCACCGCCCCGATGGACTGGGCGGTGACTTCTTCCGGGGCCGATTCCGCCTCGCACCATGGAGCCAGCATACCGCCTGCGAACCATGAGGCCCCGGCCCCTACCCGGCCCGCCTGATCGTAGAGCGTAACCTCTCCACCCCGTTCCGCCAGCGCGACACAGGCCGTCATACCGGCGACCCCCGCCCCTTTTACCAGAATGCGCGGTTTACTGTTCATGCCTTGCATGCTCCATCAGTTTCCGCCGTCCGACTATTTTACCACCTGCGATACAGGCCCATGCCACGGCGTGTTCAAAGCCTGTCATAACACCTTGGCTCTCACATGCCACCCTGCCCGCAGGCAGGTCAGAGCCCCCGCCATCAGCAGAACCGTGAGCAGGCAGCACTCCGTCACGGCGGTCACAATCCAGCGAACTCCCATATAGCCCGGCGGCAGCCAGCCACGCCGCCATGCCGTGCGCTCGCACAGGGCCACCAGCGCGAACGCCACCGCCAGCAGCACCACCCCACTCAGGGGGAGGACACAACCGCCGTAAACGCCGCCACCCACCCCGCCAGCACGGGCAGCACACCCAGCAGCAGGCGCAGC
>NZ_BAIN01000164.1 GCF_000613285.1 Acetobacter papayae JCM 25143 | reverse complement strand
TAGGGCGTGTCGTCAGTTAGCGTGGAGTGGCATGAGGCTTGTACTCCCGTTTGATCTGTGATGTTTTCTCTCTGTTTTTCGGGGAGATACAGGGATGCGACGGTATGGTCTGAGCGATGGTCAGTGGGCTCGGATAAAAGACCTTCTCCCGGGTCGTGAAGGCCATGTCGGCGGTACGGCCGCGGATAACCGTTTGTTTGTGGAAGCGGTTCTGTATCGCTACCGCGTAGGCATTCCCTGGCGTGATCTGCCGACCCGTTTTGGAGACAGGAAGAACGTCCACCGGCGACTGCGCCGCTGGTGCGAAAGCGGTGTGATCGAGCGCATTTTCCGGCGTCTGGCGGCTGACCATGACAACGAATACATGATGATCGACAGCACGATAGTCCGTGCTCACCAGGATAGCGCGGGCGCCCGTAAAAAAGGGGCGCGGATCAGGCCATCGGACGGTCCCGTGGCGGACTGACCACAAAAATCCACGCTGTTGTCGATGCCGCGGGAAAGGCTGTGACGCTATCCCTGACGCCCGGGCAGAGAGCGGATATCACGGAAGCAGGCCCCTTGCTGGACGAAGTCGGTCCCGAAGCCATCATTGCCGACAAGGCTTATGATGCTGACCCGCTTATCGAAAAGCTCGAAGAACGGCAGATCACACCGGTTATCCCATCAAGAAAAAACCGACGTCATTCACGGAAAATCAGCTTCTCACTCTACAAAAAGAGAAACGAAATCGAACGGTTCTTCGCCAGACTGAAGCAGTTCAGAGGCATTGCAACACGATACGACAAGCTGAAATCAACATTCCTCGCAGCAGTGCAACTTGTCTCCGCTATCATCGGAATTAACTGACGACACGCTCTAGGG
>NZ_BAIN01000165.1 GCF_000613285.1 Acetobacter papayae JCM 25143 | reverse complement strand
TACGGCGTGTCGTCAGTTAAGCAGGATGATGATTGAGGCGAACTGCACAGCCGCGAGGAAGGTTGATTTCAGTTTATCGTAGCGGGTTGCGATAGCGCGAAACTGCTTAAGTTTATTGAAGAACCTCTCAACAAGGTTCCGTTCGCGGTAGAGAGAAAAATCGGTTTTCCGTCGTGTCGTTCTGTTGCGTTTTGGCGGGATAACCGGGGTAATCCCGCGCTGTATCAGCCGATCGATCAACCTGTCCGCGTCATACGCCTTGTCAGCAAGGAAAGCATTCGGGTCGATGTTTTCCAGAAGCGGTTCCGCCTGGGTGATATCGGCATCCTGTCCTGGTGTGATGCCGAATTCCACCGGATTGCCCAGAGCGTCGCAGATGGCATGGATCTTTGTGGTCAATCCGCCCCGGGATCGTCCGATGGCCTGATCCGTGCCCCTTTTTTGAGGGCTCCGGCACTGTGCTGATGCGCCCGGACAATGGTGCTGTCGATCATCATGTATTCGTTGTCGTGATCAGCGGCGAGATGGCGAAATATCCGTTCGATGACACCGCTTTCACACCAGCGCCGCAGACGCCGGTGCACGTTTTTCCAGTCCCCGAAACGGGCAGGAAGGTCGCGCCATGGAATGCCCGCGCGATAGCGATACAGCACCGCCTCCACGAACAGACGGTTGTCCGCCGCAGTGCCGCCGACATAGCCTTCACGACCGGGGAGAAGATCCTTTATCCGCTCCCACTGATCATCGCGTAAACCATAGCGCCGCATCCATCTGTCTCCCCCAAAAACTGGGAAAACAGTCAGCACACGCAGCCACAAAGTACAACCCTCACGTGCCACACTCAGGCTTAACTGACGACACGC
>NZ_BAIN01000166.1 GCF_000613285.1 Acetobacter papayae JCM 25143 | reverse complement strand
GATAGGCCTGCCACCCCCGCAAGCATGGCACGCCGACCAAGAGCTCTGTCAAACGATGCAGCCATTCCCGTTATCCTGCCCTAACCTGATTGAGCACGGCGCGGCGCGCCATCAGGGCTGTAAACGTGTTCAGGAGGGTGCCAGAACCTCATCCGGCTCCACACCCCAGATCGCCTGCCGGGGCAACCAGCCATTATACTGGTGCACGGAAACCCGGCACCAGCCCGAACCCTGCGGACATTCCTTGATGGAACCAACCGTGCCGGGCTGAAGCACCGCCACGATCGCCCCGGCCTGATCCGCCGTGGCACGCAGCATAACCCCACCAGCGACATGCGCGGCCTCTTCTGGGGTCGCGGCGCGGGCCACCTCTCGGCTGTCCATATGACCGGCCGATGCCGGGTTATCTCCATTCTGGTCACCCTTGACGGGGATGGGGGCCTGATCACCCGGCTGTTCGCCCGGTATCAGAAAATCCCGCCCACCAGACAGGGTGGCCTGCTGCATCCAGCCTTTCTGCCCGGTCTGGTCTTCCACCAGCCGCCAGACATCGAACTCCCGCTCGACTTTTACGGGCATGCCGCGGCGGTGATAAACCCACAGAATAGGAAAGCGCCGCCCCGGCCCGGCACGCATGTTCACCTCATCCGCCCGCAGGCAGCGTAGCGCGGCAGCGGCAGGCCCGTAACAGTGCCTTTGCTCAGATCAGGGGCCGCAGGCGGCTGTGCTGCCGCCGGATCAGGCGTGGGGGGGGCGTGCGGCAGCGCTGGTCGCG
>NZ_BAIN01000167.1 GCF_000613285.1 Acetobacter papayae JCM 25143 | reverse complement strand
CCGTTGCCGCCGGGGCGGCTTCCTGCGCCCGCGCCGTGCTGCTCACGGCCACAGGGGCCGAAACCGCCAGCACCAGCGCCAGCATGGACACGGCAGGACCAGAAACGGAAGAACGAGGCACCCTGATCATCTTAATCTAAATCCTTACTGCTGCGACCCGCACCGTTCCCGGCCGGCCATCATGGTCATTTTCTTGTTCGCGGGCGGTCCGTGCCGGACAGGCCCACATCAGTCATCCAGCCGGAAACGGATCACATACACCTTGTGCAGTTCCTTCACCGGCACGCCATTACGCTCGGCCGGGCGGTAACGGGCCCGGGCCAGATAATCCATCGCCGAGCGCACGAAGGCCTGCCCGCCGGACACCGACTGCACATGGCAGTTGCTGGTCATACCCGTGACTTCCACATCGCAGACGAGGGTCACGCGGCCTTCGATATTTTCTTCCTCCATCTCAGGCGGATAGACGGGCTGCACGTTATTCAGCGGCGAGGAGCCAGCCGAGGTATCGGGCACATCCGGCGCGGGAGAAGGCGGAGCCTGTGTCGTATGGCGCTGCGGCGGCGTGGGGGCCTTGGGCGGCGTGCGCGTGACATGCTGCATCGGTGGCTTGGGCGGCGGCGTCTCGATTTTGGGCGGCGGAAAGTAGAGGCGGGGGCG
>NZ_BAIN01000168.1 GCF_000613285.1 Acetobacter papayae JCM 25143 | reverse complement strand
CTGGTTGAAGCTGCTCGCGCTGCCGTGTCATGAGCGAGCGTGGGCGCGCAAAATCAGCCCGCTGCGCGCGCGTGCTGGCGGCCGCGTCATCCGTTGGTTCGGAGGTGTGGGTCACGGAGAGATCGGGGGTGTCGGGGGGGAGGTCGCTCATTCAACCCCGGCTTTGATCAGGTCATGCACATGAATGACGCCCAGCGGGTGGCGATCAGGCCCCAGAACGAACAGCGAGGTAATGGGCCTCTGGCGTGCGTTCATGACCCGTAGCGCTTCCGATGCAAGGATATCGGGCTCTATCGTCAGCGGCATGGTGTTCATGACATCCTTGGCTAGGGTGGCCGTCAGGTCGTGATCCAGAGCGCGGCGCAGATCCCCATCCGTTATCAGTCCGGCCAAGGTACCATTCTGCTCCACAATGCCGACACATCCTAGCGCCTTATGTGTCATTTCCATGATCACGTCGCGCATGCGCGTCTGTGGTGTGGCCAGCGGCATGGCAGAACCGGTGCGCATGAGTTCACGCACCGTGCGCAGTCGCGCGCCCAGCCGCCCGCGGGGTGAAAAGTGCTGAAATCCGCCGCCGTAAAGCCGCGCTGGCGTAGCAGGGCCACGGCCAGTGCATCGCCAAAGGCGAGCTGGCACAGCGTGC
>NZ_BAIN01000169.1 GCF_000613285.1 Acetobacter papayae JCM 25143 | reverse complement strand
TTGGCCGTGGGGGGGATGCGGGCTCCGTCTTGCCGGAGCGGGGTTCCTTCGCCATAACTGCCTCCGTGATTACGCCACCTGACCACGCTTTGCTGCACTGGTATGACAGACATCGCCGCACCCTGCCATGGCGGGCGGAAGGCGGGCGTACGCCTGACCCTTACCATGTCTGGCTGAGCGAAATCATGCTCCAGCAGACCACGGTTACGGCGGTCATTCCCTATTACCAGAAATTTCTCGCTCTGTTTCCCACGGTGCAGGCATTGGCCGCGGCACCGCAGGAGCAGGTTCTGGCCGCATGGGCGGGGCTTGGCTACTACGCCCGGGCGCGCAACCTGCATGCCTGTGCACAGGCCGTGGTGGCGCGCGGCGGCTTTCCGGCTCAGGTGGCCGAGTTGAAAACCCTGCCCGGTATCGGGGTTTATACGGCAGCGGCTATTGCCGCCATTGCCTTCGGGGTGCCTGTGGTGCCGGTCGATGGCAATGTGGAGCGTATTACCGCCCGCCTGTTTGATGAACACACGCCCCTGCCCGGAGCCCGCAAGGTGCTGGCGCGGCTGGCGGAGGGGCTGAATGCCGGTGCGCAGGCGCAGGCGCGCCCGTCCGATTTCGCGCAGGCGCTGTTCGATCT
>NZ_BAIN01000170.1 GCF_000613285.1 Acetobacter papayae JCM 25143 | reverse complement strand
CTAGCGCCAAGCCACCCAGTGTCATGACGTTGATAGTCTGCCCTGCCCACAACAGGCAGATGATGGCTGCCAGAATGCACAGCGGAATAGACGTGGCAATAATGATGGTGGAGCGCCAGGAGCCAAGGAACAGCAGCACGACAAGACCTGTCAGCACGGCGGCTGTCAGCATTTCGCGCACCACATCCTTGATGGCGTCCTTAACGAATACCGAGGCATCGCTCAGCACCGAAATATGGACATCCGGCGGTACAAGCTGCCGAACACGAGGTAGCAGTTCCTTGGTTCTGGACACGACATCAAGGGTCGAGGCCTCGCCACTTTTCATGACGACGATCATGACGCCCTGCTTGCCTTGAACCAGCACAAGGTTGGTCTGCGGGTGTCCGCCACGGTACACGTTGGCTACGTCATGCACATAAATAACGGAGTTGCCCACGCGTTTGACGGGAATATCGCCCAGTTCCTGCATGGAGCGTGGGGTAGCGTTGGTCTGCACCATCCAGTCCGTGCGGTTGATTTTCTGATCGCCTGCGGGCAGCACGATGTTCTGCGTACGCAGGGCGTTCTGCACGTCCATGGCGGAGAGATGATGCGCCTGAAGCTGCTTCTGGTTGAGA
>NZ_BAIN01000171.1 GCF_000613285.1 Acetobacter papayae JCM 25143 | reverse complement strand
CCAGCGCCAAGCCACCCAGTGTCATGACGTTGATGGTCTGCCCCGCCCACAACAGGCAGATGATGGCTGCCAGAATGCACAGCGGAATAGACGTGGCAATAATGATGGTGGAGCGCCAGGAGCCGAGGAACAGCAGCACGACAAGACCTGTCAGCACGGCGGCTGTCAGCATTTCGCGCACCACATCCTTGATGGCGTCCTTAACGAATACCGAGCATCGCTCAGCACCGAAATATGGACATCCGGCGGTACAAGCTGCCGGACACGAGGTAGCAGTTCCTTGGTTCTGGACACGACATCAAGGGTCGAGGCCTCGCCACTTTTCATGACGACGATCATGACGCCCTGCTTGCCTTGAACCAGCACAAGGTTGGTCTGCGGGTGTCCGCCACGGTACACGTTGGCTACGTCACGCACATAAATGACGGCATTACCTACGCGCTTGACGGGAATGTCTCCTAACTCTTCCATAGACCGTGGTGTGGCGTTGGTCTGCACCATCCAGTCCGTTCTATATATTTTCTGATCGCCTGCGGGCAGCACGATATTCTGCTTGCGCAGGGCGTTCTGCACGTCCATGGCGGAGAGATGATGCGCCTGAAGCTGCTTCTGGTTGAGC
>NZ_BAIN01000172.1 GCF_000613285.1 Acetobacter papayae JCM 25143 | reverse complement strand
GCGCAGGTGGTAGGGCTGCGGGTGGGGCTTTCAGTTCCAGTCACCGCTCTTTGTTACCTTCGTTACGTGGTTGCTGTTTGTCATGGCGCTCAATTTGCTGGGGGTGTTCTCTTTCATGCCTTTCGCGTTGCGTGCGCCGCGTCAGGCCGAGGTTTCGGCCGAAGGGGCGGGCGGGCTGCGCTGGCATGATGTGCTGACTGGCGTGCTGGCTGTGCTGGTGGCCACACCCTGCACCGCGCCGTTCATGGGGGTTGCGGTAGCGGGAGCGCTGTCCGGGCCGCCGGTGGCGGGGCTTGTGGTGTTTGCCTTTATGGGGGTTGGGCTTGCCGCTCCGCTGGTGCTGCTGATGCTGGCCCCCGGTGTGGCGGGCTGGCTGCCCCGCCCCGGTGGGTGGATGATCTATCTGCGGCAGTCTCTGGCCTTTCCGTTGCTGGGCACCTGTGTGTGGTTTTTCTGGGTGATTGTGATGGAAGGCGGCGGCCAGACCGTGCTGCCGGTCGGGGCGGGGCTGGTGTTGCTAGGGTTTGCCGCGTGGTTGTATGGCGTGGCACAGGCCGAGCAGGCGCGCGCGGGCCACTCCCGCGCGCAAGGGCGTTGCA
>NZ_BAIN01000173.1 GCF_000613285.1 Acetobacter papayae JCM 25143 | reverse complement strand
GCAACCATGATGAAGCTGTCCATACCGCCGTAAGCCTGCGGCAGAACAGAACCCGGCACTGTCACGAGAATGGGGCGGATGCGCGTCATCGCGATCTTGAACAGATCTGACGGGGTCTGCTTGTCAGACGTTACCTGCAGCGCCAGAACCGGCACCGAGGACGCATCCAGACGCATGACCATGGGCGCTGGAATGTTATCAGGCAACTGCTTGATAACGGTCTGGGAAATAGCCGTAACTTCGGCTTCAGCTTCACCGATATCCGTTCCGGGCTGGAAGTAGATATTGACGATGCTGCGGCCGTAATACGAGCTGCTTTCCATATGCTCGATGCCCTCCACTGTGGAGGTCACGGCCAGTTCGTAGTTGTAGGTTATGCGTCCTGCGAATTCCTCTGGCAGCATGCCGCCGTATGTCCACACAACGGACACCACGGGCAGCTTGATATTGGGAAACACATCGGTTGGCGCGCGCATAACAGAGAGCACGCCAAACGCGAGAATGAGCATTGAAAGGACCACAAAGGTGTAGGGCCGTTTCAATGCGGTTATGACGATTGCATTCATGCCTTCCCAGTTCTCGATGGATTGTGGTCG
>NZ_BAIN01000174.1 GCF_000613285.1 Acetobacter papayae JCM 25143 | reverse complement strand
CTGTCATGCGGCGGGGCCGTGTGTCTGTTCCTCAGAACTCGACGACGGTGCGGATACTTTCGCCGCGTTCCATCATGTCAAAGCCTTCGTTGATACGCTCCAGCGGAAGCTTGTGCGTAATCAGGTCGTCAATGTTGATCCGGTTCTCCATATACCAGTCAACAATCTTCGGAACATCCGTACGACCTCGCGCACCACCAAAGGCAGAGCCAATCCAGCGCCGACCCGTCACAAGCTGGAACGGACGCGTGCTGATCTCCTGACCCGCAGCCGCAACACCGATAATCGTCGAAACACCCCAGCCACGATGCGCGCATTCCAGCGCCTGACGCATCAGTGTCGGGTTGCCAACACATTCAAACGTGTAGTCGGCCCCACCGCCGGTCAGTTCCACAAGGTGCCCGACAATATCGCCATTCGGCCCAAGATCACGCGGGTTTACAAAATCCGTCATCCCGAACTGGCGCGCCATCGCCTCACGCGCAGGGTTGATGTCAACACCGATAATCCGGTCCGCACCCACCATCTTCGCGCCCTGAATCACGTTCAGACCAATGCCGCCAAGGCCGAACACCACAACCGT
>NZ_BAIN01000175.1 GCF_000613285.1 Acetobacter papayae JCM 25143 | reverse complement strand
GGCCTTCGGGCCAGAGCAGGGCGGCCTGCCAGCAGGCGAAAGTTTCCTGCGCATTGGCTGGGCGGAACACGGCCAGATGCGGCATGGCGCGCAGGCTGGCCAGTTGCTCCACGGGTTGCCAGCCGCCTCCGCCATCGCTCAGGGCCAGACCATCATTGGTCAGAAGATACAGCACCCGGCGGCGCATGAGGGCGGTCATGCGCAGGGCGGGGCGCATGCGGTCGATGGTGATCATGCCCGCCACGCCGCAGGCCAGCACGCCGCCATGCAGCGCCATGCCAGACAGCATGCCTGCCATGCCGTGTTCCTGCAGGCCGCAGGGCCAGTGCGGGTCAGGGATATCATACACCGCGCCGCTGGTGCCGGAGGTCGCGGCCAGCACGGCCAGTTCCGGCCGCAAGGTCTGCAATGTGCGCAGTCCCGCCAGCGCTACATGCTGTGAGGAACTGCCCCGCAGGTCGTGCCGCCACAGGCGCGGCCAGTCCTCGGACAGCAGAGGGGGGGCAAGGCCCGCCTGTTCGCGCTCGAACTGGGTGCGTGCCCTGTGTCGCGTCAGCCGCCGCAGCCACGAGCGCCGGG
>NZ_BAIN01000176.1 GCF_000613285.1 Acetobacter papayae JCM 25143 | reverse complement strand
GGGGCCGGGGTGCGGGGTGTTTCCTCCAGCACCAGCATAGTGCCCGGCCAGTCACCGGGGGGAGCTTCAGCCCCCTCGGGCAAGGGCTCCGTATTCCAGTCCACGCTGCGCGCGCCTGCGCGCTCGAACCCTTCGCGGCAGCGCTCGTACCAGCTTTCCGGCGGCACCGTGCGGCCGGGTCGCCAGCCGCAGACCACCAGCCTTTCGGCCGCACGGGTCAGGGCCACGTAAAGCAGACGATTATATTCCTCCACCGCGCGGGCGCGCGCCGTTTCTGCCAGCCTGCGTGTCAGCCCCACACCCATGGCCGCACGCGGCGTATAAAGCGGCACATCCAGCCCGCTGGCCGCGTCATGCGCCCAGAACAGCCTATCCTCCGAGCGGGGCGCGCCCACCGTATCGGGCAGGATGACAAGCCGTGCCTGCAACCCTTTGGAGCCATGCGCCGTCATGACCCGCACCGCATTGCCGCCAGCCTCTGCCTCGCGCCGGACAGTCTCGCGCGAGTGGCGCAGCCAGTGCACAAAGCCCTGTAGCGAGGGCGGGTGCTGCTCCTGATACCGCAG
>NZ_BAIN01000177.1 GCF_000613285.1 Acetobacter papayae JCM 25143 | reverse complement strand
CCTGTCCGCTCATCACAAATTGTTCAGCGTCTGGATCACCAGGATCTTGAACATCAACACCGGATCAAACGGCGGTCGCCCGCCTGATGCTCTTTCAGGATCCTGATGATCTGATCCTGCGTGAAACGTGATCTCTTCATTGCATGTCTCCGGTTGGACAGACCTTACCCAAAAACGAGGGCATTCCACGGGGCAGGGTCACTGGATCACCAAGATCTTGAACATCAGCACCGGATCAAACGGCGGACGCCCGCCTTTGCTTCCGTCTGAATAGGCCAGGGCCTTGTCAAGATCTGGGCGGAACACCTCAAAATCCACAGGCCGGGAAAACACTGCAAGTTGATGACTAAGTCCGCGTAGGTGAGCAAACCGCTCTTCAACGTCACTGAAACCAGACTGCTTCATCTTCCATCACCCCATCTAAGCAACTCAGGAGAAATGAAATCAAAGAGAAGGCAACAAAACCATAAGGTTTTTCTAACTCTCTCTTTGTAGGTAATTCATAAATAAATTTTGTATAAAACAAAATCAACGG